>NZ_CAMTIK010000004.1 GCF_947072685.1 uncultured Cetobacterium sp. | reverse complement strand
ATTCTTTTTGTTATATAACTAATCTTTTAGTTTGTTATGCGATTTGTATTAGTTGTAATATATTTAAAGTGTGAAAATCATATAAAATTTTAACCATTTCTAAATTTTAAGTTTGATTAGATTGAATAAATATGTTATATATTGGATACAATATATTAAAGCTGGGGAGGAAAATTGAAAAATTTTAAAAATAAACCAACTCTTTTTTCACAAATATATGATGATATCAAAGATCTTATAGAAACCAAAAAATTAACAGAACATAAACAACTTCCTACTGAATTTGAACTGTGTAAAGATTACTCTACTAGTCGAATAACTATTAGGAGAGCATTATTTGAATTAGAGAAAGATGGATATATTTATAAAATTCGTGGAAAAGGAACTTTTATCGCTCCTAAACAAATCATTCAAAAGCGTTCGCATTTTTCAAAATTTTATGATGATGTTAAAAATAGCGGTAAAAAACCAAAATCTAAAATTTTATCTTTCAGAATAATTGAAGCTGGAGAAAAAATATCAAAAAAAATGAATATAAATAAGCAGGAAAAAGTCTATGAAATCACTTGGATTAGATTTGCTGATAACGATCCTTTAATCTATGAAAACATATTTTTTTTATATTCTAGATTTCCTGGATTAGAAAGTTTTGATTTAGAAAACTCAATAATTTACGACATATTAAAAAATAATTATTCTGCTAAATTCACAAAAGGAAACGAGCGTTTCACAGCATGCCTTTTAACTTCCGAGCAAGCTTCTAAACTCAATAAAAAGAAGAATGATGCCGGTATGAAAATAGAAAAAACTCTATGGGAAAAGGACAGCATTATTGAATATACTACCGCTATTATCAGAGCTGATCGTTTTGTTTACACTACTGAATACAACTTAAATGAGGGGGATATAGAAAAATGAAAAAGAATATAGCACTAATACTTATGGATCAAATTCGAACAGATATGTTGGGGACTTATGGTCATCCCATTGTTAAAACTCCAACTCTGGATTCAATTGCTCAAGATGGAACTATTTTTACCGAAGCGTATACTCCCGCAGCGGTTTGCTCTCCTGCTAGAACTTCTCTTTTTACAGGACAATTTCCTACAAATCATAAAGTTATTCGAAATGTTGAAAAATCTGCAGTTATAGATCCCACTCCAGATAATCCTAATATCATATCTGAATTTTCAAATCATAAAAATATTTATATAGGAAAATGGCATATTGGAGGGAATGTTCTACCTAAAGATTTTGGATTTTCTGGTCATAATTTTGATGGGTACGGTTATCCTGGGAGTGATTTATATGAAAATATGGTCTTTTCACAAGCACCTAAAAATGAGGATCGTTATATTAAATGGCTTCAAGAAAAAGGATTCTCTATTCCAAAAGTAACAGAATCATATTTTGGAGAAAATCCTCATTTACAAGTTCAAGAATTGTGTGGAAAATTAGATTGTCCTAAAGAGGCTACTCTTCCATATTTTATAGTTGAAGAAGCCAAAAAAGAAATTTTACAAGCTAAAAAAGAAAACAAACCTTTTTTTATCTGGATGAACTTTTGGGGACCTCACACACCTTGTGTTATCCCAGAACCATACTATTCTATGTATTCGCCTAATGATGTAAAGTTGGACAAAAGTTTCTACACTCCTTTAGAAAACAGACCTCTTTATTATCAGTATATATCTAAGATGTGGGGTGTTTGGGATGCTTCCGAAGAGCGTTGGAAAGAGGTTATAACCAAATTTTGGGGGTATATAACTTTAATTGATGAGGCTTTGGGAGAGTTTATAAATTTTTTAAAAAATGAAAATTTATATGACGATCTATTCTTAGCTGTTACTGCAGATCACGGGGATGCCATGGGTGCACATAAACTAATCGAAAAAGGCGAATTCATGTTGGATAAAACATATAAAATTCCAATGATAATAAAAGATCCTCTCTCTATGATAAAAAACAATATAAACGATTCACTTATTTATCTACATGACTTAACTCCTACCTGTACTGAATTTATAGGTGGAAAAACTCCTAGTTTTTTTGATGGAAAAAGTCTTCTTCCTCTTCTTAGAGATCAAGAGTATCAGCAACGAACAGGTATTTTAGGTCAACTTGCTGGTCATTTTGTTTCCTTCGAACAAAGAATGTGGAGAAGAAAAGATTATAAATTAGTATTTAACGCCACAGACAAATGCGAATTATATGATATGATTAATGATCCGGAAGAGATTACCAATCTTTTTTACGAAAATAAATATGCAACTCTAAAAAACGAACTATTAAATGAACTATATCAAGAGATGTATAGAATTAACGACCCTTTAGCTAATTGGCTCTATAGAATTATTTATGCCATTTAACTGAACTCACTCTTTTTCACATATCTTCTTTAATTTCAAAAAAAAATAAAGAGAATTTAAATGTATTCTCTTTATTTTAAAATTTATTTTATTATATTTAGCTGTTTTTTTTTCTAATCCATTCTTTCACTTCAACCAACTTAGTCATATTTTTTGAAAAAAATGATTTAAATGACATACAAAATCTATTTTGGTAAGTTTTGTTTTCAAAATCTTTATGTCTTCTACATCCACTTCTACAAAGAAAAAAATAAGTACAATTCCTACATTTAACATCTACAAATAATGATGACTTTATAAACTCCATAGCTTTTTTAGACGTGATAAGACTTTCCAAAGTATTATCTTTCAACTCGCCCAACTTAAATTTGTCAAGAACATAAAAATCACATGGATATACGCTTCCATCCCCTTCAATTACAGTATTTACACTGCAATGTCCCAACATATCACATGACTCTGGAGGGTTATTCAACAAGATAGATAGTAGATTATCAAAATATCGTATACTTATATATTTATTTTGTTTAAAATCACTGTACCAAAGATTGAAAAGATTATCCAAAAATTCTCCATACATAGATTCTGTTAAAGAAAATTCTTCGTTTTTTTCTCCACTCAATTTATCCAGACACGGTATAAATTGGAGATATTTAAATCTTGAAGTTTTAAAAAAATTATATATCTCTTCTATATTTTCAACTGTTTTTTTATTTACTACACACAGAATATTAAAGTTTATATTATTTTTTTGCAAAAGTTTAATACTCTTTATAACTTCTGTAAAGGTACCTATACCCTTATGATTATATCTAAAAGTATTGTGAACATCTTTATTCCCATCCAACGAAACTCCCAATAAATAATTATAATTTTTAAATAGCTCCATCCAATTTTTATTAATTAAAATTCCATTTGTTTGCATACTAAAATTTATACCTGTATTTTCATTTTTATATTTTTTTACAAATTCATGAAATTTCTTATAAAAATCAATCCCCACCAAAGTTGGCTCCCCTCCTTGGAAGGAAAATGTTATATTTTCAGGTTTCATTTCAAAGGCATCTATAACTAATTTTTCTATCGTTTCATAACTCATAAATCCCAAATTTTGATACTCTCTATTTTTAGCTACATCGCTGTAAAAACAATACTTACAACTTATATTGCAATTGCTCGAGGAGGGTTTTATTAGTAGATTTAAATGTTTCATTTTTTCTCCTTTTATGTTTTTATGATAAAAAGCAAGTTTATTTGTATCTATAAATATGCTATTAAAAGCTTTATCGTTTCAACTACTCCATCTAAGTGAGTTCTTTCGTAATGATGTGTCGCATCCACATTTGGACCAATACACGCATATCTTAAATCTGCTCCCTGAAGAATTGAAGCTGTCGCATCAGATCCATATCTATTGTAAACTCCTACTGTGTAATTTATCCCATTAATTTCTGCTATTTCTTGTAATCTCTTTCTAATTTTCAAATCATAAACTGTTTTGTTATCTCTTGCTGCAATACTCACCTTTTTTTCATCTCCATGTGCATCTTCTGCAACAAGACCTATATCCAACGCAACAAACTCGTCCACATCATTTGGAATTTCTGAAACACCATGACCCACTTCTTCAAAATTTGAAAAATATAAATATAAATTGTTGTTTGGTTTTTTCTTATTATCTTTTAGATATTTTAGATACGCAAGCACTTGTGCTACACAAAGTTTATCATCTAAATATCTCGATTTTATATACCCTGAATCTGTAACCTTAGTTTTTGTATGATAACTCACAAAATCTCCTTGACATATTCCCAGTGCTCTTGTATCTTGCTCCGAGTAAACCTCCTCATCCAATCTAACTTCCATATTTTCAGCTATTCTGGCCATCTCTCTTGGAATATCTCCATAAACATGTACCGATGCTTTATTCGGTAAAACTGTACCTTCATACTCTCTCCCATCCAATGTATGAATAACTACATTTTCTCCCTCCACAGATCCCCATGCATAACCTCCAATATTTAGAAGTTCTAATCTTCCGTTGGACTTTATTTTTTTCACTACGGCTCCTAAGGTATCTACATGTGCTGATAGAAGTCTTGTATAGTTTCTATCTTCTCCTTCTAACCTAACTATAATACAGCCTTTTTTACTATAAGAATATTTAATGTCCAAGCTATCTAGTTCCTTTGCCACTCTTTCCATAACTAATTCCGTATATCCTGCCGGACTTGGAATTTCCAAAATCTCTTTACAAAACTCAATCGTATAATTTAAATCAACATTCATTCCCCTCACTACTCCTTATCTACTTTTGTAAAATTATGAATCGTATTTGGTTCTGGTATAAAATTTTTAATTTTTTTACTTAATCCCATATTATCATTTTTATAATAAAGAGGAATCAATGGTGTTTCCTCCTGTAAAAGCTCTTGAGCTTTAGAATATACTTCAATTCTCTTTTCAGGTTCTAAAGAAGTTCTTCCTAACTCTACTAAACTATCATATTTCGGATTTTCATACATCGCTCTATTTCCAGCACCGCCTTTATAACTACTGTGAAGAAGTGGAAAAAGAACTATATCTGAATCAGAAGTTCCAGATACCCATCCACCGATAAAGATATCGTACTGCCCTTGTGCTGTCAATTGTAAGTATGTTCCCCATTCCACAGTTTCTATTTCTGAATTGATTCCAACCTCCTTTAGATTAGCTTGAATTATTTGAGCAGCTTGAAGCCTTACTGGATTATCATTTGACATTATTTTTATTACCTCTCCCGAAACACCTGATTTATTTATATATTCTTTCGCTTTTTCTGGATTATATGGATATCCTTCAACGCTTTGATCACTTCCAAACACTGTCGGATTTACAATTGTTTTTGCAACACTGGCCTTCCCCATATAAACTGTATCCACTATACTCTGTTTATCTATAGCCGAGTGTATTGCTTTTCTAAAATCTAGATTATTCAATGGATATTTTTGAACATTTATTGTTAAATATTCTGTCGAGGTTGTTGGGTATGAAATCGCATATAACTCTTCACTTGATTCAACAGTTTGGACATCAATCGGAGATATTGTCGCTATATCAACCTCTCCTGTTTCTAAAGCTGCTAATCTACTAGTATTTTCCGTTATAGCTCTAAATACAAGCTCATCCACAACTGGTTTTCCTTCAAAATACTCTATATTTGAATTCAATTTAATTTTTTCTCCATCTCCCCATTTATCAAATTTAAAAGGTCCTGTTCCTAATGGGTCAATCGCTATATTTCCACTTTTAGATAGAGTGTCTTTTTCATTTAAAATTGACGTTAAGGGATAAGAGAGTGTATATAACAATGGTGCAGAACTCTCTTTCAATTTTATTTTCACAATATAATCATCTACAATTGAAACTGAATCTATTGCATCTAACATAACTTTTGTGGCAGGTTTTTCTAACATTCTATTCACACTAAAAGCGACATCATTTGCTTTTAACTCCTCCCCATTATGAAATTTTATACCCCTTTTTAATTTTATAACAAGTTCTAATGGCGTTACATATTCATAAGATTCTGCTAATTCAGGTACTATTTTCCCATTTGGATCAATTCTAAAAAGAGTATTAAAAATTTGTTCAACTATAAAAAGTGAAGGTATTTCATTGTACATAGCCGGATCTAAACTTTTCGGTTTAGAACCTTGAGAAATTATAATTGTTTTTACCTTCTCTCCTGAAACTTCACTTTTCTCTTTTGAACAACCACTAATCCCTAAACATAACAATGCAAAACCCAATAAATATTTTTTATTCACGGTAACGCCCCCTATTTTATGTATTGTTGATTATATTACCTCACTGGACGGACATTTGTCAATTTTTTTTTCTAATACAAAAATATCTTTATCTGGAATTCCTATTTTCAAAGGATTCTTATTTTTTTATTTGTAAAACAAACTAATATTCAAACTTTTTATTTCAATAAATTTTAAGTTAATAGAAATTTTTTAACCACAGGGAGGAAAAATGAAAAGAAAAAACATCTACTTTGTAGCTACTATAATTGCCCTAGCTGGATTTATTTTTAGCTATGACTCTGCCAATTTAGGTGGATCTGTTAAATATTTAAGAGAATATTTTAATATTCCAGCTGATAAAGTTGGAATATTAGTTATCGCTTCACTTATAGGAAACTTTACTGGAAGTTTATTCGCAGGATATTTTTCAGATTTAATCGGTAGAAAAAAAACTTTAATATTTGCTATTTCACTCGGTATTATAGGTCTATCAATAACCATTCTCTCAAAATCTTTAATTTTATTTTATGTTGGAAGAATCATCTTTGGTATATCTCTTGGAAGCTTATTTGTTGCCGCTCCAATGTATATTGTTGAAGTTTCACCCGCATCAAAACGTGGACGAACCGGAGCAATCCGACAAATACTTTTAGCATTCGGTTTAATTCTTGGTTATAGTGTCACATATTTTTTTGAACGAGCTTTTTCATTACAATGGAATACTATGACTGGATGGAGAGTTTTAATTGGGATTGAAATTTTATTTTTAATCTTTATGTTTTTAGCCTTTTTCACTCTTTCAGAAAGCCCACGTTGGCTTATCATGAAAAGAAGAGATCAAGAAGCAAAAACCTCTTTATCTGAATTCATAGACAATCCTGAACGTGTAGAGTTAGTTTACTCCGAAATGATTTCCAATCGTCCTAAGCAGTCCGAAAATAAAAAAATTAAAATAAAAGGTGGTTTGATATACGCACTTTTAATTTGTGCTATATTTCCAATTTTCAGACAACTTTCTGGTGTTAATGCTATAACGTATTATGCTCAAAGAATATTTTCAAACATTTCTAAGGGTGGATCAAATTTAGCATACTTTCAAAGTATTTTCATCGGAGTTTCCGAACTAGGTGGTGCCATTTTCGTTGTTATCTTTGCCGATAAAATGGGACGTAAAGTTCTTTTATTGATGGGAGTTCTAGGAATGTTTTTTTCTGAAAGTTTAGTTACATATTTTCTGTATATTCAAAAGATCGATATAGATGTTTCATATTTAATCTATGTTTATAATTTCTTTTTTACAATTTCTGCTGGAGCTATGCTTACAGTATATATATCTGAAGTCGTTCCTACAGTTATTCGTTCTAAAGGAAGCTCTTTGTCTGGAATGTTAAATTGGATAACAGATGCAATTGTCATCTACTCCTTTCCCCTAATTAATACAAATATATACCTCACAGAAAGATTTCATGGCTCATTCTCATTTGGAATATTCTCAGTATCAATGTTTTTATTTTTTATAGTTATTCTATTTTTACCAGAAACTAAAGGTAAAACTTTAGAAGAGATTGCAATCTATTGGAAAACCAAAGGAGATTGGGAATAGCTTTAGAAAAAAGCTTGATTACTAAAATAAGTAATCAAGCTTTTTTATTATTTTTTTAACACTTGCTCTTTTTCTTTTGCGTCATACTCTATAACTCTTCCTAGAGAATCTCCAGGTTCACTGTACGGGTAATCTTTTATACTGACAACAACTCCGCTATTAGGCGACTTATACTCTTGAACAATGTTTCCAAAAGAATCATATTGAATAAACATAAGATCTCCCTCTTTTACATTATCCATTATTTTCACCTTGTTTTCTACATAGCCACCTTTTTCAGCACGAACTCGACTCCAACTATTCCCATAAAATGTATCCTTAGAAGTTTTTATCTCTTTCCCTATTAAATTTTTAGAATCTATCAAATTATTTAAAACTCCATCCACAGCTCTTGCAACAATGTCAGCCTGTTGAGTTTCAGAAGCCCCGAGTTCAAAGGTTATGCTTGGAACTCCAATATCAACAAAAGATGTTTCTACAGACCCCTTCTCTCCACTATCCAACTTAACAACATCTGCTCCTGTTAATTCAGCCATCTTTTTTATCTCTGAATTTCTAAAATCAGCATACACAAATAATGGAAACTCGCTCCCTTTACCACTTGTATGTAAATCTATTACTTTGTCTGCATTTTTAGACAATAAATTTTGCCAAGTTAAAGTTGAATATTTTTGATCTGCTACAGACGTTTTCCCAGCATCCATCTGTCTATTTAAATCAGATGTAGATTCTGAATTACCTCCAAACTTATACCCTCTTGTATTGTTTAAAAGACCAGAAACATTCATTCCATGAACTATTGTCACTGTTCCATTAACATTTTTAGGATTTAAATTCTCTTTCACTTTATAAGATGTCAATATTGGATTTAGTTCATTTCCATGAACTCCTGAATTAATTAAAAATTTCTTCCCAGCATTCTCACCTTTAATTACTGTTACAGGTATATACCAAGGTCTTCCTAAACTATTTTCAACCCCTTGAAAATAAAACTCATATACTTTTCCAGATTCTAAATCAGCAACATCAAGATTTGTTATTACCTCTTTTCCCAAATATTTATCTCCTGTATACTCCATTTTTGATAGCGTTACTGTAGATAAAGCTAATAGTCCTGTCAATAAAATTTTTGTCATTTTCATTTTGTGTCCTCCCTAAGTTTTAAAATTCTACCCAAAAGAAAAAGCATACCCAAAAAAGGGTATGCCTTAGAGAACTTAATAAAAATTAATAAGCGTATTGTTATGGCAGCTTCACAATACTTAATTCACAGGGTCATAACATCATCGCCGTCGGCCTTAGGCTCCGTATATGGAAGTGAACTAACCTCTCTTCTGTATTTACGTTAGAGTGAGTATACTACATATCTTCATCGCCTGTCAATTTTTTTCTGAAAAATTTACTTTTTTTATATTCACCACTTATAATCCAGTTGCAAACAAGGGCTATAATAACCCCTATAATAGTTGTTATTATTCTTTTAGAAGCCCAGTAATATGGATCTCTTCCCTCCATGTTGGTAGCAATTCCTAGAAATACTATACACGCTATCGTATTTGATGCAGGTTTTTTTAATAAATATGTAGTTCCAAAAATTATAAACATCATAGAAAATCCTATGATTAAACTCCCTTTTAAATCGCTTGCTTCTGTTGATATAAAATATATTGCTACTAATCCTATTCCCCCACCAAAAATTGTTCCAATTACTCTCTCAGTCCCCACTTTGAAAGAATCCTTTATATTTCCTTGTAAACAAGATACTGCAGCTATAGCCGCATAAAAAGGATTGACACCAAATATAACTTTAAGTAAAAAAACACATAAGAAAACTGAAATAGATATTTTGAGACTCTTATTTAAGGTTTCGTCGTATTCTTTACTCATATTTACTTCCCTTTATTGGTATAATTAGGTAATAACATTGGAGATACTGTGTTGATAACTAAGTCAGACTCCACCAAAATGCCATGAAATTTTTCTACATGGTTTAAAGTTAACTCTTTTAACTCAACTTTCTTAGATATATTTCCTGCTGATTTTCCTGCTCTTCTTCCAAAAACAATAATGTCTAAAAGCGAGTTCCCCATCAATCTATTTCTCCCATGGATTCCTCCTGCAGCCTCTCCAGCCACATATAGATTTTCTATGCTTGTAGCCCCATTTTCGTCTATTAGAAGTCCACCATTTTGATAATGAAGAGTTGGATATATTAATATCGGTTCCTTTCTCATATCTATTCCAAATTTTTGATACATTCTCATCATAGCAGGAACTCTTTTTTCAATCGTTCCTGATCCATTCAATATTTCAATCAAAGGAGTATCAAGCCAAACTCCTTGTCCTCCATTAGGTGTTGGAATACCTTTTTCTTTTATATTACACTCTCTTATCACCGCTGACGCTTCCACATCTCTTGTTTCTAAATGGTATACAAACTGCTCTCCATCAATATTTAGTGGTGTCGCACCCAAACTACGTACTTTTTCAGTCACTAAAGCTCCAAAAATTTGAGCTGGATACGCTACTCCTGTTGGATGGTATTGGATAGTATCAGCAAAGGCTAATTTAGCTCCAACTCTATATCCTAATACAAGCCCATCTGCTGTTGCACCATAGTGATTTGAAGTTGGAAATCCTTGATAATGAAGTCTTCCAGCTCCTCCTGTAGCGATTATAACTGTTTTAGCTCTAGCTACATGATATTCTTCTGTTTCAATATTGAAAAGAACTGCTCCTGCAACCTTTCCATCAACATCCATTATTAATTCTACCGCTGGAGAAAACTCTAAAACCTCAATCTCTTTATTTTGAACTTCATCTCTCAAAACACGCATTATTTCAGCTCCAGAATAATCTGCTGCCGCATGCATTCTTCTTCTTGAAGTTCCTCCACCGTGAGTCGTAACCATAGTCCCATCTTTTTCTTTATCAAACATAACACCCATATCATCTAACCATTTTATTGCAACTGGGGCATCTTTTACTAAAGCCGCTGCCAACTCCGGAACGTTAGAATAATGTCCACCACCCATAACGTCTAAATAATGCAATGCCGGAGAGTCATCTGATTTATCTGCTGCTTGAATTCCACCCTCTGCCATCATCGTATTTGCATCACCAAAACGTAACTTTGTAGCTATTATTACTTTTGATCCCGCTTTATGAGCTTCTAGTGCTGCTGCTGCACCAGAACCACCACCACCTATAATCAGAACATCCGCCTCATAATCCACTTTGTTCAAATTTATGTTTAAACCTTCAATTCTACTCTTCCCTTGTAACAATTCCCCTAATTCATTAGGAACTCTTCCTCCTTTATTTGGACCTACTTTTAATTCTACAAAACCACTCTCTATATAATCCGGATGATTTTCTTCTAAAACTTCTGTTTTTTCCTCAGCCGTCATTCTTGGAAAATCTCCATTAGCGATTCTTTGAGAACGAGTTTCTTCAACTTTTTTTATAAGTTCTCTCATTTCTGGTGTATACATTAAATCTCCTCCAATTTTCCTATTTTGTGATATCTCTATTATTATACAATGATTTTAATTCCTCAGTAGTTTTATTCATAAGTTCTTCAAGTTTTCTATCATGAATTCCTTTGTGAATTTCTTCTACTCTTTCATTCAAATGAACTGTTTGAGATGCTATGTACTTCCCTGTAAGTCTACGAGCTAAAAGCCCAACATTGTAATGTGTTATTCCTGCTGGACATCTTGTTGCACAAATCCCACACGATACACAATCAAATGATGTGTGGGCACATTTTTCTAACTCACCCCTTTGGGCATATCCTATATACTGCATTACATCCAGACTCTGAGAACATCCTTTTGTGCATGAGTTACATCCAATACATTTATAAACTTCAGGATAGTATTTTGCTATTGTGTCAGCTGTTGCTTCTAAATTATTCAAATCATAAATTCCTTTATCTCCTGGGAAGAAAGGAATTTGAGTTAAATACATATCATTTTCTACTTTACTTTGACATGCAAGAACAACTTTCATCTCCTTGTGCCCTTTTACTCTATAAACTGTTGCACATGCTCCACAAAATCCAGATCTGCATCCGCATCCTCTTTTCAATTGATATCCTGCATATTCCATAGACTCCATTATCGTTAGAGTATTCGGAACAGAATACTTTTTTCCTAGTATATATACATCTACCATTTTTTTATCAATCACTTATTTTTCCTCCTATAGGTATTAATATTCATCCGGAAGTTCTATTATTTCATCACATCTAAATACCGGCCCATCTTTACAAACATATTTATCACCGATATTACAACGCCCACACTTTCCAAATCCACATTTCATTTTCAATTCTAAAGTTGTATAAACTTGTTCTTTTTTAAATCCAATCTCCTCTAGTCCTTGAAGAACATATTTAATCATAATTGGTGGTCCACAAACTAATGCAACTTTATTTGTATCAAATCCCAATTCTTTTATGTAACTAGGTACAAATCCTACATTTCCATCCCAATTTTTAGCCTCTCTATCAACAGTCAAATAAACATTCGTTTCCTTTGCTGCTGGCCAAACATTATATATATCATTGGGATGAACTAAATCTTCCGGTGTTCTAGCACCATAAACTATATCCACCTTTCCAAACTCATCCCTTCTATCCATAACATAATTTATTACCGATCTAAGTGGTGCTAACCCTATTCCCCCTCCTATAAATAATAAATCCTTATTTTTTAACTCCTCAATCGGAAAGTTATTTCCATATGGTCCTCTAATTCCTATTTCGTCCCCTGCTTCTAAAGTATGAAGATAATCTGTTACAGCACCACATTTTTTTATACTGCACTCTATATATCCCACCTCTGTTGGAGAAGATGTTATTGAAAATATTGCTTCACCAAGAGGTGGCACAGATATCATCGCACACTGTCCTGGCTTAAACTCAAATGGAGCCTCTCCTTCCGGAGATACAATTCTAAATGTTGTTACATCCGGGGTATCTCTTCTTACAAATTCTAATTTCGCTATTTTAGGAACCAAAGGGTCCTTCTCGTGACAAGTACAAGCCATTATCTATCCACCACCAATTTTTTTATTACTTTAACTATATCTATATGAACCGGACATTTTTCTATGCATCTTCCACATCCAACACACGAGTACGTTCCCTCATGATTATTTGGATAATACACAAGTTTATGCATAAATCTTTGTCTTACTCTTTGCATTTGCTCAGTTCTTGGATTTCCATGCGCCATCAAAGTAAAATCTGAGAACATGCACGAATCCCAACAACGAAATCTTTCTCCCCCATTATTTCCTGCATAATCTTTGACATCATAACAGTGACATGTTGGGCAAACATATGTACAAGATCCACAAGCCAGGCATCTTCTTGAAAGTTCTTTCCACATCTTTTCTTTATCAAAAATTTCTTGTAATTCCCCATCTATTTTTTCTATATCTAAAGAATTTAAAGGTAAATTCTCCATTTCAAGTTCAATTCTGTCTTTTTCAATTTTCAACGTAACTAAATCCTCTGATGAGACCTCTTCTAAAATATCCTTTAAAAGCTCAGTTATTTTTTTACCTTTTTCACTAATAGTATTCCAATAATAGAAATCTCCAGCTTCAATCAAAGATATATCTGTAGCTTTATTTACTGATGTTGGCTCTATTCCAAAAGTTCCACAAAAGCAACTACTCTCCGGATTTTTACAAGCTAAAGATATTATAATAGCTCTGTCTCTATGTGCTTTATAATAAGTGTCAACTGGCTCTCTTAAAAAAATATTATCCAATATCTCTAAAGATTTTATATCACAAGGTCTAGCTCCAAATATCACGTACTCATCTTCAGAAACACTTGTAATATCAAATTTTATTTTTTTATCTTTTGTTTTGAACTTTAAAAAAGTTTCACTTTGAGGAAATACAAAGTTTTTTAGCGGTACTGTTGTTTTTAGGGTTTTTAAATCAACCTCTCCCTCATCTTGAAAATTTTTAAATTTTGTATTTCCATTCTCTGATTTTGGAAGGAATAAATCAAAAATTTCATCTATTTTTTTCCACACTATTAAAAGATTAGCTTTAGATATTCTTTTCATTATTTCCCACCTCTTTTTTCTGTAAATGTATCCTCATCTTCAAGATTGAAACTAGAAAGTGTATCCTCTTCCCCTTTTCCATAAAGCTCTTCTATATCTTTTATTATTTTTTTATTAATTTTTCCAAGTGGAATTCCAACAGGACAAATTCTTTCGCACTCTCCGCAATCAGAGCATCTTCCTGCTACATGATATGCTCTTATTATTTGATAGAATCCTGTTTCACTCTCATTATTAGCTTTACCTAATACATCCTCATCTTTTTTCTCAAAAACACAAGTTTCACAACTACAAGCCGGACATATGTTTCTACAAGCGTTACATCTTATACATTTAGAAAACTCACTCATCCAGTAATCATACCTTTCATCGTGTGTCATACCCTCTATATCTCTAACTTCTTCAAATCTGTCTTGGGATTTATCCAAACATTTTTCACATTTTTTAAAAATATCTCCCGTCTTAAAATCTTTCATCCCTAAACATTCCACTTCATAAGGTACTACGCTTTCCAATAGAATTCTATTATCTTTTATCATCTGCTCCAGCCCCAAAGCATCACATTTTTTTAAAAAAACTCCCGCTTTTTTTCCACCATTTATTTCATCAATCAAATATTTCGAAAGATTGTTTACACAATATTCATCAAATATTAACTCTTCTAACTCATCTGCACTCTCTATAAAAGCCGGTATTGATTCTATTGAATCCTGCTCTTTTTTCCACCCTAAAACTATCTGAACTTTTCCATTTTGAAAATCTTCTTTAGCCTTTAATATCATCTCTATCTTTCCCACCTCATATCTCTTAACTTTCTATTTGGTCCTAATCTATGAACTTTATCTAAAATATCATTCATCACTGTAGAGAATTTATTTGCTTCTGCTGCAGATATCCAATCCACTTTTAAACGATCTTTTTCAATTCCCATAAACTCAAGTAGGTTTGTAAAAACAGAAAATCTTCTTCTTGTATAATAATTACCTGTTGAATAATGACAATCGCCTGGATGACACCCTGCCATCACTACTCCGTCTGCCCCTTTTTGAAAAGCACGTAGAACAAAATTAGGATTCACTCTACACGAACAAGGAACACGTATTATTTTTATATTTGCTGGATAATTTAATCTGCTTGTACCAGCTAAGTCTGCTCCAGCATAACTACACCAATTACAACAAAATGCAACTATCAAGGGCTTAAACTCTTCTTTTTTATTTATTTCTAAAGACATATTGCGTCTACCTCCGCCATTATCTGTTTGTTTGTAAATCCTTTTAAGTCAATAGCTCCTGGACGGCAAGATACAGTACATCCCCCGCACCCTTGACACAGAGCTTCGTTTACTTCAGCAACCTCTTTTCTCACTACTTTTCCATGATCATATATATCCATCATTTTTATCTTTATAGCATCATATGGACACATCTTCGAACAAGCTTTACATCCACTACATATATTTTTATTTACATTTGATACACATGCATTGTTAGTAAGTTCTTTTTTACTCAATAATATTATCGCCTTTGCTGCAGCAGCACTGGCTTGAGCTACTGTTTCAGGTATATCTTTTGGTCCCTGACATGCTCCTGCTAAATATATTCCAGCTGATGCTGTTTCTACTGGTTTTAGTTTTGGATGGGCTTCTGTAAAAAAGTTATTTAAATCACTACTTATATTGAGCTTTCTTTTTAAAGCTACTGCATCTGGTTTTGCTTGAGTTGCTGAAGCTAAAACAACCATATCTGCATCAATTTCTAAAGGTGTCCCAGATAGAGAATCCACAGCTTGAACCATCAATTTTTCTCCCTCCGGCATTACCTTTCCAACCATCCCTTTTATATAGTGGACCCCATACTCTTCTACAGCTCTTCTATGAAACTCATCAAAGTTTTTACCAGGGGTACGTACATCTATATAAAACACATAAACTTCCGTATCTGGATATTTATCTTTTATCAACATTGCATGCTTTGCTGTATACATACAACATATTTTTGAACAATAAGATTTACCTCTTTCACTCTTATCTCTTGATCCTACACACTGAACAAAAACAACTTTTTTAGGTCTTTCTCCATTTGATGGTTTTACAAATTTACCACTTGTAGGCCCTGCTGCGTTTGTTAATCTCTCAAACTCCAATCCTGTTATTACATCTGGATGTTCATTATGAAACTCTCCAAAATTTTCCAGCTTTATAAGGTCAAATCCTGTAGCTAAGACAATTGCTCCATATTTTTGATTTACAATCTCTTCCTCTTGATCAAATTTAATCGCTTTTGTTCCACACACAATAGAGCATACTCCACATTTACCTGTCTTGAACTTTAGACATTGCTCCTTATCTATTACAGGAACTTTTGGAACTGATTGAGCAAATGGTGTATAGATTGCTGTTCTTGTAGCTAATCCCTCTTCAAACTCACTTTTACCTTTTTTAGATGGACATTTTTCAATACAAACTCCACATCCTGTACATTTTTCCATATCTACATAACGAGGTTTCTTTTTTATTGCCACATTAAAATTTCCGACAAATCCAGCTACACTCTCAATCTCACTATAAGTATAAAGAGTTATGTTTGGATGAGCGGCCGCATCAACCATTTTCGGTGTCAATATACAAGCTGAACAATCCAAAGTTGGAAATGTTTTATCTATCTGAGCCATTTTTCCACCAATAGTTGGAGTTTGCTCAACAATATCGACCAAATATCCTGCATCTGCTATATCCAAAGCTGTTTGAATTCCCGCTATTCCTCCACCTATTACCAATGCCCTTTTCTCTACTTGAGTTGTACCTGATACAAGCTCTTCATTTAAAGTAGCTTTGGCTATAGCCGCTTTTGTTAAAGAAATCGCTTTTTCTGTTCCCACTTCTTTATCTTTATGAACCCATGAACAATGTTCTCTTATATTTGCTATTTCCACCAGATAAGGATTTAACCCTGCTGATTCTGCAGCTTTTCTAAATGTTGCCTCATGCATTCTCGGTGAACATGATGCAACTACTATTCTATCTAATTTTTTTTCTTTTATTGCATCTTTTAAATAATTTTGCCCTACTTCTGAGCACATATATTGGTAATCTACAGAATGCACAACCCCTGGCATATCCTTAACTGCTTCCCTAACCTTTTCTACATCTACAGTCCCTGCGATATTACTTCCACACCAACAAACAAATACTCCTATTCTACGCACTAAAACTCCTCCCTCAAACTTCTAAAAATTACTTACTATATTTACGGAATCCACTTACTACAGCTTGTTGTGGCATTTTTTTATCCTCCATTAGTTTTGAAACAAAATTTGGATTCAACATATCTCCACCCTGTTTCCTAACAATCGTTTGTCTTGCTGCTTCCATTAATTTTGAAACACTCACATTTCTAGGACAACGAGACTCACACGTAAAACAAGCCGCACAGTTCCAAATAGATTTTGAGTTTTTTATACTCTCTACATCCCCAATCTGTAAAAGTCTTATCACTTGATGAGGTAATACATCCATTCCAGCATTTGCCGGGCAACCTGCAGAACACTTTCCACACTGCATACAGTCATCTATTTTTTCTTTACTTAAATCTAATATTTTTTGTACATGAGAATTTTTTTTAGGATTTATTTTTATCTTTAGCATTATTTCTCCTCCCCGCTTATAACTTCAAGAGCTTCTGCCAATACCTCTGTAAAATAAGTCACCTTAACTTTAGAACTCTTATTCTCTAAATTATACTTGCACAACGGGCATGCTGTAATTATCTCTTCTATACCTGCTAATTCTGCTGATCTCATAATTTTATCACTCATATTTTCTGCTAAGTTTTTATTATTAACCGATAAATATCCTCCACAGCATTCAGTTCTATATGGATATTTAATTGCTTCGGCCCCGAGAGCAGATATAAAATCCTCCATAATGCTTGGATTTTCAGGATTATCAAACTCCATTTCTTTTTGAGGTCTAAGAAGTAAACACCCATAATAAGCTCCAACTTTTCTCCCTTTTAATGGATTTGATACTTTTTCTTTTAAAACTTCAAAAGTTACATCGTTCTTTAGCATCTCTAAATAGTGAACCACTTCGGTTTCTCCTGAATACTCTTTTTCGAGCTCTAAATACAGATTAGCTTTCTTTTTTACATTTTCCTTTGTTTTTATATCATTGTTAACTCTTTTAATAACATTGTGACAAGCTGAACAAAGAGTCAAGAGCTTCTCTCCTTTATCTCTTGCAGAAACTAAACTTCTTACAGAGGAAAGTTTTTGCGCCACTTCACCATCACTTTGAGGATACACACCCCCACAACATTGCCAATTTTCTATCTCTTCTAGAGAAATATTTAGCAATTTCGCTGCGACTAAAGCATGTTCTTCCAAGTCCTTCGCCTTAGTTTTCAATGTACATCCCGGGTAATAACTATATTTCATATTACGCCCTCCATTTTTGAAAGTATTTTTTCAAATTTTATTGTTCTAAAAATTATTATTTTTACTAATTAATGAACAGTTTTTAAGTTTAATTATATATTTAATACTAGTATTATGTCAACTGTTTTTTCTATTAATCCAATATTATTGTGAAAATTTGTTCATTGTATGATCAATTTTATCTTTTTCTATATTTTCTTCTTCACTTTCCAACCATTTATAATTGTTCTTTGTTGACACTTATGTCAAAAATATGTATAATTAGTGAAAAGTGTTCTTAATTAAATTTTAAAATTCTAATTTTATACATTTTTTATCAATACAAAATATTAATTTCGAGGAGGATTTACTAAATGATTTTTTTCATCACACTTTTCATCATATTTTTTGTCGGATATTTTATTGTCAAAAAATATTTTCCACAAGGAGTTCTTTTTATAGGTGGTTTTCTTTTATTATGTACCGCACTTTTTTTTAATAATACCCCTATTCTTGCAGAGAAGGCCTCTATAGGTTCAAATTTTTTAGATATTTTTGAATATTTGAAAGTTACTTTTTCTAAAACAACAGCTGGACTTGGTCTAACCATTATGGTAGTTGGCGGTTTCGCTAAATATATGGACCATATCGGTGCCAGTAAAGCTCTAGTTAAATTAACAACTTCACCTATGAAAAAATTAAATTCACCATATATCGTTCTAGCTCTAACATATATTGTTGGGCAAATACTTAACATCTTTATTCCGAGCGCTTCAGGCCTAGGGGTTTTGCTTATGGTTACTGTCTATCCAATACTTGTATCCCTTGGTGCCAGCCCTTTATCCGCTACAGCTGTTATTGGTACAACTGCTTGTTTAGATTTAGGTCCCGCATCTGGAAACTCTGTCCTTGCAGCTAAAACGGCTAACATAGATGCTGCTTTATATTTTGTTAAATATCAACTTCCTGTGGCTATTTTCGTTATTACTGCTATTGCTATCACCCACTACTTTGTTCAAAAAATTGGGGATAGACATCTTACTATGGAAGAAAAAGCTGATTTTGTCCAACAATCTTACGACGATGAGCCAACTGTACCTAATTTTTATGCTATCCTTCCAATAGTTCCTCTTGTTGTTATTCTAGGATTTAGTTCTTTATTTAAAAGTTCTATAAAAATGAATGTTGAAGTTGCTATGTTAATAAGTATAACTTTAAGTATGGTTATTGAAGGTCTTAGAAAAAAAGAGTTTAAAAAAACTATTGCAGATTTAAAGACAATATTTAATTCTATGGGATCTCAATTTGCCGCTGTTATAACACTTATTGTTGCTGGTCAATTCTTCGCCTATGGCCTAACTAAAGTAGGCGTTATCAACAGCATCATCGAGTGGACAAAAACGGCGGGACTTGGAGTTCAACCAATGATTCTAGTTATGACAGGAGTTATTTCAGCCTCATCTGTTATCATGGGTTCTGGAAATGCACCATTCTTTGCTTTTGCTGCTCTTGCACCAACCGTTGCTGCATCCGTTAATATTGATCCGATTGTTATCGCTATGCCAATGCAGCTCGCTTCAGGTATTGCTAGAAGTGTATCTCCTATTACAGCTGTTATTGTTGCTGTTTGCGGTATTTCTGGTGTCTCTCCATTTTTAGTTGTAAGAAGAACATTCTTGCCTATGCTTGTTGGATTGATAGTGTTACTTATTACTAATATGGTTTTATTTGGTTAATTGGAGGGGAATTTTTATGGATTTTAAAAATTATTTAAAAAATTTAGAAACACTTGTCAATGTTGATTGTGGAAGTAATACACCTGTTGGGCTGCAATTTGTAAGTAACTTTTTCAAAAATTTATATAAAGACTGGATTGTTGAATATCATGATCTAAATGGTAAAAACCCTGCTCTTGTTATAAAAAATAGAGCCGTTGAGAATTTTGATTTTCTTTTCATTGGGCACAACGACACAGTTTTTCCAGAAGGAACTGTTGCTGAAAGACAATTTAAAATCGAAGGAGATATTGCTATAGGTCCAGGAGTATATGATATGAAATCTGGACTTCTTTCAATGTATGAAGTAGCTAAAGAATTTAAAAATAGTAAATTGAATATCTGTATTATTATAAATACAGATGAAGAGATTAGCTCACTTATCTCGAGAGATTTAATTACAAAATTAGGGAAACAAACTAAATATGCACTAGTTTTTGAACCTGCTAGAAAAACTGGTAATATGGTTTCTGAGAGAAAAGGCCTAATCAAGTTTGAAATCACCTTTAAAGGGAAAGCTGCTCATGCTGGAATTGCACCTCAAAATGGAATAAATGCTATTGTTGAAGCTTCTAGATGGGTTTTAGAAATTTCTAAACTTCAAAATCTTGAAAAAGGAAATTCTATTAATGTTGGAGTTATTAACGGAGGATTTGGAGTTAATACAGTTCCCGATAAAGCTGTAATTAAATTCGAAGGTAGATCTCATGATATAGATCACTTTCACCAGATTATGAAAACTCTTGACGAATTGAAGGCAAATCCATATATTTCTGGAATTGAAGTGGATGTTAAGGAGATTGGATATCGACCTCCACTTGTTTTAAATGATCTTTCTAAAGAACTTTTATCTAAATTTGATGAAGTTAAAGAGGAGATGGGAATTAAAGCGGAATGGGAGAAGACTGGTGGTGGTTCCGATGCCAATTTCTTAGGAATACTTGGAGTTGGTGTTTTAGATGGAGTTGGTCCAATTGGTGGAAACTCTCATGAAGCTTCTGAATATTTAGTTCTCTCTTCGATAGAAGAAAGAATTCAAATGGTTGTTAAAGTATTAAACAAATTTCTATAGCAAAACGCTTAATTATAAAAAGGGGGAGTTGAAAATTCAACTCCCCCTTTTTACAAATTTAAATATCATTATTTCCAAAATATATTTTTAATAACAATTTAACATACTCCTCATCACTTAAAGTTTCAGGATTATATTCTGTACAAATATCTTTTTTTATATCTTTTATTAAAATTGGAATTTTTGATTTAAACTCATTAAATTCAACTCCTACTTGACTTAAACTCGTCTCTATCTGCATCTCTTTTTTTAACTCTTCAACAAGTTTTACAAAAGCATCCTTCCCTTCTACAACAGTTGAAAATTCATATCCTAACTCTTTTGAAATTTTAGCATATTCTTTCCAAGCATTTTTATTTACTTGAATTATATACGGCATAACTATGGCGTTAGCTCTTCCATGACTTATATGAAATTTGGCTCCAATAGTATGAGCTACACTATGATTTATTCCTAAGGATGAATTGTTAAATGCCACTCCTGCTAAACATGAAGCGTCCTGAACTTTTTCTCGGTGATATAACTCTTGAGGATTTTTATAGTGTTTCAAGAGATTGGACTCAATCAACTTAATCGCCTCTATTGCCATTGCACTTGTAAAAGGATTCGATTTCAAAGATATATAGGCCTCTAAAGAATGAGTTAAAACATCCATTCCTGTATCTGCTATTATTTTAGGCGGTAACGTTTTCATAAATTCTGGGTTCAATATCGCAATATCTGGTAACATATCTTCATTTGCCAACGCTATCTTATTCTCACCACTACTTATAACACTATACGAAGTCACTTCCGAGCCTGTTCCACTTGTTGTTGGAATGGCAATAAAGTGTCTAAAAGGTTTTATCTTTTCGCTACACTCTTCTGCCACTTTTTTTTCAAAATACAACATCCCTTTACAGGCATCTATCGGTGACCCACCACCAAGTGCTATTACACACTCTGGATTAAATTTAATTAATTTTTTTAAGCCATTCTCTATAGTTTCAACAGTTGGATTTGGTATAACTTCAGAAAAAATATCTATCTCAGAATTTTTAGGTAGTTTTTCTAAAATTTTATCAATTATTTTTAATTTTACCATTGAATCATCTGTAACTATAAAATATTTTTTTGAAGTTAAACTCTCTAAATAATCCAATGAATCTATTCCAAATTTTATTTTGGGTTTTATAAAAAATTCGTTCATATCACACCTACTTTTCATTCCAATTTGCTGGATAAACTACATATATAAATTTTGCGTATATAGGAGCACTAAACTTTATTTTTGAATTTTTAGGAATTAATATCACATCTCCTTTTTCTCCAACTATTTTTCTTCCATCGACTATTATTTCTAAGTTTCCATCTATAATATAATCAATTTCATCATAGTTTAAAGTCCAATCAAACGTACTTTCGATCATCTCCATCATTCCCGCACCAATTCTTGGGCTTTCCTCAAGAGTATATAGATCCGTTACGTAAACTTGATCTTTTGGATTTCCTGTATCAAATCTCACTCTATCAATTTTCTCTGCTTTGATAACGCCTATTCCACTAGGATCTATATATTTTATAGATTTTTTTTCTCCCAACTCTTTTTCAATAACTTTTTTAATTATTCTTTCTAGTTCTTTTTCATCTATATTCATCATTTTGCTCCACCCACTACGTTTCTAAACATAAATTTCGCCAATAAAACTGCCGTTACACCACCTACTAATTTACCTACAACCATTGGAAAGATCATTTGAGAATCCACTCCTGCAGTAAATCCCAGGTGATCTCCAAATACAAATGCGCCACTAACTGCAAATGCAACATTTAAAATTTTACCTTTATTATCCATCTCTTTCATCAGTCCAAACATAGGAATATTGTTTGCCAGTGTCGCTACCATTCCTGCTGCCGCTTTTTCATTCATACCTAAAGACTCACCCATTTTAGTAAGTGGTTTGTTTAAAACTTTAGTCAAAAAGTAAACTAACGGGAATGCTCCTGCTAACGTCACCGCTATGCTTCCAACAATTTCTATTCCGTCAGTTATCGGTGCCATGCCAGGTATTACTACAAATCCTGTTAAAAACTCTATTATTCCCGCCGCTAGTCCTAAGGTAATAACTATTACGACTCCTTTTCCAAATATAGTGAATCCACTCGTCATCTTTTCTGGAATTTTCCATAATCCTAAAGAGATTAGTAGTGAAAATATTATAATTGGTAAAATATTTGATAAAACCAACTGAAGTGGAAATCCTGCTGTTAATCCTCCTGCTAAACAACCAAGTGGTATTGTAATCATACCTGCTAATATTCCTTTTGCTAAAAATGGTCTGTCTTCTTTTTCTATTATTCCTAAAGCTACTGGAATTGTAAACACCAGAGTAGGTCCCATCATAGCTCCCAATATCAATCCTGCAAATTTTCCTGCTTCTGGTGAAAGGGCTAATTCCATAGCAAGTGGATATCCACCCATATCATTTGCTAGTAGTGTTGTGGCAAACATTGCTGGGTCTGCTCCCAACATTGTATATGCTGGTGATATTATTGGTCTCAATATTTTTGCTAGAACAGGAGCTAAAGAGATCACTCCAACCATAGCTAAAGCTAGGGCTCCCATCGCCATTATTCCCTCTTCAAATTTTTCACCATAACCAAATTTATTTCCTAAGCATTTGTCGATTGCACCAATAACCATAAATAGTACCATTATGTATATAATAATCTCATTAATACCCATTGCTTAGCCCCCCTTTTACTTTTTTTATAATCTCATCCACTTTATCTTCATCCAATATTTTAAACTCTTCTTTTAAAATTTTTTTGATTTTTTCTTCCAATTTTTCTTCAAGAAAAAGCATCCTTATACCATTATTTTTTAAATAATCATTTACTTTTGGTGGTATAATCATATCTTTTGTTATATTTATCTCTTTTTCACATATATAATCCTGAACATTTTCAAGTGTTATTAGTTTTCTCTTCATTATTCACCTTCCTCAAAGCCATCAATAATCCCTATTGTCACAGCATCGATGGGAATACTTGGGTCTTGCAAAACTTTCCTCGCACCACTACCCCTTGTTATCAAAACTAAATCCCCTATACCCGCTCCTATATAGTCACATACAACTATTTTCTCTCCATTTTCTAATTGAGTTATCATAAATTTCAATCCATTTAAACTCTCGTCTTTTCTTGTAGCCCATACGTTTCCTATTATTTTCCCAATAACCATTGCACTCACCTTTTTATCAAATTTATATTATTTTCTTTCATATAATCTAAAGCTGAATCTGTAACAAATACCTTTTCATCTATTATTATTACATTTTTATTTTTTTGGTGGATCTCTTTTATATCCCTTAGAGTCAATAGTTTCTTTGAAAAAAATTCTTTTTTATCTTCTCCTTTTAGCCTCTCTATACAATTTATTTTTTTTAAAATTTTAATATTATATCTCTTCAACTCCTCTTCACAAGATAAATATTTTTGTATTAATTTAGATGGAGCTAATTTATATGCTCTCCATTTTATTCCTTCTTCTATTAAAAAAATTTCTTTTCCTTCCAACACACTCTCTATTATTTTTTGAGTTTTAAAATTTATATACGAACCTTGAGATAAAGCTACCAGTTCGTCTATTTCCAGAGTAATTATCAATATTTTTAAGGCATTCTCATCCAATCCAAATATTTTTTGTAACTCTTCTTTTAATATTTTATCCTCTCCTAGAATAGATATTTTTGTATTTTTCTCTATATCTACTTTATATTTTTCTATCTCTTTTTTTATTATTTCTAAAAGATCCAACTCACTCATAAATTTCACCATAAGAATCTCTATTTAAAAAACAAGCATTGGCTTCATCATAATCCAAGTGCATACTCAAACTAAATTTATTATTTATTCTCACGATAACATCTTCAAAAATTATAGGTCTCAGTGTATTATTAATTTTAACTTTAACAAGTTGTCTATCTTTCAATTGTAATTTTTCAGCATCTTTTTCAGTCATATGGATATGATTTTTTGCAACTATAACTCCTGAATCTATTTTTATCATTTTATCCAGATTGCTTATATATACGCCCGGTGTACCCTGTGTGTCTCCCGATTCTCTCAAAACTGCCTCAACACCCAAAATTCTTGTATCTGTTAAAGAAAGCTCAATTTGTGTCTTATCTCTAAAAGGTCCCAATACTATAACCCCTTCGATTATACCTTTGGGTCCAATCACTCTTACTCTTTCTTTACATGCGTATTGCCCCGGCTGTGATAAATCTTTTAAGATCTGAAATTCATATCCCACACCAAAAATTTTTTCAGCATCTTCACGTGATAAATGGATATGTCTTCCAGATGCTTCCACCGGAAATCTCTCTTTTTTCCCACACTCTTCTAAAAGTTGTTTTTTTATAATTTTAACGATTTCATCTATTTCCATATTCACCCACAGCTCCTTTTAGCATCATTATATATATCACACTGCTCATTCTATTTAAGGCTGTTAATAAATCTTTTCTTTCAACAACTCCATTTTCTTTTACAAAGGCTTCAATAGCAGATATTTCAACCTCTCTAGAGTAGGTTCTAACTTCATTTAGCTTTAAAATAATCTCATCATCTTTCTTAGATATTTCAAAAAGATGCCCTCTTTTAAAAAATTTATTCGGGTTATGTGAAATTTCTTTTATTTGATCTAAACTATTTCCTAAAATATCTAGCTCACCTAAAGCTTCTCCTAGAACCTCTGAAACTAATATTTTTTTTATAAACTTTTCAACACTCTCTAAATCTTTAATTAAATTTGCATTTTTACAACTTTCAAGTCCCTTTGATAATACCAACCACTTGGCTTGTAGCGAGTCTATTTTCCCTCTCAATACAATCCTTTTATTATCCTTTTTCACTAAAACATTTCCATATATTTGTGTCATATATTCAGGCTTATCCATATACAACTCTCCATTTATTCCTTTATATTTACTTTTCACCTCTTGAATAACTTTTTCTTCTTGGATTTCATTGCTTAATTTTTCTTGTACATTTACTAGTTCTATTCCTTTTTCACTTAAAAATTGTCTAGCTGAAGGTGTCAATATAGTTCCCTCGTCTACTTCTAATATATCCATTTTTTTTTGCTTATACATTATTTTTAATTTTTCTTCAGTTAGGACCATTTCTCCTCTCCTATCTATTCAATATATCAGCTATCACTTTTCTAACTAACTCCTCTAACTTTTCATCTTCACAAGATATTTTTGAAGTTGCACTTCCTTTTAAATCCTCTAACTCTGATACTCCCCAGGCAACTCTTCTTATATTTATCAAATTTAAAGGAGTTATATTGTCAGATGTTGAACTTCCTCCCACTGCTCCGCAACCTAAAGTTAATGCTGGAGCTAAATTTGTTGTACCTCCAATTCCACCGAGAGCTCCCGGTGTATTTACCAATAATCTAGAAACAGGTTTTTTTAATGCAAACTCCATTATTATATCTCTATTTTCAGAGTGAATAACCATCGTATGCCCTTTCCCTTCAACATTTAATATCTCTATTGATCTTTCACACGCCTTTTCCCAACTTTCCTCAGTATAAAATGCCAATATCGGTGCTAACTTTTCTCTCGAATATGGATTTTTTTTAGAAACTTCACTCTCTTCAGATATTAAAACTCTTGTGTTACAAGGCACATTTATTCCAGAAAGTTGTGCAAGTTTTAACGCTGTTTTTCCAACTATTTGCGGATTCATTGTTCCATTACTTCTTAAAATAAAATCTCCTAATTTTTTAGATTCATCTCTATCTAAAAAATAAGCACCTTGTTTTTTTAGTTCCTCTACAACTTCTCTTTTACTTTCTTTTTCTACAATTATAGACTGTTCCGAAGCACATATCACTCCATTATCAAACGTCTTACTATCCAATATTCTCTTTACAGCCAACGCTTTATTTGCGGTTTTTTCGATAAATGCCGGTCCATTTCCTGGCCCAACTCCTATTGCTGGTGTTCCTGAGCTGTATGCAGCTTTAACCATCGCTTCCCCACCTGTTGCTAGAATTAACGAAGTATCCTCATGTTTCATTAGCTCCGTTGTCGCTTCCATTGTAGTATTTTGTATAACTCCTATCAATCCCTCTGGTGCTCCAGCCTTTTTAGCTGCCTCCTTCAATATTCTAACTGTTTCTATAATAGATTGTTTTGCATTCGGATGCGGGCTTACAACTATTCCGTTCCCTCCTTTTAAAGATATTAAAACTTTATAAATAGCTGTTGATGTCGGATTTGTTGAAGGTATTAATCCTGCAACTATACCCATAGGAATTCCAATTTCTATGACACCATTTTCCTCTTTTAACTTCCCTATAGTTCTCATATTCTTTATATACTCATAAAGATACTCTGACGCAAATTTATTTTTCAAAACCTTATCTTGCCAATTTCCAAACCCTGTCTCTTCTGCTGCCATTTTAGCTAATCTTTCATTGTGCAATTTTATCTCTTCTACCATCTCATAAATTATTCGATCCACTTTCTCCTGAGAAAAAGTTGCAAATTTATTTTGCGCTACTTTGCACTCCTTTAACAAATCTCTTACTTCTTGTATAGATAATAAATCTCTATCCATAATACTCCTCCTTTTTAGATAAAATCTAATAGTTCCTTTGTTGGATTATTGATTATCTTTATATCTCTCGTCTTAAAAGATCCTGTAACTAAAACTACTGCTTCTTCTATTGAACTTATATCTCCACCTATAACAAAATAACTTTTCCCTGCCAAAGTCCACCCCAAAATAAGTTTTAATACAGATATCTCAACACTTTTAATCACAAGATCTAAAGCTTTTACTCCTTCTGGAATTCCATAAAATTCAAAGACTCCTATCGCTGAAAATCTTTTTCCGACCTCTTTTTTATTCAATGCTTTAATCAGTTCTGGAGCAACTCCAGACACAATCTCTACATTGGTACTTTTCTCTATCTCACGCATTCCTTGAGATATAGCCTCAACTTCTCCATATATTATAAAATAATATTTCCCTGGACACGTTGTTCCACCTCTGTAAACTTCTACATCCACTTTTTTTAAAATTTTGTCTAGTTGCTCTATTCCTGTAGGGATACTATTAAATTCTGCTATTCCAATAGATCTCATATCTTTACTCCTTTTATTAAGAATGGTAGCTTTTACACTACCATTCTTAATATTTTATTTAACTTATTTTTTTTCAATTGATGGAAGTATCATCTCTACATCTGAATGAGGTCTTGGAATTACATGAACAGAAACCAATTCACCTATTCTATCCGCCGCCGCTGCACCAGCGTCGGTTGCTGCCTTTACTGCTCCAACATCGCCTCTTACAAGAACTGTTACCAATCCACCACCAACTAGTTCTTTTCCTACTAGTACCACATTTGCTGCTTTTACCATTGCATCTGCTGCTTCTATCGCTGCTACTAACCCTTTTGTTTCTATCATCCCTAATGCGTTTAATGTTGCCATAACTACCAACTCCTCTTATTTTTTTATTTTTTTATCTCTAATCTTTTCTTCTAAAACTTTTCCTATCTCTTCTATTACTTCAACAACTTCTTTTTCTTTTTTTACTTCTTTTTCTTTTTTTTCTATCATCAAATAAATAGATTCATCTGGTCTTGGAATCACATGGCTACTCACATACACTCCTAATCGCTTTGTCGCTTCTTCGGCAGCTTCTACCGCTACTTTCACTGCTCCAACATCACCAACAAACTCCACTGTTACTATTCCACCTTTCACCAAATGCTTATTTAAAATCTCAACATCCGCTGTTTTACACGCTACATCTACAGCTTCTATTGCTCCAATCATCCCTCTTGTTTCAACTAATCCTAATGCTTTTTTCATTGTTTACAACCCCTTTAAAACTTTAATGGATTCTGAGCAACATACTTTACAGCATCTGCGAATGCTTCGCATGCTGCTTTACAAGCAGATTGACTTCCAGTTAATAGTCCACCTCCAAAGTTTGTTTCAGATGGAGGTCCGAAAAATGCAGCCATCTTTACATCTGCAGCCTTCAATGCCACATCCAAAGCATACATAGCTTCTAATGGTGGGGCGATTAAATATGCTAAAGCTTCCCCCTCACTTACTCCAGCTGTTTTTGACAAATAGCTTCCTGTTCTCGAAACACAATGTGCATAATAAGCTATTGTATCATCTTCATTTGCACTATAAAAACATGCCTCATTTTCTATAAAGTCTACTATTGCATTTAAACCACTCTTTACCTCTGCCGGTGTTGGCCCAGCAATAATTCCAATCACTTCTCCTGCCAATTTAGTATTTGCATTTGCAGCTCCACCATAAAATGATTTTCCGTAAACAACTTCCACTTCCGACATTTTTGTTGCGTAATCAAGAGCTGTATAGGTAACATCGTCACAATCTGCAGTCACTATTCCTATACTTTTATATCCTTTTGGCAACTTAAACTCTTCCGCCATCTTTTCATCTACGTTGGGAATCAACTTAATTGCTAATACATTTGGTTTTATAGGATCATTTATCATCTCTATTTTCCTCCTTATAGTTTTAAATCTTGCCCACTGGCTTTAGCATCTAAAATCTTCTTAATTATATGAGCTATATGTGCCCCTGCCTCAGCAGCTGGTGTTCCTCTCTCATGGATATTTGAAACGACTGTTCTTTTAGCTTCTGGAATTCCTACATACCCTTTATATGTTATATATGCACTCATGCTCTCAGATGTTGCAAGTCCCGGTCTCTCTCCTATCAGAACACAAGTTACAGTTGCACCTAAAGTTTCGGAAACATCATCTGCCGCCCCAACTCTTCCATACTTTAAAAAAAATGGTGTTCCCGTATCTATTCCATAAGATTTTAATCCATTCAATAGTGATGGTAAAATTTCTGCTACATTGGCTTCAACTGCAGTAGAACTAAGTCCATCCGATATATATACTTCAACAACCGGATTTTTTTTACATTTTTCTTTTAAAATTTTTATAGATTCCTCTGATAATCTTCTTCCTAAATCTGGTCTTGTTATATACTCATCTTTTGAGTTACATTTTGTTTGAACTGTAAATAGACCGTTTTTCTCCAATATCTCATTTGAAACGTCTGTAAATACAGCGTCTTGTGCCGAAGCATGATCAGCTCTAAACCTTAGCATAGTATTTGTAGTATATCTTGTTCCAGCCCTTGAAATACCAACCCTCGCTGGAGTTTTTCTTTTATATTTTAATAGCTCCTCCCTATTTATTGGGTTTTTTATTTCTATTACCTCTCTTAGATCTATTTTTGTTATATCCTCAACATTTTCTAATTTCTCTATATTTCCTACAATCTTTTCTTTAACTTTATCTATATTTTTTACTTCTCCATCCATCTCTTTTAGAACTTGTGAAATTATATTTTTCAACTCTTTTTCAGAAATCATTTTATATCCTCCTATAAAAATAGTGATGCATCCCCTGCTATTTCTTTTAATCTTCCATTTTCATCTCTAATTCCATATTTTTCTAACCAGTCATTGAACTCTTTTATAGGTCTTACATTTAGTGTTTCTCTTAAAGTTTGAATATCATGATAACCTGTTGTTTGGTAATTTAACATTATATCGTCTCCAGCAGGGACTCCCATAAAGTAATTACATCCCGCTGCTGTCAATAAAACAGCTAAATTTTCAATATCATTTTGATCTGCTTTCATATGGTTTGTATAGCACACATCAACTCCCATAGACAACCCATGCAGTTTCCCCATAAAATGATCTTCTAATCCTGCTCTCATCACTTGTTTACTATCATATAGATACTCTGGGCCTATAAATCCAACTACCGTATTCACTATAAATGGATCATATTTTTTAGCAAAACCATAACATCTTGCTTCCATTGTCAGTTGATCTACACCATTATGCCCATCTGATGAAAGTTCCGATCCTTGCCCTGTTTCAAAATACATTACATTTGGCCCTGCTGCTGTTCCGTGAGTTAATGCTAACTCTTTTGCTTCCTCTATCATCGCTGCTGTTATTCCAAATGCTTCATTTGATTTTTGAGACCCTGCTATACTTTGAAAAATTAAATCCGTTGGTGCTCCTTTTTTTATAGCTTCCATCTGAGTTGTTACATGAGCTAACACACATATTTGAGTTGGTATATTCCATTTTTTCTTTATTTCATCAAATCTTTGCAATACTCTAACAACACTATCCACAGTATCATCAACAGGATTTAATCCTATTAGAGCATCTCCAACTCCATAGCTCAACCCCTCTAATAGTGATATCATAATTCCATCAGGATCATCTGTTGTATGGTTAGGTTGTAACCTTGCAGCTAAAATCCCCTCTCCACCAATAGTTGTATTGCAATGTTTTCTAACTATAATTTTTTTTGAAGCATTAATTAAGTCTAGGCTTGACATCAGTTTAGTAACGGCTGATATCATTTCTGATGTCAACCCCCTTCTTAACCATTGAATCTCTCTATCTTGATTTTTTGTGCATAGAATCCACTCTCTTAACTCTCCTACTGTCCAATCTTTTATCTCTTCATATACTTTTAAATTCAAAGAATCTATTATTATTCTTGTCACTTCATCTTCCTCATAAGGAACTGCTGGATTTTCTTTAAATTCTTTTAACTTTATATTTGCTAAAACTTCCTTTGCTGCAACTCTTTCTTTTGTACTTACTGCCGCTATTCCAGCTAATTCATCACCTGATTTTTCTTCATTCGCTTTAGCCATGACATCATATAAATTTTTAAAAACATAATCCTGACCAAAAAGTCTTGTGTTTAATCTCATTTACGTCACCTCGTTTTATTTTTTTTAATAATTTAAAACTAATGTTTTTACGATTATAGGCAATACGCTCCCATTCCCTAGCGGAACTCCTATATCTATGAAGTCTCCATCATTTACTTTTATCCCATCTATGCATATCACAGGAACTTTTGATCCATATTTTAAAATTAAGCTTTGTCCTAAAACTTTGCCTATATCATTTTCAACAACAACAATAATTCTTTTCAAATTACTCAATCCCAAATATATTTGATCCGCTATTTCCAAAATATCCTTGTATTTTAAATTGTTCTTTCCTATTAGACCAATTGCTACTTCTTGATAACCCTCTTCCGTTTTAAACCACTCAAACTTTTTCAATAAAATATCTTTTAACCCAATATATCCATCTTCCAATTCTAAATCATTAATTTTTATAACTGGAATATTTTTTAAAGGAAACAAATTTTCTGTATATGTTATAGTACTTCCACTTATTTCTGTTGTGTGCGCTCCTGCTCCGACCACTGTTGCCCCAATTGTTTCTCCTAGCTTCACTACATCTATTGTATTTTTTTCAAATAATGCTCTTATAGAATCTCCTAATATTATTCCTATATCTAAATACCTGTATTTGTCATCCTCATAGTGATTGTATATGCTATCTGCAACCCCTCCTGAAAAGTTAATATACTTTCCCTTCTCTTTTGTCTTGTAATCTCTATCTGTAATTAAAAATTCATATATTTTACTTTTTTGTTGATTTGAAACAGATTCTAATAAAATTTCAGCCATTTTGTCGCAGAGTCTTTTAATCTCATTTTTATCCGCTACTCTTCCAACCACTAAACTTTTTAAATCTAATTGCGATATTATTTGTTCATATTTTTTATAGACATATCCGATCTCTAAATCTTTATTTTTAAATTTAAGAAGTCGACCTCCTATATCTAAACAGGTTGTGTCTATCACCTCTCCTCTATTGAATAAAGAGATATTTGTTGTTCCACCTCCTATATCTAAATTATAGATACTCGTATTTTTTTCTTCTGAAAACTGCATTGCCCCTGCACCTTTACCAGATATTATACTTTCTAAATCCGGTCCTGCTGTTGCAACCACAAAATCTCCTGCCATAGCACTTACAGCATTTAAAACCTCTTTTGCATTATTTTTTCTCGCTGTTTCTCCTGTTATTATTACAGCTCCGGTCACTATTTTTTCTATTGGAATTTTCGATTTTTCATATTCAGCTTTTAAAATTTTTTTTAAAGCATCAATATCTATCTCATACTGATTTACTAATGGAGTTAGATAGATTTTACTTCTATAAAACACTTCCTTTCCAACTATTTTTATCTGCGGAACTCTAGCCCCGGAAGAAAGATTTTCAAGTATAATCTTTGAAAATACAATCTTTGTCGTAGATGTTCCGATGTCTATCCCTACACTTATAATCTCTTCCTTCAACTTTCACCTCCAATAAAAAACAAAAAAAGCTAAAGAACTGTAGTCATATAACTACATCTCTTTAGCTTCTTTGCTATTTCTTAATATACATCTTTGTATATCACTATTCGTTTTTTATTTCTAATTTAACAACTGTCCCAATACCCAATTTACTCTTTATACTAAAGTTTCCTTTTAACTGTTCTTTTATTATTTTCTCCACAATCATCAAGCCTAACCCTGTGTTTTTTAAATTTTTCTCAGAAACTCCAACTCCATTGTCAGATATTATTATTTGAGAAAAAAACTTTCCTCTTTGGATTAAAATTTTAACGATTCCTTTTCTCTCCTCCGGAAAAGCATAGTCTACTATATTTTGAATTATCTCATTTATTACTAGTGCTATTGCTGTGGCTTTATCTGATGATATATTGAAGTTATCACCTAGTACAGTAAACTCTATTTTCTCCTGTTTGTCAATAGTTTTTGTAGAATAATTTTTATATATTAAATCAACTATTTCTTTTATATTTAAGTTATCCAAACCATTTTTTGACAGTACTTCATGAGTTATAGCAATACTTAAAATTCTACTGATTGTTTCTTCCAAAATTTTTTTAACCTCTTCATTTTTAGTTCTTCTACTCTGTATTCTCAACAAACTTGCAATCGTTTGTAAATTGTTTTTTACTCTGTGGTGTATCTCTTTTATTGCAACTGATTTTAATATTAACTCTTGTTCTTTATTTTTTTCTTGGGTTATATCTCTGATTATCATTATTACATTTTGTTTATTTTTATCTGCAATTGTCGCAAAGTAGCTAATTGCTAAAACCATTCCCAATAGATTCACTTCTACAACATCTATTTTTTTATTCTTTAATATATTTTTAAATTCAATTTTATTTATTATTATATTTTGAAAAGTTTCTCCAATTATACTATCTCCAAATCCTATTTTTTTATAAATCGTTTTAGCTATTCCATTAGCATATGTTATTTTTTCTGAGTTGTTAAATATTACAACTCCATCCTTTACTAGCTCAGGAATATCATGCCTTTCTTCATCTAAATCATTTATTTGCTTTGGAATGACTCTCTCTATCTCTTCAAAGTGGACAAGGTCTTTTTTTTGGGTAGAATGCTCCAGTATTAAAACTCCAATAATTTCATTTCCATCATTTTTTATAGCTATGACATTTTGAAAAACACTTTCACCCTCTTGGGTAGTAGCCTTATAGTTCTTAGACGGCATCCCTGTTGTAAGAGTCCTAAAAACTGCAGGTTCATTTATATATTGTGCAATTTCACCAGCTATATTTTTAGAGTATAAACTCTTTCCTACCGGTCTAGAGTGATGTACCACAAAAGCCTTTTCCGAATCTTTCGTGGGACAATCTATAAAAGTATCTACATTTAATACATTGCTCAATATAACAGCTGTTTCCTGCAATTTTTCAATTTTATCTATATCGACTGAAGTTAGCGTACAACATATTCGGCAAAAATCTCTTATCATAAAAGATCTCCAGTTACATTTATTATATCTGCTAACTTTGAAATACCTATTCTTTTTTCCATGCTTATTTTTCTTAATTTAAAATATGCTTCCTCTTCGTTTAAAGAGTACTTTTCCATAAGTATTCCTTTAGCTATCTCTATAATTTTTCTCTCTTTCAATTTTCTATCACTTTTTTCTAATTCTTTTTTTAATTCTTGTTTTTCTCTATAGTTTTTATAGAGCAATTCCATCTGTGAAATTAATATTTTTTCATCTAAAGGTTTTATTAGATATCCCGACACATTATTTATTGTAGCTTCTTTTATATAATCTTCAGAGCTATATGCCGTCAACATTATTATACAACCTTGATAATCTTTTTCTTTTAATACTTTTGCAACTTTTGTTCCTATCAAATATGGCATTTTCAAATCCAAAAGCACTATATCTGGCTGATATTTCATAACCATTTCTACTGCTTCTAATCCATCTTTGGCCTCACTTAAAACCAAATATCCATTATCTTTTAACATCTCCACTATATCCATTCTTATTAATGAGTCATCCTCTGCCACTATTATTCTTTTTTCCATAGCAATCACCCCAAGCTTTCTTGTAAGAAATTTAAACTTTCACAGTCATCTATTCCTGTTTCAAAAATTTTTTCTACACCAGCATCTTCAAGATATTTTTTTACTTTTTCTGTATTTGGAAAGATATCTTTTTTAGTAATCAGTCCATAAATTTTCTTACCTGAAAACATCGTAGAAAATTGTGGAGGAAAAATCATCTCATCGTCATTTGCCGCTTGAACAAAAATAACTGTGTCCACGTCTTGAGAGATTACATTGAGAGCTCTATAATAAGATTTGTTTTCTACATACTCTCCCGGTGTATCTATAATTTGATTCTCGTAAGAAACCATCTGTGTTTTTTTATATTCCAATTTTTGATTGGTCAATCTTTGAAGTAATGTTGTCTTTCCGCTTCCCGTTCTTCCTATCAACATTATTTTCATATTACGACCTCGTAACTTGTGTTGTGGAAAACTTTAATGCGTTGCTCAAGAAATCCATAACAGCCTCTAAAGAACCCTCTATACTCGAAACATCGCCAGTTATAACCAATGTCCCACTAAATCTATCTAAAAATCCTATCTCTACCTCTCCGGCTTTTGTGGCAATATCTGCTGCTATTATTGCTGCTTCGCCAGGGGTTATTGTAAGTATACCTATCGCATTTTTTTTCTCCATGTTCAATCCCAATTTTTTATAAATATCTTTGTTCGGGTGAGCAATAAGGTGTGCTAATGTCACTTGTTTTCCTGGTACATATTCTTGAATCATTCTAACTTTTTCCATAAAAAAGCACCTCTTTATATATACTTTTTAACAATATCTTTTTTTAATTTAACCACAAATAAAATAAAAATTCAATCTTTATTTAAAAAACCACGAGAGTTATAATCTCGTGGTTTCTATTTTTATTTTTATTTTTTACTAATATATTCTATATCCTAAAGAAGATAGCTTCTCTTTCACTTTTTCTTGATGAGTTTTATCAAAACACTCCAATACAAAACTAGCTTCTTGAGATGTTATTCCTAAATTAGCACTATACATTGTTTGATTTATGCTCAAGATATTTGCATTTTCTTCACAAATAGTAGCTACAACTTTTGCCATTTCTCCCACTTTATCAGAAAGTTCTACAGAGAATGCAAATCTTCTTCCTTCTAATATTAAAGCTTTATTCAAAACTCTTTCTATAAGATTGATATCAATATTTCCACCAGATATTACTGCACAAACTTTTTTTCCTTCAACATTTATTTTTCCAGCTAGTAGTGCTGCAACAGTTGTTGCTCCTGCTCCCTCAGCTACAACTTTACTTTTTTCCATTAAAAACAAAATAGCTCTTGCGATCTCATCTTCAGTTACTGTCACTATTTCATCCACACACTCTTGAACAACTTTAAATGGTTCACAACCTGCTTTTCTTACTGCTATTCCATCCGCAATTGTAGGCTTTGTTGATATTTCACAAACCTTTTTAACGGCTACTGCTTCTGCCATCGAAGCTGCATGGAGTGCTTCAATCCCTATCACTTTTGCCTCTGGTCTCAATGATTTTATAGCCTTTGCTATTCCACCAATAATACCTCCGCCACCAATTGGAACTAAAACTACATCTACATCTGGAATATCCTCCAATATTTCAAGCCCTATTGTTCCTTGTCCAGCCATTACAAATTTATCATCAAATGGATGTAAAAATGTTGCACCTGTTTCCTTTTGAATTTCACAAGCCTTATTATATGCATCATCATATACTTCCCCTTCTAAAATTACCTCTGCTCCATAACTCTTTGTGGCAGCTATTTTAGCAAGTGGTGCTGTTGCAGGCATCACAATTGTTGCTTTTATCCCCTGAGCTGCTGCTCCTAAAGCGACACCCTGTGCATGATTTCCAGCTGAAGATGCTATAACTCCTGCTGCTCTTTCTTCCTGTGTAAGACTTGCTATTTTATTCAAAGCCCCTCTCAATTTAAAAGAACCTGTCTTTTGTAAGTTTTCCAATTTAAAAAATACTGTATTACCTGTCAATTCCTTTAATGTTGGACACTCAACAACTGGAGTTCTTTTTAACGAATCTTTGATAGTTTCATTTGCTTTTAATATATCTTCTAAAGTAAAATTGCAATCCATGCTTAATTCCTCCGATTTTAATTATTATATAACTTTTTACAACATTATTATATATTTTTAGAACATTTTTTTCAATTGTTTTTTATTTATTTTTAATTTTTTTGATTTTTAGTTATTCTATATATCGTAAACAATAAAAACCCCGCACTTACAAACTGTAAAGATGAAAGTATTTTACCGTTAAAAATGTAATCAAAAACTATTGATGAAATGGGGAAACAAAGTTCACACATTGTTGCCACATTTGCCTTTATATATCTAAGACCTATATAGTATAGGAGCACCGCTCCACTTCCTGTTGTAAGACCTATTATCGAAAAAATTATCCACTGATGGGGTGTTGTTTTTAGAAACCAATTTAAATTCCCATTAAAAATAACAATTAAACCAGTTATCATTGATGTAAAAAGATATCTCGTATAAAGAGCAGTTCTAAAAGATGAATTTGTTAAAATCTTTTTTCCAAATACGGTTGAACTACCAAAAGAAAACGCTGCAAGAATAGCATATAAACTTGCTAATCCCATATTGTCACCAACTTCAAAATGAGGTAATGCAAACTGGAAAGTTAAAAAGTATCCACTTATTAAAGCCATAATAGCCCAAAATACAAAGTTTTTCCCTATCTTTTCACCCAATATGATTTTTGCTAAAACTATCGCAAAAACTGGCTGTAACTTCTGAAGTAATGTCACCACTGTGAGATGGTTAAAATTTACTAAAAATAGTGCTTTTACTATTGAAAGAGTTCCTAAAGTTCCACCAAAAAGTGCTATTAAAAAATAGTAAAATTTATCCTCTTTGCTAAGTTTCTTTATATTCTTTAATTCTACTCTTCCAAATAAAATACTCATTCCTATTAAAGGTAACAGATGTAAGACAAATACCACATACGACACATTCAATTGATACAATCTTGGAGTTAAAACAATTCCATCAAATCCCCACATTGTAGCAGCTAAACAGACTAATCCCGCTCCCAAATGCTGCTTTTTTATATTCAACATGTTTCCTCCTAAAAAAATAAAGTCGTTTGATTTGTTTCGCTCAGAGCCTCTATACAATTGAGCTCTTTTAATTTGTCCACTGTTGTTTGAGAAGTTTTTGTTCTTCTCTTAAAATCTTCATAAGAGATAAATTTCCCTAACTCTCTCTCCCTGACTATATTTTCCATTACAGATGTCCCAAGTCCATTTAAAGCCATCAGTGGAACTCTAATTTTCCCATCCTCTATGGTAAACTTATTTCCTTGAGATTTATAAACATCTAAATTTAAAAATTCAAATCCTCTTGCATGCATCTCAACTATAATTTCACATACAGCTAACTGCGCCTTCTTTTTAACATCTAATTTGGGTTCCTTATTCAGTTCTTGTATTTTCCCTTTCACTTTCATCAAATCACCCATAAGTTCAAAATCAAAATCCTCCACTTTTCTGCTTAAATATGCTGCATAAAAAGCCAGTGGATAATGTACTTTGAAATATGCAATTCTCATAGCCATCATTACATAAGCAACTGCATGGCCTTTTGGAAACATATATTTTATTCTTCTGCACGATTCTATATACCATTCCGGCACTCCATGTTCTTTCATCATGTCCGAATAATCTTTCCACTGATCTGGATTCTTACTGGGTTGACCCTTTCTTACAAACTCCATTATTTTAAATGCCGTTCCTTTTTCAACCCCTTGATCTATTAAGAAGTTCATTATATCGTCTCTCACCGATATAATTTGAGAAAGGGTTGCTTTTCCATCTCTTACAAACTCTTGAGCATTATTTAGCCAAACATCTGTTCCATGTGAAAGACCTGATATTCTCACAAGTTCTGCAAATGTTGTAGGCATCGTATCCACAAGCATCTGCCTTACAAATCCTGTTCCAAACTCAGGTACTCCATATGTTCCAATAACTGATCCAATATCCTCAGGTTTTACTCCTAGCGAAGTTGTTCCAGAAAATAATTTTATCGTTTCTGGGTCTGCTAGCGGAATATCATATACATCTATTCCAGTATATTCTTGAAGCATCTTTATAGTTGTGGGATCATCGTGTCCTAGTATATCGAGTTTTACAAGCTGTTCATCCATTACATGATAATCATAATGTGTAGTTGTAGAATCACTATTTTGGTCATTTGCTGGTCTTTGTACAGGGCAAAATTCATATATAGATTTGTCTTGAGGAATAACAATCATTCCTCCAGGATGCTGACCGGTTGTTTTTTTAGCTCCTTCACACTTCTTAGCCATTCTCATAACCTCAGCTCTTCCAGCATTTATTGTATGATCTTCAAAAAATTTTCTAACATAGCCCTCCGCATTTTTTTCTGCTAGTGTTGAAATAGTTCCCGCCTTAAATACATTTGATTTTCCAAATAGTTCTTCACAATATCTATGTATTTCAGATTGATATTCTCCAGAAAAGTTCAGATCAATATCAGGGACTTTATCTCCATTAAACCCCATAAATACTTCAAATGGAATTGAATGTCCATCTTTTTTCATAATTTTACCACATTTTGGACATACTTTATCTGGTAAATCTACTCCAGCACCCTCTCTTTCTATAAATTCAGAATATTTACATTCAGAATCTATACATAAGTAGTGTGGGTATAGAGCATTAACCTCGGTTATCTCCATCATATAAGCTACTATAGATGATCCTACCGAGCCTCTTGATCCAACTAAATAACCATTATCTAAAGATCTTTTTACCAACTTTTGAGCCGATAGATAGAGTACAGAAAATCCATTTCCTATTATGGCTTTTAACTCTCTTTCTATTCTTGCTTCAACATTTTCAGGAAGAGGATTTCCATAGAGTTCATACGCTTTTTCATAAGTCATATCTCTAACAATATTTTCAGCATTATCTATTTTAGGTGGGTAAAATCCACTTGGAATAGGTTGGATAGCTTCAATCATATCGCTTATTTCATTGGTGGTTTCTACAACAATCTCTTTAGAGATTTCATCTCCAAGATAGTTGAACTCCTCTAAAAGCTCCTCTGTAGTTCTAAAGTAGAACCCATTGTCTACTCTGTATTGATTTGCTCTAAATACACTTCCACTTCCATATAAAAGGATTGATCTTATTTTATGGTCCTCTTTTTCTAAATAGTGAACGTTTGAAGTAGCTGTAACTTTTTTATTTTTAGATTTAGCCAAATTATACATATAAAGATTCATTTTCTCAACATCTTTATATGATGATATTGCACCTGTTTCGTCTGTATCTAAAAATTCTGAAAATGCTATTCTAGGTTGAAGTTCCACATAGTCATAAAACTCCATTGTTCTTTCTACTTTTTCTAAATCATTTCTAAAGTACGCTTCCGATATCTCTCCGCTATTAGCAAAATGAATTGAGGTTGGAGCTCCTATTATAAGCCCCTCTCTATTTTCAGATAGAACTGATTTTAAAATTCTAGGTTTTTTATTTCCAAAGAATTCTATATGTGCTTCTGAAATAAGTTTGTACATATTTTTTAATCCCTCTAAATTTTTGACTAGAACCATCACATTTCTTATGTCTTGTTTTCTATAGTTCAAAGGAAAAGCTCCTGTCATTTGAAGCTGATTTGTAACCCCTATCTCTAAATATCTATCTAAAAATATTGCAAACATAGCTGCAGTAGCTTGAGAGTCATCAACTGCTCTATGATGATTTTCAAGTGCTACTTTTAAAAACTTAGTTATTGGTTTTAATCCATATGCTTTTTGATTTGGATAAAGATCTCTTGCCATTTGAAGAGTGTCTATTACCGCTGGATTATAATCAGTTCCTAAATGTTTTTTTACATCTCTTTTTAAAAACCCCATATCAAATGGTGCATTGTGAGCCACCAGCGTAGCATCTCCTACAAAATCCATAAATTTAGATATTATTTTATCAATAGTGGGCATATCTTCAACCATAGCATCCGTTATCCCAGTTATTTCTTGTATTTTTTTCGGTATCTTTTTTCCGGGATTTATAAGCTGAGAATATTTATCAACTATTCTTCTACCTTGAAGTTTAATTGCTCCTATCTCTATTATTTCGTTTTGATGTGCATTCAATCCTAATGTTTCGAGGTCAAATACAACATACGTCTCCTCATCAATTAAAACGTCCTTCGGATTTCTAACCATAGGTTGTTTATCATCAACCATATACATTTCACATCCAAAAATAATTTTAATATCTTTTCCTTTTGCGGCTTTATAAGCAAATGGAAAAGCATGAACTACACCATAATCTGTTATTGCCACAGCTTTATGTCCGTATTCAACAGCTCTTGCAACAATTCCCTTAACGTCTTCCACTCCACACATTTCACTCATTTTTGTATGCGTATGAAGTTCTACCATTTTTTCTTCTGCATCATCTATTTTTTTTACTTTTTGCTTTTCTAATTTATTTAATATATTAACAAGAATTACTTCTTCATTATTTTCAAAAGTATCTATTTGTTTTTTTCCACTTATTTTTATAAAGTCTCCAACTTTAACATCGAACTCGTCAGCTTTATTTAAAAATATTTTAGCTGTTATAGAGTCCTCTCCATCAGTAATTCTTAAAACTTGTAAAACTTTACCTGTTCTTAACTCTCTTCCATCTGTTGCAAAAAGCTCGCCTTCTACAACAGCTATCTCATTCTCAATAAGCTCTTTAAACTCTGAGATAGGCATACTTGGACTTTTTATATCTTTTTTCTTACTAAATCCTCCTCTTCCTGTTGAAATAGCGGATTTTATCTCCACTTTAGGAATTGGATTGCTTGCTTTTATATTATTTTCTCTTTGTTCATCAGATTTAGCATTCAATGTTATCAATCCATTTTCAATCTCGTTTTCAATAGAATTTATTTCTCTATTAAAATCTCCTGAAACAAAGTTTACTTTAAATCCTTTGATTCCATAATTTTCTAAAAGGGTTTGAATTTTACTATCTACATTTGAACTATAAAGTGTCTCTACTGCCATCTCATTTTTTAGTTCTATTTCAACATTTCCCTCTCCTATAGATACTCTATACAGATATAAAAAAGATTTAGAGATTGCATTTGTCTGTTTTAACTTCTCTATAACTCTTTCTACAATCTCTAAAAAACTCTCTTTACTTATCTCTTTACATAGATAGTCTATTTTAAAATTAATATCTAATTCTGAACCAAATTTTTTCTTTAAATTTTCATAAGCTTTATCAAGCCCTTTTAAATCTTGAGGAGTAGAAACAACACAAAGCATATCCATTTTTTTATTTCTTTCGCTGAAGATAATTTCAGTAATCTCAATATTTTCTATCCCCATCTCTTTAAAAATATTTCTTTGAGGTTTTATTCTAATCTCTCTTCTCAATTAATTTTCTCCTAATAATCTATCTAATATAATCGAAACAGCTGATCTTACAGAAAGGTGATTATAGTCTGAATTTCCTCTTATAGGCTCTAAAATATAATCCGACAAGTCCATAACTTCATCTATAAGACCCCAACCAGTACCAAATAAAATTAAATACGGATTTTCATCTTCCATCATTTTTTCAGATAAATTTTTATAACTTATTGAATTTGAAAAAGTTTTAGCTGATGTTGTAATAATCAATGGCTTTTTACCCTCTTTTGCCTCTATCTCTGCAATACTTCTTTCTATAGATTCGTAGACTCTTGTTCTTCCAAAAGCCTCTTCTCTATCTCTGTTATACCCGGCTCCAAGTCCATCTTGCCAGTACCCTATAATTCTTTCTGTCAATAGCTTTTGAGCATCTACAGATACAATAATATGATATTGATTTATATCGTATGTTCTACAAGTTCTTGAAATATCGTGTATATCAAAGTTTGTAACAGATGTACAAACTACATCCCCTCTTTTGTTGTATACAGGTGAATGTACTAATCCTAAATATATTGATTTTCTCATTTTCTACCTACCCTATTCTCTCTAATTTCTTGTATTTTTCTATTTTTTCTAAATAAACATTACTTGCGTACTCTAAATACTCTTTATTTTTTTGCGAAAGTTTTTTTATCACTTTAGCTGGAGATCCTGCAATCAAATCTCCCTCTTCTGCTTCCAATTTATCTGTTACTAAACTTCCAGCTCCCACGATACAATTTTTAGGTATTTTAGCTCCATTTAATAAAACTGATCCCATTCCAATTATAGAGTTATCCCCTATTTCACAACCATGAATCACACAGTTATGCCCTACAGTTACACTTTTCCCAACTATCACAGGGTATGGAGTATCTCCATGAACTGTTGTATTGTCTTGAATGTTTGAGTTATTTCCAATAGATATTTTGCTCATATCCGCTCTCAAAACTGCTAAAAACCAGATTGATACATTTGTTCCTGTTTCAACATCTCCAATTAAAGTAGCGTTATCTGCTATATAATTATTTTCACCTATTTTTGGAACCAAATCACCTAATTTATATATCATTATTTTTGCTCCTCTTTTATCTCTTTTAAAAGTTTTTTTTCTAATTTAGAAAACTCTTTTCCATTAAGCAACTCCGGACGTCTTTCTAAAGTCCTTTTTAAACTTTGTTTTAAACGCCATTCATCAATATTTTTATGATGCCCTGATAAAAGTATATCTGGAACTTTTACTCCTTCATACTCTGCAGGCCTTGTATAATGTGGATAATCCAATAACCCATTATAAAAAGAATCATTTTCATAAGATTCTTTTTTTATAACTCCAGGGATAAGTCTAATTATAGCATCTGAAATCACCATCGCTGGTAGCTCTCCACCAGTCAATACAAAATCCCCTAAGGATATTTCTAAATCTACCTGACTATCTATAACCCTTTCATCTATCCCTTCATAGTGTCCCGCTATTATAGTTATCTCTTTTTCTTCGGACAATTCACAAGCTAACCCTTGATTAAACCTTACTCCTTGAGGTGAAGTATATATCACTTTTCCACCACTTTCTTTCAAAGCTTTTAAAAGAGGCTCTGGTTTCATAACCATTCCAGCCCCTCCCCCAAATGGGATATCATCACACTGCTTATGTTTCCCCTCAGCAAAATCTCTTATATTAACTATATTTATTTCTACTTGATCTCTTTCTACAGCCCTCTTTACAATACTATGCTCCTTAAAAGAGTTAAAAAACTCTGGAAACAGTGTTAATATATTTATTTTCACAGAATACTCCTTAGTCTTTCTTTTTTTCTCTCATTCCATCTAAAAGAGAGACAATCATCTCTTTTTTGTCAAAGTCTATTTTCTTTATAAATACTTCAACATCTGGAATCATAGTTTCATATTCATCATCTTCTATAACATATACATCATGTGCTGCAGTTTCGTACACGTCCACAACCTCACCGATTGGCTCATTATCTTCTGTATACACTTTCATCCCTAAAACATCATTAGCTAAAAATTCATCTTCCTCTATTCCAAGTAAATCTCTTCGAGCTTTTATAACTGCATTTTGAATACCTGCTGCATCTGTCTTATTTGTTAACTCCTCAAACTCCATTGTCCATTTTTTTCCAACCATTGGGGCTACTTTTTTTACAGTTAAAACTTTTATCTCACCAGTTGATAGCTCAACCATAACTTTATTTCCTTCTAGAACTTCTATACCGTCCACATTTGAAGTTATTTTTACAGCACCCTTTAAATGATGTGTTCCCGAAACTCTTCCTACCGATAATAAATCCATTTCGCTCTCCTTAATCTACAAATTCAACATTTACATTTAATCTATCTTTAACTCCCGCAGCTTGCATAACTCCTCTAATTGAGTTTGCTGTAAGTCCATTTTTTCCGATAACTCTTCCCATCTCACCTTGTGCTACACTCACTTTGAACGTAATTGTATCATCAATCAAATCATAAGTTATTCTGATCTCTTCTTTTGTTTCAACCAATTCTCCAATAATATAGTTTATTAACGTCTCTAATTTTTCCATATCAAATCACTCCTCCAAATTTTATAATTCTCCAGACCAAGGTCCTTCCCATACAATCTCTGCTTTAACCCATTTTGAGTTTAAATCCTCTACTATCATTCTGACATCATCTTTGAAATCTGTAGTTGATACAATTGTTAAATCTCCTGCATTCGCATCTTTAGTTCTAACAATTCCAACGCCTTCATAAGCTTCCATAATTTTATTTATAAAATCTATATCCTCACGTTTTGTTTTTATTCTAAATTCATAACTTCCCATTAATAACTCCTTTTAAGCTAAAAGGAGGCATTCAAAAATTGAGTTATCCCCTATTTTATCCACGCCTCTCTTATTTAAAAGCTTTTTATTTTTCTTCAAAAATTTCAGCTAACTGTATAAATTGCTCTATCGTAAGATTTTCTGCTCTTTCTGTTTCAGATATCTGAAGTTTCTCTAACTTTTCTCTAATAAAATCTTTAGAATGTCCTAACATTGCAAGATTATTTATAATATTCTTTCTTTTATTAGAAAATGCTGCTTTTACATATTTAAAAAATAACTCTTCCGAGATACTCTTTTCATATCTTCCATCATCATAAAACTTTATAGACATAAAAGCTGAATCTACTTTTGGGGCTGGAGTAAAGAATGCTTTAGGGATAGTAAATAAATATTCCGCATCACCGTAGTACTCCACAGCCAAAGTTAGAACACTTCTCTCTTTTCCTGATTTTGAACAAACTCTTTCTGCAACCTCTTTTTGTACCATTATAAACATTTCACTTATAATATCTCTATTTTCAATTATCTTATTGATAATTGGTGAAGTTATATAATAAGGAATGTTTGCTACAACTCTTCCTTTTTTTAAAACCTCTTTTAAATCAACTGTTAAAACATCCTGCATTATTAAATTAAACTTAGGATTTGATGAATATTTTTTAGTTAATATTTTTTCTAAATCCGTATCGATCTCAATACAAGTAACTTTTTCTGCTCTCTCTAGTAAAAGTGCTGTTAAAGCTCCTTCTCCTGGACCAATTTCGATTATATGTTCATCTTCTTTAACATTTGAAACTTCCATAATTTTATTCAAAACATCGTTTTGATCTGTTAAGAAGTTTTGTCCAAATTTTTTCTTATGCTTAAAGGACATTGTACCTCCTTTTTTTCTCTTATTTTCTAACTACTTTTCCAATATAAGGAAGGTTTCTGTATAGCTCATCATAATCTAATCCGTAACCAATTACAAATTCGTCAGGAATTTCAAATCCTATATACTCTCCAACCATCTCTACTTTTCTTCTACTTGGTTTATCTAATAAAGAGCATACCTTCAATGATTTTGGTTGTTTTGACATTAAAAATTTTTTAACTGATTCAAGAGTTAATCCTGTGTCAATTATATCCTCAATAATTAAAACATCTTTTCCTGTCAAATCCTCATCCACATCTTTTAATATTTTTACTACTCCTGTGCTATCTGTTCCTCCATGGTAACTAGAGACTTTCATGAAATCCATAGCTAAATTTAGCTCTACATTTTTTAGTAAATCCGCCATAAACATGATTGATCCCTTAAGTAATCCCACACAAACTAGATCTTTTCCTTGGTAGTCTTTTTCAATCTCTTTTGCCACCTCTTTAACTCTAACTTGTAGTTCATCTTCAGAAATCATTTTCTCTATAGTGTAATCCATTTGTCCCTCCTAAATTTCAAATAATAGTTTACAAAATATTCTATCATTTAACCTACTATTTATCAAGTAATTATTGATATTTTAATGCTACTATGATATTATTTTATAAGTATTTAAAGTGTTCTATTCTTTAGTTTTTATACAAAGATACGAGGAGGAAAGATGAAAAAATATTTAGTATACCTTCTATCAGGTATCCTTATAGTTTATATTTGTTTTTTTAGTTTTAATATATTTTTAAGAACTTATTTCAACGAAAGGTTTTACTCTCTACCCAATCTAATTGGACTTAACTTAAATCAAGCCTCTAAAATTGAGTCTATTGATAACGTTAACTTGCTTGTTGCGGGCAATGATTTTTCAGATTTACCTGTGGGAACTATTTTTAGACAAAATCCTGACCCTGAAAAAATTGTTAAAGAGGGGAGAACAGTTAGAGTTTGGGTAAGTAAAGGAAAAAATAACTATATTATTCCTGATTTTACAAACAAAAATCTAATTGAAGTTTTAGCTGAATTGCAAAAGGAAGGTGTTAAAGTTAATAAAACATCGTACACATCATCTAACCTCCCTTACAATACTGTTTTAGCTACGAATCCAGCCACTGGAGATAGTACTCAAAAAAATATGGGCATCTCTCTTCTTTTGAGTAATTCAAATTCAATTGTCTCTGTTGAAGTTCCTGACACAATTGGATTTACTTTTGAAGAGGCTAGAAATGAACTCATATCTAAAGGACTTATCGTTGGAGTTATCAAGGAAAAGGTTGTTCCCGATTTAGAAAAAGGTATAGTTATTGAAACTAACCATATCGGTGAAACTGTTCCTACTGGAACCATTATCGACATGACTGTCAGTTATTAAATTAAGGAGTGTGAATTATTATCGAAGGTATTGTTACAAATAAAATTCAAGGATTTTATAATATAAAAAGTGAAGGAAATGATTATCTTTGCAAATTAAGAGGTATTTTAAAAAGATCGGATAAAAGAGAGAATTGTACTGTTGGAGATCATGTAGTTTTTGATAGTGATGGTTTTATAACTGAGGTCAAAACTAGAAAAAACCTTTTAAGAAGACCACTTGTCGCTAATATAGACTATGGTGTAATCCAATTTTCCGCTAAAGATCCCGCTATAGACTATGAAAAAATTAACATTTTAACAATAAATAGTCTATATAATAAAATAAACCCTATTTTAATAATAAATAAAATAGATTTACTTACGGAGGAGGAGTTATCTGAGATTAAAACAAACCTCAAGTACTTGGAAACAATTGATATTCCTGTTTTTTATATATCAACTTTAACTGAAGCTGGAATTGAAGATCTCACTGCTTTTATCAAAGATAAAATCACTGCTTTTGGCGGCCCTTCTGGAGTTGGAAAATCAAGTATTTTAAATCTTCTACAAGACTCTAGAGAACTTAAAACTGGAGAAACAAGCAAAAGACTCAGAGCCGGTAAACATACAACAAGAGATAGTCGACTTCTACCCCTTGCTGCCGGTGGCTTTGTTATCGATACTCCTGGATTTTCGTCTGTGGATCTTCCCCCTACTGAAAATCCTCAAGAATTAATTGAACTTTTTCCTGAGTTTAATATCGATAAAGGCTGTAAATTTAATAACTGTGTTCATATTAATGAACCTCAATGTGCAATTAAAGAAGCTGTCGAAGATGGGAAAATCTCTAAAGAGAGATATGATTTTTATAAACGTTGTTATGAAAAATCAAAAAATGAGATTTGGAATAGATACAAATAAAAACATTATGATATAATTAAGGGAGTGAATTTAATGACACACAAAACAATTAAAATAGCACCATCTATACTATCTGCTGATTTTAGCCAACTTGGAAATGAGGTTATTGCTATTGATAAAGCTGGGGCTGACTATGTACACATCGATGTTATGGATGGAATGTTTGTTCCTAATATAACTTTTGGAGCACCTGTTATTAAGTCTATCAGAAACAAAACTAAGCTTGTGTTTGATGTTCATTTAATGATTGAATCACCAGAAAGATATATTGAAGATTTTGTTAAAGCCGGAGCAGATATAATTGTTGTACATGCTGAGGCTACAAAACATTTACACAGAGCTATTCAACTTATAAAATCTTACGGTATTAAAGCTGGTGTTTCTTTAAATCCTGCTACTCCAGTTGAAGCTATCAAATATATTATTAACGATGTTGACATGGTCTTAGTTATGTCTGTTAATCCTGGTTTTGGCGGACAGAAATTTATTGAAAATTCTATCCAAAAAATAAAAGAGGTTCGTTCTCTTAATCAAACAGTTGATATTCAGGTGGATGGCGGTATCACAAATGAAACTATCGGTAAATGTATCGAAGCTGGAGCGAATGTTTTTGTTGCAGGTTCTTATGTATTCTCTGGAAACTACGAAGAGAGAATCAGATCTTTAAAGGAGATGTAAATTATGAATAATATAAATAAAGTTAATGATGTTTTAGAAAACTTTTATAAACTTTTTTACGAAACAGAAGATTTAGCTTTAAAAAGAGGAATAAAGTGTATCACTCACACAGAACTACATATAATTGAAGCCATCGGTAAGGAGTCATTAAGTATGAATGAACTTTCTGATAGACTTGGAATCACTATGGGAACAGCTACTGTTGCAATTACAAAACTTAGAGAAAAAGGGTTTATTGATAGAGTTCGTTCTGATGCAGATAGAAGAAAAGTTTATGTTTCCCTATCTAAAAAAGGCTTAGAAGCTTTGAGCTATCATAACAGCTATCATAAGAATATAATCTCTACTATAACTGAAAATATACCTAGTAAAGATTTAGATCATTTTACTAAGACTTTTGAAATAATTTTAAAAAATCTTGAGGAAAAGACTCAGTTTTTTAAACCTCATTCAGTTACAGAGTTTCCTATAGGCGCTCTTGTATCTATAACAGAAGTTAAAGGAACCCCTATAATTCAAGATTATTTTTCCGCTAATGGAATCGAGCACTACACTGCAGTTAAAATTATAGATTCAGATGAAAAGGACAAGGTAGCCCTTTTAAAAGAGGATGGTTCAACTTTAAAAGTAAACCTACTGGATGCTAAAAATCTTATTGCTATTAAGGTTGAAGAGTAATGTTATACCTTGATGGAATCTCTCTCAACAAAATAAAAGATGAACTTGAAACCAATTTAAAAGGCAAAAGTGCTAATAAAATTGTTCAAACAAGTTCTCTTGCTATCTCTATGAATTTTGGGAAACAGAGACTTATTTTCTCTTGTTTCCCTTCTCTTTCGTTATGCTACCTTTCAAATACGAAGGAAGATAATCTACTCGATGAGAATAGCACATTTTCTTTAAACTTAAAAAAACATATTGTTGGGTCTACACTGATTTCAATCAAACAAATTGGGTTTGATAGAATTTTAGTTTTCACTTTTTCTAAATTAAATGAGCTGGGTGAAATTAAAACATATAATCTATATTTTGAAATGATGGGAAAACATTCCAATCTTATTTTGACTGATAAAAACAACAAGGTTCTTGATTCAATCAAAAGATTCTCTTTAGAAGAGAACTCTGTGAGAGTCCTTTTCCCAGGTGTAATCTATTCTGATCCCACCGTCGAAAAGAAATTAAATCCTGCAGACGTTACAAAGGAGCAGTTTGAAACTGAAATGATAGCAGGAACTCTTTTGAAAAATATTGAAGGGATGGGTAAACTTCTTGCCAATACTTTTGATTCTTTTGAAAATTTTAAAAATATTTTAAACGATCGTATTGCACCTAAAATATTTTTTAACGAGCATAAAGAAATTATCTTGGCAACCGTTTTGAATATAGAGCCCAAAACATACTCCTTCGTTGAAAACTACAACTCTTTTGAAGAGCTTATCAATCTTTATATCAACAGCGAAAATCTTTCGAACACTTTTAAAATATTAAAAGATAAGCTACTTGCTTGCGTAAAAAAAGAGAGAAAAAAGGCAGAAAAAATCATTGTATCCATAAAAAAAGATCTTGAGGATAAAAAAGATTTTGATAGATATAGAGAGCTTGGAGATATCCTTGCAGCTTCTCTATACTCTTTAAAAAAAGGTATGAACGAAGTTGAACTCTACGATTTCTATAACGATTCTTTGTGTACTATCCCACTAGATCCTTTGGTTACTCCGCAAGTAAACTTAGAGAAGATTTATAAAAAGTACAACAAACTAAAAAAAGGTATGGAACACAACAATAAACGATTGATTGAAATTTCTGATAACCTAATTTATTTTACGGGTGTTGGAAACTTTATTGAAAATAGTGATTCTAGAGAAAATCTTAAACTTATTGAAGAGGAACTTACAGCTCAAGGTTATCTAAAAATTAGTATCAAACAGAAAAGAAAAAATCCTAAAAAAGTCCAAACTAAACCTTTCACTTTTGGTGAAATTGAAGTTGATGGTATTTTAGTCACTTATGGTAGAAACAACCTTGAAAACGATGCTTTAAGAACTAAGTACGCAAACAGAGATGACATGTGGTTTCACTGTAGAGACATCCCAGGAACACATGCTATTGTCAATCAAGATATCGCTTTAAGTGAAAAACAAATCTATGACATCGGAGTCTTTTGTGGACAGATGTCCAAGCTTCCTAAAGGGACAAAATTAACTATTGATTACACACAAATCAAATATTTAAATAAACCCAAAGGAGCTAGACCTGGATTTGTTACATATAAAATATTTAAATCTATAACAGTACAACTTTAAAACAAAAAGGATGATACAATTTTGTACCATCCTTTTTATTTCAATATTTTTTTCGCTTCTATAAACCTTTGATATGCAGTAAATAAAACTATTCCTGTAAAAATATTTATAACTATTCCAGCTCTATCACCTAAAACCATTATCAGAGTCAGCATTATAAAACCTTCAGATCTTTCAGCCAATCCAGCTTGATAGTGAAAACTTTTTTCACCTTTATTTTCTGCAAGTGATCCTGTTGTCAAAAATATCGTCATCGATATTATTATACTTATTGCTAACAAAAGAGATTGAAAACTGAATTGTGGAAATCTATGAGCTACTCCAATTATAATAGCTCCTTCAACAATTCTATCAAAAGTTATATCCATAACTGTTCCAAAAGGTGAAGAGGATTTTGTTTCTCTTGCTATCGTTCCATCTACAGCATCTAAATACCCTGAAAACCACAGAAGAGACACTCCTAGTACTTCCATTCCAAAATATGTCAATACTCCACTTAAAACACCCAATATCATCGCTATAATTGTAACATTATTTGCACTTAATCCCATTTTCATAGCAATATAAGCCCCAAATTTTATTGATGGCTGAATATATTTCCTACAATGTGTATCTAACATCTTTTAACTCCCTCTATTATAATTCGATTTTTTTCATTATGAGTTACTCCTACAATGTCACCCAATCTAACCTTGAACTCACCCTGTTTTACTACCACTATTTTTTCTCCATTGATTTTCAAAGTTATATTATACTCTCCCATTCCAAAGTTCACTCCTATAACTTCACCATTGACTTCAGATTTTTCACAAATTTTCAAATCCTTTCCTCTCAATCCCACAAACTCACCTTTTTCAACTTTACACATAAATATTTTTTCAAAAACCTTTTTAGAAAATATATTTTCCATAGCTAAAAGTTTAGCGGTATACACATTCTTAGGATTATAATACAACTCCTGTGGAGTTCCAAAGTCTAGAAGTTCCCCTTTAAACATAACTCCAATTTTATCAGATAAAAAGAACGCTTCCTCCCTATCATGAGTGACGAAAACTATTGTTATTTTTAATTTTTTATGCATGTTTTTGACCATTTTTTGCATTCTATCTCTTAAATTAAAGTCTAATGCTGAGAACGGCTCATCCATTAAAAGAAGCTTCGGACGAGTTACTATTGCTCTAGCTATTGAAACTCTTTGCTTTTCTCCTCCACTCAATTCATTGGGATATCTTTTTTCTTTCCCTATTAAATCCATTTCAAGAATAGCATCTTTTATTCTCTTCTCTATTTCCTCTTTTGGAATTTTTTTTATTTTTAATCCAAAAGCTATATTCTCCCATACATTTAAATGTGGAAGTAATAGATCCTGCTGAAAAACCATTGCTATATCTCCATTTTTTATAGATTTTCTGGGCGTTTCACCCTCTATTAAAATATCACCTTCATACTCTTTATCCAAACCTGCAATCAAATTCAATATCGTTGATTTCCCGGATCCAGATTGACCTAAAATACCCACAAACTCCCCTGTTTCTATTTGAAAGTTTATATTTTTCAACGAAAATTCTGCAAATTTTTTTGACAATCTTTTTATCTCTATCATCTACACTTATCACTCTTTCTATAAATAAATTTTACCAATCTTCCCACTAAAAAAACTAAAAAATAAGTAAATAAAACATATATTATACTGTATACTGTCCCGTTTCTCATATCTCCATCTGCTAAATAAGGCATCATAAGTATTGGGAGTGTCATAACTTGACCTCCACCTATTATAAAAGTCACCAAATACTGAGAAAATGAAACTATTATAACAAGAGACATCCCCACCAAAAATGATGGTGAAATTATCGGCAATGTTATTTTAAAAAACCTTTGAAGTGTATTCGCTCCCAAAATTTTTCCTAGATTTATATAATCCTTACTCAGAGTCATATATCCAGCTTTCATGCTCTGAACATAATAAGGCATTGTAGTCACACTATGTACTATTCCTACTCCTATTACAGTTTCAATAAGTCCTAATTTTATAAAAGAAAACTGCAATCCCATAGTACTTACAAGTGTTGGAATTATAATAGGTAAAATTATAAGTAACTCCACTATTTTTTTCCCTTTAAAATTTTCTCTAGCCATAAAAGAGGCCAGAGGTGTTCCTATTAAAAAATTTATCAACATAGCTATCGAGGCCACCATAAATGTCGTAAATAAACTTAAATAGGTTTTATTATTTTGTAAAACATACTCCCACATCTTAAAATTCAGACTTTTTAAAACAATACCTATGAACGGAAGTAAAAAAATTAACGAGATTATGAAATATATAGTACCTATGATTGTTTTTTTCATTTTTACCACTCCCTATTTTCAAATTTTGAGAAAAATTTCAAAGCTAGAGAGATCATTCCACCAAAAAATAAACTTATTATTGAAATCATAATATTCATAACCATAATTTTACCTCTAGCTTCTAAACTTCCTTTTGTATACATATCAAATACAGAAACTGAAAGTACTCTAGGGTGAGTTACTCCTAGTATGTATGGAGTTTCAAAAGAAGCAAATAGATATGTTAAAACAATAAAAAAGCTGACACTTAAAGCTGGTAATATGAGTGGCAACACTATCTTTCTAAAGAATTGATAGTTACTTAAATTATATAATTTTCCTAACGAATCCCATTTTTTATCAACTCTAAAAACTATAGGTAATGTCATCATTGTCATAAAAGGGAGAGCTTTCCATATATACGTTATAATTATCCCTATTCCACTGTGATCATTTGTAAGTATAGGAAACTCTTGTGCTGATTTAATTATTCCCAACTGCATTAAGATATTGCTCATTATCCCTCTTCTCATTAAAAGTAAAAGAACTCCATAAGCACCTACTAAATATGGAACGAAAACAGGGGCTTCTATAACCTTTTGAAAACTTTTACTATAAAAATACCCTCTTCTTTTACTTAAAAAAACTAAATATAAAATTATAATAGTTAAAACGAACGCAAAAAATGCTGAAATTATATTAAGTTTTGTTGTATATATTAAACTTTCTAAAAATTCTTTTGAATTTAAAACCTCTTTATAGTAGTGCAAGGTAAAACATGATTTTGAAAGAATTCTGTTGTATCCCAGCGATGTCATTAAAACATAGTACAATCCATATAAAAAGAAAAATGTTATGTACATTAAAAAAGGTATTAAGCATATAAATTTTTTAATTTTTTCCAACCTCTTCTGTCCATCCTTCCTCTATAAGAGTAACTTTTTCTGGCGATAACTCCAAAACTCTTTTAGTTTCTAACTCTTCTAAGCTTGGAATTTTCCCACTTTTATTTAACTCTTCAAATGCTATTTTATCTTCAGAACTAAGTTTATTCATATCTAAAATTGTAAAATCACCCCAATTTTTTGGCTCTTGTTTTAAAATCTGAATCTCTGGAGAGATTAGAGTATCAATAACTTTTAGGGCATTCTCTTTGTTTTTAGAATTATTTGGAATTGCTAAATAATGGTTGTTAAACAGTGTTCCCCTCTCCAATAAAAAACTCTCAGATGTTTTTGGATAATCTCCTGAATCTATTTTAGAATTCACTTTATTTACTGTATATCCCATCGTTACATCTACTTCATCCGTTGAATATAAAAGATCTAATTTCCCTTCAGACTCTGGATATGTCTCTCCTGCTCTCCATAAAAAAGGTTCTATTTCATTTAAATAATTCCATACAATATTAAGTTGTACTTTAAGCTCCTCTGATGTCATGTTTTGAATATTATCATAACCTAACATATCAATAGTTAAATTTCTAACAAATGCACTCCCTGTAAAGTTAGATACATTTGGATATGTAAATCTACCTGGATTTTTTTCCACATATTCTGTCAGACTCTCCCAATTTGTAAATGGTACTTCCCCTTTTTTACTATCATAGATAAAATTGAACTGAGCTTCTCCAAATGGCACTTCTAATCCATCTATATCCTCTCCAAAATCTTTAACTGTTGTACTCTCTTTCAATAGATTTTTATTCGAAATTTTTGATAGAATATTCTGTTCTAAAACACCCGCATCTTTTAATGCTTTAAAATTCTCTCCATTTAACCAAAGAATATCAATAACTCCATCCTTTTTTCCAGCTTGTTTTTCTATTATTAATTTATTTACGATATCTTTTATATCTACTATAGGAACTCTTTTCAAAGTTATATCCTCTTTTTGCTTCACTTTTGGTGCCACTACATCATCCATAAAAGTATTGATCTCTTTAGATCCACCCCACATATAGATATTTACTTCTTGGCTCTGCTTTTTCCCACAACCCATAAATATTAACGGTATCAACAGCATTTGCAAAGACCATTTTATTTTTTTTATCATTTCAACTCTCCCTCTGACTTAATAAAAACAAGGGGGATTAAATCCTCCCCCTCAAATTATACATCATTTGCTTTTTTGTTTCGATATTTTTTTTATTTTATTAACTTTTTTTTGATTTTTTTGCAATAACTTTTGTTATCATCGTTAAAGCAAAGAATATTAAAGAGGCTGTTATTGACATTTTAACTGCCGTTTTCATATCCCCAGATGCCACTGCTCCAGCCAGTAAGACGAATACAGATGTTCCTGGCAAAATAAATATTGTTGAAAGTAGTGAGTATTGAATAAAACTAATCGGTGTTAACCCATATACATAGTTTTGAATTCCAAAAGGAAATACCGGTAATAATCTTGTTGTTGCAAGAATGAACCATCCTTCGTTTTTTACTCCTTCATTTATCTTTTTAAATGCTTCTGTTTTCCCAAATCTTTCTTCAATAGGTTTTCTAGCTATATATCTAGCTATTAAAAACGACAGTGAAAGACCAATACATGCCCCGATCGCTGTATAAACAACCCCCATAACAGCTCCAAATATAAGTCCTCCAGCCAGTGTCAACGGAAGAACTGAAACACATGTTATTGTTACTAATGCATACATTCCCATATAGGCTATTGGTCCCCAAACTCCTAACCCTTTTATCAGAGTTTCAAGTTTCTCTCTATCTTTTAAATACTCGAATGCACCTGACTTTATAAGCCCAAATATTAGTGCTGCTAGAACAACTACTATTAAAATTATTTTTAACGGATTTTTCTTCTGATTCATTTTATTCTCCTATCTCCACTTTTTCTTTTCCAGATTTTACTGCATGAGACCACTCAATCCAAGAACCATCATAGTTTTTAACTTGTGGATATCCTAAAAGTTCTTTTAATATAAATGTTGTATGAGCTGATCTCACCGCTGATTGACAGTATGGTAGAATCTCTTTATCTGCTGTAACCCCTTTAGATGTATATAGTTCTACCAACTCATCATAAGATTTAATAGTTTTATCTTTATTTAAAGCCTCTGTCCACTCTACAAATACACTTCCGGGTATTCTTCCTTTAGCCACTGCTCCTTTTTTCATATCCTCACCAGTATGCTCTTTTTTAGTTCTTGTATCAAGAATCACTTCTGAATGACTTTCACACGCCTCTTCCATCTCTTTCATTTCTGCTAAAGTATTTTTATCAGGCGTTTCTGGAAATTTGTAATCGCCTTTTTTTTCAGCCGCTTCTTTTCCAAATTTAGTTTTTATTCCAGTTCCCTTAAGTGTTGCATATCCGCCGTCTACTATTTTAATATTTTCCATTCCATATAGATCTAGTATCCACCACAATCTATACTCGTCTAGTCCATCTCCTATAAGCACAAGTGTTGTATCCTTTGTCACTCCCATTTTATTTAACTCAATTTCCATTTCTTCTCTAGAAGCTCTCATCCCACCAATTTCACCATGTCTATGATCTTTTGGTTCCATATCAGGTCTCCACATATTATATGATCCTTCTATGTTGTTTAACATGAATTTCGCTTCAGGTCTAACATCTATAAGTACCACATTCTTATTTGTTTCTACCAATTGCTTGGCTGCTTCTGGACTAATTAATTTATCCGATTTATATTGAGTGTAATCTTTTCCAAATGCTACCATTGATAATAATAACGATCCTAAAATTAATGACTTTTTCATCTCTTCATTCCTCCGCCTTATCTCTTTAGTTTTTTTATTTGTTTATTTTCTTTTGTTTAATTCCATTTTAGATTTATATCTTGTCATCCATTGCTTCACTGGACCAGCGTTTCTTGGTTGAGCTTGGGATTTATTATATTTTTCCCCAAACACTAAATCTAATATATGAAGTGCATCTGCCTGACCCTTTTCCATAGATTCTCTACATGCTGCACAATATGTCACCATATGACCTGTTGTTGTCTCACAAGCTCTTCTTTCCATAACTCTTTTTGCTACACCAGGTACTGCTGGAACTATCATCCCACCAAATCCACAACATCTAGTTTTTTCTCTAGAGTTCTCTAACTCCTCTACATTGTATCCTAATTCATTCATAATCCATCTTATTCCATCATGAATTTTAGTTTGCTTTCTAATCGAACAAGAATCATGTATATTAAATGTAACATCAGAACCTTTTCCCACACCTATTTGAGATTCAGGAAGTCCGATTTCTGGTAAGAGTTCCCATAATGATACCACATTTTGCTTAGCATACATGTTAAATATTCCAAAACAAGATTGACATGCAACTATAACTGTTTCTGCTCCAACTTTATCAAGTTCTTTTTGAACTGATTTAAATCTCTCTTTAAATAAGTCATCTTGCCCTAAAGCTTTGGGTGGTTTTCCACAACATTTTAGAAGTGAACCTACCTCTCCATTTAATTTATCCTGTAAATGTTCCTGTATCTTTCCAACAGCCTCAGAATTATATGATGGCAGTGAACATCCTGGGAAAAATACATATTTTGTTTTCTTTCCTTCAGGTGCTGCATTGGTTGTATTGAACATCTTTGAATATCCTAAATATTGATGAACTTCGATAGCTTTATGCCCACTCATAGGAGATTTTCCATTATTTACTTTCACGTACTCACTTCTCATAGCTCCAAAATTAGTTTTTATCTCAAAATCTTTAGGACATTTCAGCGTACATTGATCACACATGTTACAAGAGTAAGCAATTTTAGCATCCATCTCTTCACAACCTTTTTCTAAATACTCTTGGAATAAAGTTTTTGGACAATCTGTATAATCATTTAACATAATACACTCTTTCATACAAAGCTTACATTCACACTGTAAACATCTATTGGCTTCTTTTAAAGCCTGCTCTTCAGTAAATACCATCTCTACTTCAGAGAAATCTTTAATTCTTTTTTCTCCATTGGTAGTGTTAGAAACCATTCTTTCAACTTTTTCAGCTGCGTCCCAACCTTCCGGCAAGTACTCTGTTGGTAAATATAATTTTGATTTATATCCACCCTCATCATCTATTGTTCTTCCTTCAAAGAGATCTTTCCCCTCTAAAAATCTACCTATTGATCTTGCTGCCCTTCTTCCCTCTGCCATAGCTTCTATAACTATAAAGGCATTAGCACAATCTCCAGCAACGAATACTTTCTCATTTGTAGTTGATTGCATTGTCAATTTATCTGATTCGAAAGTTCCATTTCTTCTTGTTGTTAATTTCCCTTCACTATCAAACGAACTGTCTACCCCTTGACCTATTGCGAAAACTAATGTATCTATCTCTATAATCTCTTTTTGATTTTCATCAAATTGAGGATTAAAGTTCCCGTTTTCATCAAAAAGTCCTAGACATTTTTTAATTTCAAGTCCTGAAACTCTATTATTTTCATCTACGATAATTCTGCTGATTCCATTTCCTAGCTTAAACTCTATATTTTCCTCTATTGCCCCATGAATTTCATGATTAGAAGAAGCCATATTTTCAAATGTAGCTTCTAAAGGTACTGAGTATACAACTTCAACACCAGGAACTCTTTTAGATGATCTAGCGCAATCCATGGCTACGTCTCCACCACCTATAACCGCAACTTTTTTACCTGCACCTTGAAAATTTTTAGTCAATGAAATCTCTTTTAGATACTCTGCTGCATGGAAAACCCCTTTTGCACCATGATTTTCTAGGGATCTATCAACTCTTCCTGCTTGCTTTCCTACTGCCACTAGAATTGCATCATAATTTTTTTCTAACTCTTCAAACGATATGTCCTTACCTATCTCAGTTGATAACTTTACCTCAACACCTAATTTTTTTAATATTGCATATTCTCTATCTATTACTTCTCTTGGAAGTCTATACTCCGGAATTCCTACTCTCATCATTCCACCAAACACAGGTAGTTTTTCAAAAATTGTCACATCATATCCCTGTTTAGATAAATCTATTGCTGATTGAGCTCCCGCTGGCCCAGCTCCTATAATAGCTACTTTCTTTCCTTTTAATGATTCTTTTGATAAATCCCAATTAGCTTCATCATCAAAGTTATCTGCCGCATATCTTTTTAATGATGCTATTGCTATAGATGAATCCTCATCTCCTCTTCTACAGTTTTGTTCACAAGGATGTGCACAAATTCTTCCTAGAGTACCTGGTAAGAAAAGCTTTTCTCTGATAACATCAATAGCTTCTTTCCCGTTCCCTTGCCCGATTAAGTTTACATATTTTTTTACATCTGTATTCATAGGACAATTGCTCTTACATGCTGCTTGAGAATCTCCCATACAATTTTCAACCAAGTCTTTCATTTTTTCAACAATTACTTCGTTTAACATATGATATTTTTCCTCCAAATAAATTTAGTCTACTAGTATTCTACATGAGTTTATATTTTGTGTCAACTTTTCTCTTTCTCTTTCCTTAACTTTGATAAAAAAATAACTTTTTTAGGATTTTTTTTCATCATTTTTATTAATTTATTAATTTTATTTACTTTTTCTGTTATAATAACTTTAATACATCTTTACAATTTTAGGAGGGATCTATGAAGAAAAAGCTTTTCCTGTTTTTCATTACTTTTTATTTAACCGCCCTTGGTTCTACATCACAATTGTACAGAAATCTTCACCTTAAAGATAAAATGAACTACTCAGTTTTTAAGAATGCTGTGAAAGGTTCCTCTAAAATAAAAGGTAAAAAGTTTAGATTTTTAACTGTTATTGATTTCACAAAGCCCTCCACAGAACCTAGATTCTCTGTTATTGATTTAAAAGAAAAAAAACTTCTATATTATACATACGTAACTCATGGAAAAAATAGTGGAAAAGTTTTAGCTACAAAATTTTCGAACTCCCCCAACTCTTTTCAGAGTTCTTTAGGTTTTTTCATAACTGATACTCAACCATATTTTGGTGCTTATGGTTATTCTCTCAGACTTAAAGGATTAGAAAACAGATTCAACTCGAATGCCTATGATAGATCAATAGTAATTCATGGAGCTGACTACGCTTCTAAAAAATATATTGATGATATGGGGTTTTTAGGAAGAACTTTGGGATGTCCTGCTATTCCTTTGGAGCTGTCCAAACCTGTTATCGATTTACTTTCCGATAATTCTATTGTTTTCATAGCTGGAAACGATCCTAAATATCTTGAAGAAAGTAGATTTATAAATTAAAAATGTAACAGTGCTTGACACTGTTACATTTTTAATATTGTGGTATAGATTTTATCCACTCCTCTTTTTTAGCTACAAAATTTTCTACCATAATTTCGCTTCCTCTATTTAAAGAAAAGTTTATCTCCCCATAAAAATTTTCTCCATCTATCTCTATTTCAAACTTATGTTTTAATCCCTTTAACTCCAATATAGCTTTTTTATTTTTTGATATTTTTTTAGCTTTCTCTCCTTCAATTTTAAAAACTATATTTTTAGACTCATTTTTTTCTTTATATTTATTATCTATTATAAGTGTATGCTCTTGCCCTGTATAAAAAAGAATAAATGTTATAAAAATTATTCCTAAAAAAAAGCTCAATATTCCTAGCACTCTTTTCATAAGGCTTCCCCCTCTTTTGCATCAAAACGTGCTTTTCTTTTTTTCCTCTTATCTCTTTCTCTTCTCCACTCATGCATCACTAATACAAGGGCTATTATACCATAGGATATAAACACTCTAAAATACTCCCCTATTTGAGCCGACCCCATAAGCTCTTTTCCTGCCATTGGAGATATTATAAACATCATATGAAATAATACAATCCCTGTTATTGCGTTTGGGATACTTGCCTTAACTGCTGAAGCCCCACCTATAAGAAGAGCTGCAATTGAAAACATCCCTATTTGTTCATGACTATTATATGTATTCATAGTCCCTATATTTTGTAAATAAATTATTTGCCCAAAGCCCGCCAAAACTGTTGAAATTACAATAGCAATTATTCTTGTTCTATCTACATCTATTCCTGATGCTCTTGCAATATCGATAGCTTGTCCAACTGCTCTCATATCTTGCCCTAACTTTGTTTTTCTAAACCAAACTATAAACACACATAAAATGGCAACAATTATAAATGTTGCTAACGGTATTTTCTGCCCCAAGATATTAATTTCCAATAACCCATCCAATCCCTGTCTTATTCCCTGTAAATCTATTGCATTTCTTATCCCACTTCCCCTTGATAAAATAAGTTTAGGATTTGATATTTTTATTATGCTTCCCATCCCATAAAGAACTACAAGTTGATATATCCCATTCATAAATAACCCCAATATCATGGATGTGATCATCTCTTTTCCTTTAGCTTTATTTAAAACACTCCCACTCATACATCCCAATAAAATTGCGATAGGTGTGGATATAATCATAGCTAAAAATACGCCCTGATACCCTACAACTCTCATTTCTGTTATAAATATAAGGGCTAATTGCCCTGCCATAGCTCCTAAAACAATTCCAAAATTAAGCCCCATTCCCGCTATTATTGGAATTAGTAACGAGAGTACTAAAAACAGATTCCTATCCAATCTCAATATCATTTCTTGAATTAAATATTGTGGTGTCAATTTTGAAATAGGAACTGTTAAAATTATAAAAAACAGTATAAATATAGGAACAATATTAGTTTCTAAAAATTCTTTTAATCTTTTCATTAATTCCCACCCCCTTTTCTAGTAAGCGCATACAGTATCATTCCATTAGAAATTATAACCCTTATTGTTTCTGACATATCAGTTTTTATAAGTCCACTTATAACAATCGGCGTCATCGTTATTATCCCTTGAAACAGAAATGTACCCACCACAACATTGAATATTGTCGCTTTATGAACTGAAGCTCCACCTATCAAAATTGCTGCAATTGCCGGAAAAGCCATATAAAATGGTGCTAAATAAAGCTGAATAAATCCAAAACTTTGTTGATACACAATTATTCCTAGCGCCGCTATGACTGTAGACATTACAACCGACACTATCCTCGCTCTATCTATATCTATTCCAACTGATTTAGCAAATTTTTCATTTGCTCCAACAGCTTTCATAGAAAGACCACTTCTACTTCTAAAATACTCCTTTATCAAGAAAGCAACTAAAATAAAAAATATAAATTCTCCAATAAAACTGTAACTATTAGGTATATTCAAAACTTTACCCAATATCTTACTCCAGTAGTTCTCTACACTCACTGTAGTACGAAGCCCCTCCCCTCCATAAGCCCAAATCATATCCGGCTTTTTAAACGGCAATAAGAGCCACATAATACACATAAGTGCTACGGATGAAAACCCTACATAAGTAGCTATCATCATCTCTCCACCTTTTACTTTATTTAATATCTTCCCATACCCATACCCAAAAACTACAGCTATTGGTAGAGATATCATCATAGCTCCTAAAAAACCTAAAAAACCAGTCAATCCTAGTTCAATACTGATTACTGCTCCTAAAAGTCCAGCCTCCACTCCCAGTGGCATTCCAAAATTCAATCCTGTCCCCCCTTGAATCATTGGTACTAGTGACAAAACCAATATGATATTCATCCCAACTCTTACAAATGTATCTTGAAAAGCTGTTTTAAGATTTATCCCTACAAACGGAGCAACTGCATAAAGAGATATCAAAAAAAGTGCGATTATTATTCTAGGTAATCCTATCTTAGAAATTTTTTTAGATATATCCGTTCTATTCATCGCTGCCCCCTTTTATTCCAACCATCATCTTCCCAAATTCTAGTAAACTTGCTTCTGGAGGAAGTATTCCTGCTATTTCTCCTTCGTTAACTATAGCTATTCTGTCGCATATCATCCTCAACTCTTCAAGCTCTGAAGAGGTTAGTATTATTGTCATATTTTCTTTTACATTATATTCCCTTAGTGTTTCAAGAACAATTTTTTTAGCTCCGATATCAATCCCTCTAGTAGGTTCAGATACAAACAAAATATCTGGCATTATTGTGAAAGCTTTAGCCAAGCAAACCTTTTGTTGATTTCCGCCACTCAATTCACCAACTTTTTGTTTACCTCCCATACATTTAATTTCTAATTTATCTATATATTTATTAGAATTATTTTCAACAGAATCCATATCTAAACTATTAAAAATTCCAAAACACTTCTTTTTTAAAAATTTCTTTTTTATACATATCGATGGATAAGCTATATTCAAATCAATTGTTTCATCGAGGATTAATCCTACCTCTTTTCTATCCTCCGATACAAAATAAATCCCATTTTCTAAAGGAATCTTGGGATTATTTAACTCTAATTTTTCCCCTCTATAAATAATATCTCCACCCGCTTCAAAAAGTCCCATTATACCATTCGCTATTCCAACTTTTCCCTGACCTGCCATTCCTCCTAATCCTATTATCTCCCCTTTTTTGATACTTAAATTTATCTTTTTAACTTTTTCTCCAGGCATATCTACCCACAAATCATTTATCTTTAATATTTCTTCTATATTCTCAGTTTTTTCTTTCTTACTACTTTCATGAGATATCTTACGCCCTATCATCAATTCAGTAATTTCATTTACATCAGTTTTTGACGTTTCTAATTCATTCATCATAACTCCATCTCTCAAAACTATAACCCTATCGGATATATTCATAATCTCTTCCAATCTATGTGTTATAAATATTATTGCAATTCCCTCTTGTGATAGTCTCTTCATAGTTTTTAAAAGTATTTCAGCTTCTTTCTCTGTTAAAACTGCTGTAGGTTCATCCAAAACTAATAGTTTAGTATTTTCCCTTTCAATCTCCCGTGCAATTTCAGTAAACTGCATATGAGCAACAGGCATATCCGAGATTTTTGTATCTATGCTCAAATCTATTCCTAAATGAGATACCGCTTTTTTAGCTCTTTCATCATTTAGCTGCTCATCTACTCTACTTATTCTCTCTCCAAAAATATCTTTAAGAAATGATTTTTTTAAACTCTCTCTGTTTAGAACTATATTTTCTGAAGCCTTAAATCCTGGAATCAAAGAAAATTCTTGATGAACCATTCCTATTCCCGCATTTAAAGCATCAAAAGAAGTTTTAAAACTTACTTTTTCTCCGTTGAAGAACATTTCTCCGTTATACCCGCCCGTTTCATTTATAACAGACATCCCAAATATTATCTTCATAAGTGTAGATTTCCCAGCTCCATTTTCTCCTACTAATCCTACTATTTCACCCGCTTTTATATTTAAATTTATATCTTTTAAAACTGTATTCTCACCAAAACTTTTAGATACACCTTCCATTTTTAAAAGTACTTCAGACATCCCATCACCTCTTGAGTTTATTAAAATATTGACCACTAGTTATAGAAACTAGTGGTCAATATATTTCTAATTATTTAACTGAAAAATATTTTTCCGGTACTTCTAATTCCGTCATTTTCAAGTATCCTTTTCCTAGCACATAGGTATCTTGATATAATAAATAGAAATTGTCTTTTTCAACCCCTCTTACATCCACATAGTTACTTCCATTCCATTGTGCTCCTGGAGTATTTTTAGATAAAACTTCTTTAAGAGAATCGAAATCATCTATTTTTGATTTTCCATCTAAAACATTTTTAGCTAGATCAACTAAAGAGACTGTCACAGCAAAATTGTATGAATATGCCCATGTTCCCATTCTTCCACTTGCACCTTTATCCACAACTGTTTTTTCTACTTTCCCTAATATTTTTGGCCAATTTCCTTTCTCACTCTCTGTAAATTGTATTCCTAAAGCTCCAGGATAGCCCATAGTTGGAGATGGTAAATCAGCCTCAACAAAATACCCTCCTAATTCACTAACTCTTTTCAACAATGGCTCTGTATGGGCATCATTCGTTGCAAAAAAAGCTACATTGCTCCCATATTTATTTATCCAACTTGGAACTTGCTCCAATATATATTGTTGTGCTCCAGCTACTCCAACGTCACTTACAGGATCTGGAGCTGTCATCTCAATAAACTCCATACCTAAATCATTTGCCGCCACTCTCATTATATTTCTTCTCTTTGAAAGTAATTCATAACTCATATGTCTTGGGAACGATATATGCATAAATTTATCTGCTCCCATCTCTTTAGCAGCTTTAACTATCAGATATCCTCTTGCGATACTATCTGGATTTACAACTAGATCTGACACCTCCCCTATCATCTCCGGGTCCTCATGTGGAGAGTTTGCTAACAACAGTATATCCGGTCTTTTTTCTCTTATTCTTCTAAAAGCCTCTACTGTTCCTGGAATAGCTTCTCCTATAACAATCGCCTTCATTTTTGGATCATCTGCTAAACTTACCATTTGAGATATTGTTGTCTCCATCTCTTGCATAAAGTTATCTGGATAGGTCACATGAACAATCTCTCCCCCTTTATCGGCAGCACCGTAAATCTTTATGGCTTCTTCTGCACCCCTAAGACCATCTTCAGACTGAGAAACCGTTCCTGTTATAACCCCAATATGATACGGAACTTCCGCAAAAGTAAATACAGAAAATAATGTTGCTAATAGATACGTCAATATTTTTCTCATAAATAATTCCCTCCCTATTTTTTATTTTTTATTATTCCGAATAATATATTTCATTATCTTTTAATTTGAAAATATATTTTTATAATAGTTCTATTCATATTTTATATAATTATTATCAAAATAGGTGACAATCTTTTGAAGTGCTATTTTTTTACTACTAAAGTCTTTTTTATTTTTCAAAACAAATAAAAAAAACTGCATCTCTGCAGTTTTTTAATACACTTATTTAGCTAAATCATAGATTGCTTGAACATATATTTTTAACCAAGTATCCAACTTTTCTATCTCCAAATATTCATTCTTTTGATGCATATTGTCCTCTTGACCTTTTAATAATGCTCCAAACGCAACTCCATTAGTCACAGCTCTAGCATATGTACCACCACCAATTGAAACAGGTTCTGCATCTACATCTCCAGTAATATCCTTATATATTCCCATCAATGTTGTTACTAAGAAACTGTCCTTTGGAACATAAAGCGGATTTTTGGCAGATCTTACTGTCACTTCTATCCCTTTTGTTTTTGCTCTTTTCTCAATCTCTTCAAGTACTTGTTCTTTTTTATAAGTAACTGGATATCTGATATCAAATCCAAACATCATATTTTTTTCAGAACACTCTATTTTTCCAATTGTTAAAGTCAATACTCCTGACGGTTCATCTTTAAAGTCTATTCCTAAGCTAGCTCCCGAGTATTCCATCCCTATATATTCAGCAAAGAACTCAACTAAATTCTTTAGCTGCTCATCTTCAATTTCTATAGTCGATAAGAATGAGAACAGTGCTGAAATTGGATTGTATCCATTCGCTGGTCTTGCACCATGAGATGCTTTTCCTAAAGATACGATCTCAATCTTACCATCCTTTTCTGAGGCTGATATTTTATATTCTTTCCCTTCGTTATATCTATCTAAGTTATTAAATATCTCACTTTTCATTGATAGCGGGAATATCCCTACTGTTGAATCTGGAACAGAGTTAAATGCTACTCCACCATTTATTGAGAAATTCAACTCATTTGAATACTCTTTAGATAGCATAAGATGGAGTATCCCTTTTTCTGCAAAAGTTACTGGAAATGATGAGTCTGGTGTGAATGCCATCGCTGGTTGTGGCATATTTAATTTTCCAAAATAGTGATTCATACACCCCCATCCTGTCTCTTCATTAGCTCCTACAATCACTCTTACTTTTCTATTCAGTTTCACTCCTGAGTCCTTTATGGCTTTCAATGCATAAAGAGCTGCTATTGTAGGTCCTTTATCATCTAGAACACCTCTTCCATACATCTTTCCATCCACTATTTTAGCCTCATAGGGTGGGTGGTCCCAACCTTTTCCCTCAGGCACTACATCCACATGACCTAAAATTCCTATCATCTCTTCGTCAGAACCGTCCCCAAAATCGATATGACCTGCATAGTTATCAAAGTTCTCCACTTTAAATCCTAGCTTTTCCCCTAAATTTAACATGTGTTCTAAAGCTTTTGCCGCTCCCTCTCCAAAAGGCATTCCTTCTAATGGCGCTTCTTGCACACTCTTAATCCTTACTGATTCCTGAATTGATTTTACCACATCATCCTTGTAATTTAAAACAAACTCTTGTAAATTCAAAACTATTCACCTCTCCCGTTAACATCGTTTATACCTATTAATGTATCCCTATATTTTGTATAGAAATATCTTACATACTCATACTCAAACGGACTTCCCGTTCCATAGTATCTAAACTTTTTGGTTTCTTTTCTTATATTCACAGCATCTACCGCTGCTACTCCCCAATTATTTACATCCACTCCAACTGAGTCATATGGATCTATATTATATATTGTTGCTGCTCCTATACTCTTTCCTGTTGTATCTCTCAAATTTGATGGTCCAAAACCAGGTAAAACTAAATATGGTCCGTTTCCAACACCATATTTTGCAAAAGTTAATCCAAAATCTTCATATGTTTTTGGCAACTCCATTCTTGTGGCTACATCAAACAACCCTAAAACACCTACTATTGTATTTATACCAAATCTAGCCAATGTAATTGTAGCTTTTCTTCCTTCTAGTTGAAGTAGTGAATTTATAAATGTGCTAATATCTTGAAGGTTAGAAAAGAAGTTTGAAACCCCTTTTTGAACCATGTTAGGCGCTATAAATTCATAAACATTTACAGCTGGTATCAATACATATTTATCTAAATAATAATTGAAATAATATATTCTTCTATTTAAAGGCTCTAGAGGATCATAAACTTCAATAAATTTAGTTCCATTCACCTCTTTTTTTTGAATAACCTCTCCCGTCGAAATAATCGGCTGGGGCACTACCTCTTTTCCTAAATCTAACTTTAAATATTCTTTATTTTTTACTGCAACTTTTTCTATTATTCCCGAATTTTTTCTGCTCTCTTTTTGAGTGGTATCTAATTTTTTTTCGGTGGAAGAACAACCTATTAACAGAGCAAAACTTACTATCAATGTCATTTTTTTACAACTCATTATTAAATACCCCCTTATTCAAGAATTCTAACATTTTATCGACATTTGTTTGATAAAACATATTCCCACAATGACCTCCGTAAGGGTATATTAAACTTCTTTCTAAAAAGGTATCTGTTATAAACGCCTTATCTTTTGGTGAAAGAATAAAATCATCTTCATTTGTCACAGCCACTATCTTTTTCTCATTTTTTAAATACTCTCTAAGAATTCGAAGATTTCCATATTTTACCATATCATTAAATGTTAAATCTCCTCCCAATATTTTTAAATAATAAGGATAGGCTAACTTTTCTAAATAATCACTGAAATCTGCAAAATTTATAGCCTCAAAATATGGATACATCCTTGAAAATTTCCCCGGTACAGTCTTAGAATACACATGTGTTCCATTTATTTGATCAACAATATAGTTCAAATCAATCGATGTTAAATTAAAGGCTAAGCCTATCAAAATTTGCATCTTTTTATTTGAAAGTTCATGTTTTTCAAATATTGAATAGATACTCTCCTCTGTAATTTCTAAATCTGTCGGAGATATATTCTTTTTCACTTCATCTATAACTTCATCGACAACCTCGCCAATTTGGGCTTTGTTCTCTATATTTTTATCCAACATATCATCCAAGACTTTAGCTGAGTAATATAAATTTATTGAAGGATTTACCATATAAACTCTTTTGAAATTAAAATCTTTCCCCAAAGAATCTAAATAAGATAGTACTGCTGAATGTGTTGCCCCCATACTGTATCCCATTAAATATATATCCGTAATCTGAAGATTGTCCTCTTTCTTTACTTTACTAAGCATATCTCCCATCACATTATACAGATCTAAACCGTCCTGTATCAACACTCCTGGAACTTGACTATTTGAAACATTCAAAACAAAATTTGAATTAAATACAGATGTTACAGTCAACACATGATAGCCTGCTTCATAAAATATTTTTTGGAAATTTTGCGTTCTAACAGAATTATATGCTGATCCTGTTCCTGAAAGAACATAAATTAATGGGGCTTTCCCTTTTTGTTTGCTCAACGAAAATTTAAAACCTCTCTCATACCAAAGATTTTCTGGTATTTTTTTACTTCTTCCAAGTTCAATTTTATACTCTTTTACAGGCACACTCTCCGGCACTCCTGCAGTCATAATTTTAGAACTTCCTATTATTGTGGCAACATATGGATTCTTCATTGGAAAATCATATGCTGCATAAAGAGTTGCACTCATTAAAAATATAAAAACAAATTTTAGATATCTTCTCATAAATTAAACCCGCCTCCATTTTAGGATTAAATAATTTTTTTCAACTCTTCAAGAACCCCGTTTTCGTTATTACTTTTAGCTAAAAAATTTGCAACACTCTTAACTTTTTCATGAGCATTCTCCATAGCAAAGCTGTATTTTCCCCTTTGGAGCATCTCACAATCATTTAAGTAGTCCCCAAAAATCATTGTTTCATCAACCGTTACTCCTAATTTTTTTTGTAACACTCCTAAAGCTATCCCTTTATTTGATTCCAAGTGACTTATATCTAGCCAAATTTCACCCGACACAACAATTTGACAATCTATTTCATTTTCTAAATATGGATAAACATTTTTCTCTGTCCCCGTCAAATCACAATATGCAATTTTTATTATCTCATCATCTTTTATTTCTAGTAAACTCTTAACAATCTTTTTTTCCTCATAATATTTTTCTACTTCTTTTATAAAATCAGAATCAGTTGATTCTATATATGCTGATTTTTTTCCACATAAAACTAAATTTGTAGTCGGTATTTTTCTACCTAAATCCACATATTTTTTAATTATATCTTCAGACAACACTCGTGAATAGATCTCTTCTTCGTTTTCTATCACGTAACTTCCATTTTCAGCTATAAAAACTATTTTTTCTTTTATTCTCGCAAAATTTTTCCTTAAATTTTGATATTGTCTACCACTAGCAACTACAAATTTTATTTTCTTTTGATCTAACTTTTCATAGATACCCCAAAATTCATCCGAAAATTTTTTTTCATCATTTAAAAATGTTCCATCCATGTCAGTGACAATTAATTTTATCATATCTCCCCCAACTTCCATCATTTGTTTTCTAATTTATTTCTGACTTCATACAGAACAATCCCGGCTGCCATCGCAACATTTAACGATTCTGCACTTCCATAAATTGGAATTATCACTTTTTCATCACTTAGAGCTATAATATCTTTTGAGACTCCATCCCCTTCATTTCCAAATATAAAAGCATTTTTTTCACTTAAATTTAGTTTAGTATATGGAATAGAATCCTTTTCTAAAGCGGTTACAACTATTTTGTAGTCCCTATCTTTTAAAAATGAAACTAATCTTTCCTCTTCGAAATATAAAATATTAATTGCGAGTATTGATCCCATTGTGCTTCTTACCGTTTTTTCATTATAGCAGTCCACACTTCCTTTTGTTAAAATTATATCTTTAAATCCAGCAGCATCGGCTATTCTTATTATAGTTCCTAAATTTCCTGGATCTGAAACTCTATTCAATACAACTATATTATCTCCCAATTTATCTAGGCACTCTTGTTTTGAATTGTAACATATTATCACACCTTGGGAGTTTTCTTGAGATGTTAATTCTTTAAAAAGTTTTTCCGGTAAGGTTATTTTTCTACACATATGCTTCTTGGCAGAACATAAAATTTCTTCTGATACACCCTCTTTAAAAATAATAACATGAGGAGTTTCCTCAAATTCTAAAAATTTTCTTCCCTCCGCTAAAAACATATTTTCAGAATCTCTATATTTTTTAGTTCTCAATTTTTTTAGATTTTTAAACGTTTCATTTTCTTTACTTGTTATAAATTCCAATTTTACATCTCCTATTTTTAGTCTATATTCATTCATGATTATACATTAATTTTCAGTTATTTTCCAGTGTAATAATACTTCAAGATATTCTTGACTATATATAAAAAATATAATACAATTTTTAATAGTTGTAAAAATTATATATTTAGGAGGTTTAAGTGAAAAAATTACTAACTTTACTATCTTTGGTTTTTCTTTTAGCTAGTTGTGGAAAAGAGAAACAAAAAAATGAAAATACTCTTTATCTTTATGGTTGGGCGGACTATATTCCCACAAAAATTTATGAAGATTTTGAAAAAGAAACAGGTATTAAAGTGGTGGAAGATATCTACTCATCTAATGAAGAGATGTTTGCTAAAATTAAAGCTGGTGGAACTGGTTACGACATATTAACTCCTTCTACTGACTACGCTGAAATTTTAATGAATGATGGAATGATTGAAAAATTAGATAAAGCAAAACTACCATCTTTAAATAATATAGATCCAATGGTTCTTGAAAAACTTCAATATTTTGATAAAAATAACGAATATGCTTTTCCATTCGCTATGGGAGCTACTGCTATTGCGGTAAACACTAAATATGTTAAGAATTTCCCTAAGGATTTCACGATATATAATAATTCTGAATATAATGGAAAAATGACTCTTCTTGATGATATGAGAGAGGTTATGACATCAGCTCTTGGTACTTTGGGATACCCTCAAACTACTACTGATGAAGCACATATAGCTGAAGCTGCAAATCTTGTTAAAGAGTGGAAGAAAAATATCGCTAAATTTGATTCTGAATCTTTTGGTAAAGGTTTTGCCAGTGAAGATTTCTGGGTTGTTCAGTGCTATCCAGATAATGTTCTAAACGAGCTTACAGAGGAACAGTTAAAAACTACTGAATTTATTATTCCAGAAAAGGGTGGAACTGCTTATATAGATTCATTTGTTATTCCTAAATCTGCACCAAATAAAGAAGCAGCATATAAATTCTTAGATTTTGTTCAAAGACCTGAAAATTACAAACTGATTGCTGATCACCTAAGAATTCCGTCAATCAATATTCCTGCAAGAGAACTTATGACAACTAAACCAATCTATTCTGTTGATGATCTTGAAAAGACTGTAATTTTAAAGGATATTAAAAATACTCTTGATATTCAAAGTAAATATTGGCAACAAATTCTTATCGATTAATATGTGAACTATTTAGCTTAACTCTGTTATTGAGTTAAGCTTTTTTTATTTCTTGTAACACTTCCTCTTTTGGTGTATAATTTTGGAAAAGACTTATTTAGGAGGATACCTATGAATTTTAATATAAAAAGAAATGAGTTAGTTGAAATTTTTTCTGAATTTATCAATATTTTAAAAGATAATCCTGTTAAACCTATAATATCAGGTTTAAAGATTGAATCTAACAATGGAAAAGTTACTTTCACAGGAACAAATTTAGATGTTAATTATATAAAAACTCTCTCTTGCGAAACAGTAGAAAATGGTATTGTGGTTTTCAAACCCAATCTCGCTTTAGAATATATAAAACTTTTGGATGATGACTTTATTACTCTTTCCTCTAAAGGTGAGGTATTATCTATACATCTAGCAGAATTTACCCTTTTATTTTATGATAATTTCCCTGAGAATTTGGAACTTCCTATCTTAGAAGAGGTAAGTAAAATTTCATCACAAGAACTCTATAGAGGTTTTGAAAAAACAAAATTTTCTGCAGCTCCTTCCAGTGAAAATTTAGCAATCAATTGTATTAGAGCTATTTTTAAAGAGGATAGAATATCTTTTGTTTCAACCGATTCATATAGATTGACATATTTGAAAACTACGAATAAAGCTTTTATTGATAAAGATTTTTCTATTCCGCTTGATTCTGTTAATATTCTTTGTAAATTGATTAAAGACGTCAATGAAGATATCAGTATCGGTTATAATGGAGAAAACCTTATCTTTATATGGAATAACTCATATTTTTTAACTAAGGTTACTACTCTCCCATTCCCTAATTTTGATGCTATTCTTTGTGGGAATAGTTTCAGTAAAGAGATTGAGTTTAACTATACCGAGTTTAAAAGTGCTTTAAAGAAAGTTCTAACTGTTGCTAGAACAAGTAATGAAGCTAAAAACGGAGCTATTTTAGAGTTTAAAGGAAATAAACTAAGCATCTCCGCTTCTTCTGGAAAAGCCAAAATAAATCAAAAAGTAAATATGATTAAAACTGGTGACGATTTTAAGTGTTCTTTAAATATCAAATTTCTTTATGATTTCATCGAAAACTTAAATAACAATATATTCATAAAGGGAAACTCTTCATCAGCAATGTTTGAGGTTACAGAAACTAATAATCTTTCATACAAATATATACTGATGCCTCTTGCCCTTAGAGATTAATTTTATTTTAAGGTGGTTATATGATAAAAATTTATAAAAGTCATAATGATATATTAGAAAAAAAGCTTTTTTCTATCTCTGAAACTTTAGAGGTCGAAAAATTAACCGAAAAAAACACATGGATTCATCTTTCCAATCCAACTGAAGAGGAGATCAAAGTTGTTACAAACAGCTTTGATATTCCAGAAGAACATATCAGAGCTGCCCTAGACGAGGAAGAAAAAGCCCGTTTAGAAATTGATGATGACATTATCTTGGTTATTATCGATGTTCCTATACACGATGATAATAACCGTTGTTCTTTTACAACAGTTCCTTTAGGTATAATTCTTTTAAACGACCATATTTTGACTGTATCCACAGTTAAATTAGCTCTTATCGAAGAGTTTATTCAAGGGAGAATTAAAAGTTTCTTCACTTTTAAAAAAACTAGATTCATTCTTCAAATGCTGTTTAGAAATTCTACATATTTTTTACTTTACCTTAAGCAAATTGGAAGAATCAGTGATAATATTGAAAGACAACTTAAAAATAATCTTAGAAATCAAGAGTTAATGCTTCTTCTTGAATTAGAAAAAAGTTTGGTTTACTTTACAACCTCTTTAAAATCTAATGAAGCAGTTTTAGAAAGAATGATGAGAACAGAAATCGTAAAAAGATATCCTGATGATTTAGAACTTCTTGAAGACGTTATTATTGAAACAAAACAAGCTATTGAGATGGCGAATATATATTCCAGTATTCTTGGTAGTACAAGAGATGCTTTTTCAACTGTAATGTCAAATAACTTGAATATAGTTATGAAAAAACTTACTTCTATAACTATTGTTTTTGCTATCCCCACAGTTGTTTCAGGGCTTTGGGGAATGAACGTTGGTGGAGTTCCTTTCGCCACAGATACCTACGGTTTTCTATGGGTTGTACTTGTTGCTGTCCTATTTGGAATAGCTATCACTTGGATTTTATTTAAAAAAGAACTTTTTTAAATGAATATAGAAATAAAAAACAACTCCGAACTATATTGCTCAGAGTTGTTTTTTATTTCTATTTTTTCCTAACTTCAATTACCTTTTGAGCTAAGTTGTCCTGTAGCTCTTCATATTTTAAAAATCTGTATTCAAATCTACCTCTTCCCTGAGTTAAAGATTTCAAATCTATCGCATACTTCAAAATCTCACTCTCTGGAACTTCAACTGTCAATAACTGCTCTGAATATGCCATTGGCTCCATTCCTAAAATCTTTCCTCTTCTCTTATTCATGTCCCCCATAATGTCTCCAATGTATTCATCTGGAGCTGCTATTTCCATTTTTACAATCGGTTCTAATAAAACACATTTAGCTTCTTCCATTCCTTTTCTAAAAGCTAAAATAGCTGCTTGTTTAAAAGAAAGCTCATTAGAATCCACAGGATGATAGGATCCATCATACAATGTCGCTTTTACATTTATAACTGGATAACCTGCTAATCTCCCCTTATTTTTAGCTTCCAGCAACCCTTTTTCAACTGCTGGGATATATGTTCTTGGAACAACTCCGCCATGAATATTGTCATGAAAAGAAAATTCTTGTCCATCCGGTTCAAATTTTATAAATACTTCACCAAATTGCCCCGCTCCTCCCGATTGCTTTTTATGTCTTCCTTGAGCCTCAACAGAATTTTTGATTGTTTCTCTATATGAAATCTCAGGTTCTTTTAGTATAGCGTTTACTCCAAACTTATTTTGTAGTTTATTCAATATAATATTTAAATGTTTTTCTCCTTGTCCACCCACAATCAACTCCTTTGTTTCAAAGTTTCTGCTAATGGTAAAAGATGGATCCTCATCAGATAACCTTTGCAAAGAACTGCTCAATTTGTCATCGTCTGATTTTTCTTTAGGAACAATCGACATATATAGACATGGTTTCGGAAAAGATATTACCTTATAAATTACTGGATTGTCCTTATCGCACAGCGTATCTCCCGTTTGGGCATCTGGTAGCTTTGTTACAGCTCCTATATCTCCAGCTTTAATCTCCTCTGCTAAAATCTGTTTTCCACCTCTAAAAAACGAGACCGCCCCCACTTTAACTTTTATATTTTTATTTCCTATTAATATTTCATCGTCTTTTTTTACCGTTCCTGAATTAACCTTAAAAAGAGATATTTTTCCCATATATGAATCAACAATTGTTTTGAAAATAACTGCTGAAAAAAACTCTTTTTCACAGACTTTTCTTTCAATCCTATTTTCCCCATCTAAGGAATAGCCAATTTTTGTTCCACCATTCATCTCTTTTGGTGTTGGAAGATAATTATAAAGCATCTCAAAAAGTGTCCGAACCCCAATACCATTACTAGCCGACCCAATAATCACTGGGACAATCTCTCCATTCACAACCCCATTATGAAGACCCATTTTAATCTCTTCCTCTGTAAATTCTTCTCCTGCAAAGTATTTTTCCAACAATTTTTCATCGGTTTCAGCTATCGCCTCCAATAAAAGATTTCTGACTTCAGTTATATCTATATCTTCTGGAATTGCCGCATCCACACATGTTTCACCATTGAAAACACGCCCTTTCAAATCAACTACATTCACAAATCCTTTAAACTCCTCTTCAAATCCGATAGGAATACAAAACGGAGCCACTTTTTTACCAAATTTTTCTTTCATCTCATAGAGAAGTTTTTCATAATTATGTACACCTTTATTCATTTTATTTATAAAAATTATTCTGGGAATATCTGCTTCTTCCAAGATTCTCCAAGCTCTCTCAGTTCCTATTTCAACTCCCGCTGCACCATTCACTACTAAAACAGCTCCTCCCGAAACTGCTAAAGCCGATGTAACCTCACCAAAAAAATCTGAATAACCTGGTGTGTCTAAAATATTGTACTTATGTCCTAAGTACTCCAATGGTATAACTGATGTATTTATTGAAAACCCTTGTTTCATTTCCTCCTTATCAAAATCTGATATACTTGTCTGAGAGTCCACACTTCCCATTTTAGGGGTTGTATTAGATATGTATAGCATCGCCTCTACTAAACTACTTTTTCCACTACCACGATGACCCAAAAGAGTTATATTTCTTATTTCACTCATATCATAACTAATCATATTTATTCCTCCCGATTTTTAAGAGATTTTTGTATTAGTATTTATATAGCCAATAATTCTTAATAAGTCAAGGGTAAAATAAAAAAACCGAGATTTTCATCTCGGTTTTTGAATTAAATATTAGTTCATTTTGTCTACTAAAGACTTTCCAGCTTTAAACTTTACTGTCTTTTTAGCTTCTATTTTGATTTCTTCTCCAGTTTTAGGATTTCTTCCAACTCTCTCTGGTCTTTCAACTACTTCAAATTTTCCCCATCCGATAAAGTTGATTTCTTCTCCAGCTTGTAAAGTTTCCTCTATTGTAACTAGAACTGAATCTAATTTTCTTTCTGCTTCAGCTTTTGAAGTGAATACACCTTTTTCAAATAATACTTTTGCGAATTCTTTTTTTGTCATTATATTTTCCTCCTAAAATGCTTCTATTATTGTATTTAAGTACAGTCATTTATATCATATAAACCAATTAATTTCAAATGTTTTTTAGGTTTTTTTGGATTTTTTTGATATTTTAGTATATAATTAAAATATAGTAAAAGAAAGGGTGATCCATGTATGCTTAAAAAAATAATTTTTTCATTTTTTATTCTTGTGTTATCTTCGTGCACATCGCTAAGATATAGCGTTAATTCATCTAAATATAAGTCGGTTTCCCAAAACGAAAGGGTTAGATTTATTATTTTACACTACACAGCTCTAAATGATGAACGATCGATAACTGCATTGACAAAAAATAATGTCAGTTCTCACTATTTGGTAACACAAAACCGAAGTGATGATGTTTATTCTATTGTTCCAGATACAAAACGAGCATGGCATGCTGGCGTAAGTTCATTTGATGGATATAAAAATCTAAATGATAACTCTATTGGTATTGAAATATCAAACCTTGGTTACTCCAATGCTAATAGATCAAAAATTACTGATTTAAAAAATGGAGTTGTCGATAAAAACATTTTTTTACCATATAACGATGCTCAAATCTTTAAAATCGGTATGTTACTAAAAGAACTTACTGCGAAATATAAAATAAATCCTAAATATATTTTAGGTCACTCTGATATTGCTCCAACTAGAAAAATGGATCCTGGTCCTAAATTCCCTTGGAAATATCTTCACGATAAATACGGAGTCGGAGCTTGGTATAACACAAAAGATTTTTACCAATTTTACTCACCGAAACTATTTGATTCTTACTCTATTATTGACTTAAAAAAAGAGTTAAGAAAATATGGTTATGATATATCCTTAACCAACACATGGGATTTAGAAAGTATAAAAACTATCTCAGCTTTCCAAATGCACTTTAGATCTAGAAAAATTGATGGAGTCTTTGATTTAGAGACTTTTGCGATACTAAAAGCACTAAATAAAAAATATAAATAATTTTTTTATTGACAAAATGGCGATTATTGATTTATAATCGCCATATATAAACCAAATAAAATAGATAAGCTTCAGGGCAGGGTGAGCATCTTTGCAATTCCCTACCGGCGGTTATAGTCCGCGAAACCTTCGGGTTTGATTTGGTGAAACTCCAAAACCGACAGTATAGTCTGGATGAAAGAAGTGGTTTTTTGTATTTACTTACGCCCGAAGTCTATCTTCGGTTTTTTTTTACGAAAAAATTTGAGGAGGACGTAATTATGGTTAAAACTTATGAAGGAAATTTTTTAGGAGAAAATTTAAAAGTGGGGATTGTTTGTGCCCGATTCAATGAATTTATTGTATCTAAACTTTTAGGAGGGGCTATTGATGCTCTTAAAAGACATGCTGTTTCGGAGGATAATATAGATGTTTCATGGGTTCCAGGAGCTTTTGAAATCCCTCTTATAGCTAAAAAAATGGTGGAAACCAACAGATACGATGCGGTTATAACTCTTGGAGCTGTTATTAGAGGAGCTACACCACATTTTGACTATGTTTGTTCAGAAGTATCTAAAGGGGTTGCGTCTGTTTCTCTTGAATCGGGAATTCCTGTTATATTTGGAGTTTTAACAGTTAATTCGATTGAAGAAGCTATCGAAAGAGCTGGTACAAAAGCTGGAAATAAAGGATTTGATGCAGGTATTGGTGCTATCGAAACTGTCAATCTTATTAAAAGTATATCCGAGGCGTAAAATGCATGAATATTATATGAGATTAGCTCTAGATGAAGCTAAAAAAGGGATCGGTTCTGTCAATCCAAACCCCTTAGTCGGAGCTGTTATTGTTAAAGAAAATATCTTACTAGCAAAAGGATACCACCAAATTTTTGGTGGTCCTCACGCTGAAGTAAATGCAATTAAAAATGCTACAATTACTGAGGGGAGCACTATTTATGTAACTCTTGAACCCTGTTCACATTTTGGAAAAACACCCCCATGTACTCAGTTAATTATAGATTCAAAAATAAAAAAATGTGTTATCGGAACTTTGGACCCCAATCCTCTTGTTCGTGGAAAGGGAATTGAACAACTAAAAGCCGCTGGTATTGAAGTTCTTGTTGGAGTTCTTGAAAAAGAATCTCAAAATTTAAATAAAGTTTTTTTCAAATATATACAGCAGAAAATCCCTTTTATATTTATAAAAACTGGAATCACTCTTGATGGAAAGATTGCCACTAAGAATTTTTCATCTAAATGGATTACAAACTCTATTGCCAGAGAAAAAGTTCAAAACTATCGGAATTTCTTCTCTGCAATTCTTGTTGGATCCAACACTGTAGCCAAAGATAATCCATCTTTAAGGTGCTCTCTCCCCAATGGAAGAAATCCTTATAGAATCGTATTTGATAGAAATTTGACTATTCCAGAAGAGTGTAATATAATTTATAATAATAATGACAAAAAAACTATTGTTGTTACTGATGATAGACATGTGGGTTCTGAAAAATATACCCTTCTTAAAGATAGGTACTCTATTACTTTTATACATACCTTTGAAGGTGAATCTGTCTTGGAGATTTTAAAAAAAATTGGTAATACTGGAATTGACTCTATTTTGGTGGAAGGTGGAAGTCAAATTATATCAGCTTTTTTTAAAGAAAATCTATATGATGGCGGCGAGTTTATTGTTGCTCCTAAAATAATTGGAGATTCAAAAGCAATCCCTTTTATTGATGGCTTTACACCCACTTATATACAGGACGCTTTAGAATTGAAAAATTTAAAAATAAATTTATATGATAACAATGTCGGATTTGAGTTTTACAAGGAGGATGGATGTTTACCGGTTTAGTTGAAGAGTTAGGTAAAATTATCTCTATTGATACGACTCATCAAGGAGCTAATATAAAAATTGCTTGTAGTAAAGTGATTGCTGGTGCAAATATTGGGGATAGTATCGCTACTAATGGTGTTTGCTTAACTGTCACTAAAATTAGTTCCAATAGTTTCTCCGCTAATATTATGAATGAATCTCTCAATGTTTCAACTTTAAAACAACTTCAGATAGGAGATCTTGTAAATTTAGAAAAATCTGTCACACTCCAATCTTTCCTAGGTGGGCATCTTGTTACGGGAGATGTTGATTGTTTTGGAGAGATAATCTCTATTAAAAATGATGGCTTTGCTAAAAAATTTACAATTAAAATTCCTGTTTTTTTTATGAAATATGTTGTTTTTAAAGGTCGTATCACTTTAGACGGTGCAAGTCTCACAGTTGCGACTTTAACAGAAACAGACTTTACAGTTTCAATTATTCCACACACTCAAGATAATATAACTCTCAACTTAAAAAAAGTTGGAGATTTTATAAATATAGAAACTGATCTTATTGGAAAATATGTTGAAAAAATGCTTTTTTCTAAAATTTCAGCTGACAAAAAATCTAAATCAACCCTTTCAAAAAGTTTTTTAGCTGAGAATGGATTTTTCTAAATTTTAAGGAGGTAAAATGTTTAACAAAATAGAAGATGCTATAGAGGATTTAAAAAATGGAAAACTTATAGTTGTCGTAGATAATGAAAATAGAGAAAACGAAGGAGATTTGGTTGGTATTGGAGAGAATATCACAAAAGAGAATATCAACTTCATGATAAAATATGGTCGTGGACTTGTCTGTGTTCCAGTTGAAGAAACAAGAGCTACCGAACTTGGACTTTTACCCATGACGTTTAATAATAATGACCAACATCAAACCGCTTTTACGGTGTCTGTTGATTCTTTTATTGGCACAACTACAGGAATATCTGTGGAGGATCGTTTCAACACTATAAAGGATTTAGCTTTTAGAGCAACTCAATCCAAAGATTTTAGAAGACCCGGACACATCTTCCCTCTTATAGCTAAAAATGGCGGAGTTATAGAAAGACCTGGACATACTGAAGCTTCTGTTGATTTAGCTAAATTAGCCGGTTTTAAAGGGTGTGGAGTTATCTGTGAAATTATTAATGAAAATGGAACTATGGCTAGAGTCCCTGATCTTTTATTATTTTGTAAAGAGCATGATTTGAAAATTATTACAATTGAAGCTCTTATTGATTATAAAAAAACAAACGAATTTCAAACAGAATTAGTTTGTGATGCACCCCTTCCAACAAAGCACGGAACTTTCAAAATGATTGGATTTTCCAACACTCTTGATTTTAAAGAGCATGTAGCTCTAGTTTTTGGAGACATCAAAAACAAAGAAAATGTTTTGGTTAGAGTACACTCTGAATGTCTAACTGGGGATGCTTTTGGTTCTTTAAAATGTGATTGTGGAAGTCAACTTGACAAAGCTCTTGAAAATATTGCTACAAACGGTTCTGGAGTTCTTCTATATATGAGACAGGAAGGAAGAGGTATAGGACTTTTAAATAAAATCAAAGCTTACAATTTACAATCTCAAGGTAAAGATACTGTTGAAGCCAATACTCTTTTAGGGTTCGAACCCGATTTGAGAGATTTTGCTGTTGCTGCACAAATGATAAAACTTCTTGATATCAAAAGTATCAACTTGATGACAAACAACCCAAAAAAAATTAACGATCTAGAAAAATATGGAATAAATATTACCAACCGTACCCATATAGAATTTCCACCCAATCCATGTAACTCTTACTATTTAAAAACTAAAAAAGAAAAAATGAACCATTTTTTAAAAATAGATTAAAAAATTGAATTAAAAAAGCTTGAGTAAAAACTCAAGCTTTTTTAATCTTTCAAATCTTCTAAAACCATTAAATAGTAATCTATATCTTTACTCAAAATCATTTTTTCTTTTTTTGAATAGTCCCCACTCTGGACCCTTTTTTTCAAACTCTTAAATTGATTCTCTAACTCCCGTCTCTGAGATTCTTTAAACGGATTGGAAACCAATTTATAAAAATCATTTTGATAGCTTTTATACTCTTTACTAACACCTAGAGACATACACCCTGAAATCAGTGTTATAACTAACAATAAAAGATATTTTTTCATAATTACTTCCTCTTTTTAGTTTCATCTGTAAAAAATATTAAAAAATTATATATATCTTTGGAAATATACTCCCATGTGTGATATTCATTTTCGTATATCTTCCCTCTAAAATCTAAGTTGTACTTTTTAGCTCTACCCACAACATCTAACCATTGGTGAAACATCAGATATGGTTTTTTATCTTCTGATCCTACACTCAAATAAAACTTTTTATCCTTAAATTTTTCAGGATCCGTTGTTTTTATTATACTATATGGGTCATTTTTTAATATCTTATATCCCCATGGACTAAACACTTTAACAAAATGAGCTTTATTTACATCATTAAATAAAAATCTTGGTACATATAGATATCTAAATATCCTCATGACTCTTCTGTTTATACTCATCCTTATAAGACTAATTGCCCCTGAAAAGCTTGCGACTACATCATATGAATCTAAATTTTTCAAACCAATTTTCAAAGCTCCATAACCACCCATAGAAAATCCTCCAATCCCTTTTGGAGAATCTGGATATTTTTTCGTTATTAGATCTGTTAAATCTTTTGAAAAAAATTCTTCATATTTATGATTGTCATCCTTATAAAAATTTGTATACCAACTTTCTCCTTTAAAACCGGAATCAGGAAGAATGAAAATTATATCTTCCACTCTTCCCTTTTCTTTTAATGTTAAATAATTTTCTCTAAGTTTTGCTTTATATATCCAATCTTCAGCTTTATCTCTAATCCCATGATATAGGACTAAACACAAAGGTGTTCCTTTTAACTCCCTTGGCTTTAAGATCAAATATCTCATTGTTTCTTTTGTATATGAACTTTTATAAAACTTTTCTTCCAAAATTAATCGTTCATCTAACTGTTCTTTTGAAAATTCTAAATATTTCACTTTTTTTTCAGGAATTTTTTCAACTTCTGAAAAATTTAAGACTCTCTTCAATTTTCTATTTAATTTAAAATTATATGGATAAGTCACAAAATAAAATACTATTGTAAGAACTAGTAGAGAAACCAGCATCTCAATTATCATCTCTCCGCCTTCTTAAGAATTAAAATTCTGCATTGTTAGAAGTTCTAGGGAACGGTATTACATCTCTAATATTTGTAATTCCTGTTATATACATTAACATTCTTTCAAATCCTAATCCATATCCTGAGTGAGGGAAACTTCCGAATCTTCTTAAATCTAAATAGAATCCATAATCTTCCTTCTCTAGTCCTACTTCAGCCATTCTTCTTTCTAAAATCTCTATATTATCTTCTCTTTGAGATCCACCTATTATTTCCCCTATTCCTGGTGCTAATAAATCCATAGCTCTTACGGTCTTCTCATCTTGACTAAGTTTCATGTAGAAAGCTTTTATATCTTTTGGATAGTCTGTTACAAATACTGGTCTTTTAAAATGCTCTTCTGATAAGTATCTTTCATGCTCACTTTGAAGATCTATTCCCCAAGAAACAGGGTATTCAAACTTTTTATCCGCTTTTAATAAGATATCGATAGCTTCTGTATATGTAATTTTTCCAAAATCACTATTTAAAACAAGATTCAATTTATCAAATAATCCTTTTTCTATAAATTGGTTAAAGAACTCCATCTCTTCTGGACACTCATCCATAACATATTTGATTATATATTTAACCATAGCTTCAGCCAATTCCATATTAGCATCTAAATCTGCAAATGCTATTTCTGGTTCTATCATCCAAAATTCAGCAGCATGTCTTGAAGTATTTGATTGCTCCGCTCTAAAAGTTGGTCCAAATGTATATATATTTCTAAATGCAGAACAATATGTCTCTCCGTTTAGCTGTCCACTTACAGTTAAATTCGTCTCTTTTCCAAAGAAATCTTTAGATACATCCACTTTCCCTTCTGTAGTTTTTGGAACATCATTTAAATCTAGAGTTGTAACTCTAAACATCTCTCCAGCTCCTTCTGCATCGGAACCTGTTATTATTGGAGTGTGAGTGTAAACAAATCCATTTTCTTGGAAAAATTTATGAATAGCATATGCCAGTACAGATCTAACTCTAAATACTGCTGAGAAAGTATTTGTTCTTGGTCTTAAATGAGCTATCGTTCTTAAAAACTCAAATGAATGTCTTTTATTTTGTAACGGATAATCTAAATCTGCTTTTTGAAATATCTCTATCTCTATAGCTTTAATTTCAAACGTCTGTCCTGCTCCCTCAGATTTTATAACTTTTCCTTTTACAATAATAGAAGATGAGATAGATAGTCTTGAAATTTCATCGAAATTACTTAAAGTTGTATCAAATACAATTTGAACCCCTTTAAAAAAACTTCCATCATTAAGCTCTATAAATCCAAAATTCTTTTGTGATCTTATTTTTTTTACCCATCCAGACAGTACTACCTCTGTATCTAAATGCTTTTCTGTTTCTCTATAAAGAGACTTTACTACTTGTTTCATCATTTGGTGGCCCCCTATATCATTTTATTTTCGTCTACGATTTCTATACAATCTAACTTTTGCTTCACTTGTGCTTTAAACTGTTCTAAATACATCTTTCTATATTTAGCTCTTTCAAGCTGTTCTTCTGGCGTTAGCTCTCTTTTCCTTGCCATTGCTGAAAAATAGTTTACCATTTCTATTATATCTTTCATTTCCATCTGTTTCCTCCAAAACTATACTATAAATACAGCCTCATTAAACTTTTAGAGTAATTATACCGTTTATTTAACTTTTTGTCAATTTGGTTGTATTTTAAAAAGATTTTTTTACTGTATTATTTTATTATAAAAATTGATATAATTTAACTAACAAAAATTTAAAAGGAGTTGAAATTTTTAATGAATTTTTTTGAACCCAAACCCAAAACAAACTTTGATCTCATTGTTGATATACCTGGTTCTAAATCTATTACTAACCGTGCACTTATTCTTTCAGCTCTTTCTGGAGAAACTATTTTTTTAAAAAATATACTTTTAAGTGATGATACAATATATATGATAGAAGCTTTAAAGCAACTTGGTAATACTATTGATTTAAACGAAAATGAAAAAACTTTAAAAATTACTGGAAATAAAAATCCTAAATTTGAAAACCTTAATCTCTATGTAGGAAATGCTGGAACTGCCATGAGATTTTTGGCTTCCTATCTAGCAACTGGGAGTGGAAATGCTATCCTGTACGGAAATAACAGAATGAATGATCGTCCTATTAAAGATTTAGTAGACTCTCTTTCTGAGTTAGGAGTACAAATAAGGTATCTTGAAAAATACGGTTACCCTCCTATTGAAATTCAAGCTTCCGGTGTAAAGTGCCCCGTTGTAGAGATTGACGGGAGTAAAAGCAGCCAATATATCTCATCTATACTCATGGCTGCACCCTATTTTGAAGAATCTATCACTATTAAATTTATTGGAAAAATCGTATCCAAGCCATATATTGATATGACTTTGTCCATGATGAAAGATTTTGGAGCAATCTTTAAAAAAGATAACAGGAGCGTACTTATATCCCCATCTCTGTATAAAATCGAGAGTTATACTATTGAAGGGGACATGTCTTCAGCTTCATATTTTCTCGCGATGGCTTTAATCTCTAATTCAAAAATTACCTTAAACAATTTTTTTAAACATAGTATTCAAGGAGATTCAAAGTTTTTAGATGTTCTTGTTAAAATGGGATTAAAAATCCTAAACTTTTCAGAAACTTCTATCACTGTTAAAGGAATTGAAGATTATTCAGGTATCAGTCTCAGCATGAACGATATCCCAGATGTTGCACAAACTCTTGCTGCAGTTGCTCTTTTTGCAACTTCTCCAACAAAAGTGTGGGATGTCGAAAATATGAGAATTAAAGAAACGGATCGTATCTCGGCTTTAAAAAATGAAATTTTGAAATTGAATGGTATTTTTTTAGAATCACAAGATGGATTTGAAATTATCCCCAAATCAGTCTCTGAATATGTTGGTACTACTTTAGAAACATATGATGACCACCGAATGGCGATGTCACTGTCATTAATCGGGCTTAAAGTTCCAAATATCAAAATTTTAGACCCACAGTGTGTATCTAAAACATTCCCTAATTTTTTTAATGAATTCTCTAAAATTTATAGGGAGGATTTAAAATGAGTCGATACCTTGCTGTAGTCTCTTTATTTCTATATCTTTGTATCTCCTCTTTTGCAAATGACTCCTTTGAGGAGATAGAGATTCAAAAATTAAAAAATCAAATAAAACAATTAGAAAAAGAGATAAAACAATTAGAAAAACAGAAAATAGAAAAATTTAAAAAAGAAACAAAACAACCTAAAATAGGATTGGTTTTGAGTGGCGGTGGTGCTAAAGGATTCGCACATATTGGTGTTTTAAAAACTTTAGAAAAAAACAATATTAAAGTTGACTATATAACTGGAACTAGCATGGGGGCATTGATTGGTGCACTCTACTCTGTTGGTTATACCCCAGATGAGATTGAAAAACTTGTTTTAGATATTAACTGGCAAGATACTTTCAATGATAGTCCAAATCAAGCCGATATATCTATTGATCAAAGATCTCTTATGAAAAACTATAATCTTTCTTTAAAATATGATGATTTTTTAAATTTTGCCCTACCTAAAAGTTTAAAAAACACTCAAAGAATATACTTAAAATTGAAAAATCTACTTTGGAATGCTGAAAATATAAAAGATTTTAATAAGCTTCCGATTCCGCTTCAAATAATTGCAACAGACCTCAACACAGGTAAATCAAAAGCTTTTAACAGTGGTGATTTGGCAAAAGTTATTACAGCTAGTATCTCTATCCCAACTATCTTTGATCCTGTAAAAATTGGGGATAGCTACTATGTTGATGGCTTACTGTCTCGTAACCTTCCAGTTGAAGATGCTTTTAATCTTGGTGCTGATATTGTTATTGGAGTGGACGTTGGGACATCTCTTCAAAAGAAAGAGAACTATGACATCTTCAGTGTTGCGGATCAAATTGTTGCTATTCAAAGTACCGGTTCTACTAAAAAGCAAAGAGATCTTGCTACTATCCTTATAACACCTGATATTTCAAGCTATAAAACAACAGATTTCAAAGATTTTAAAGACATCGAACTTTTAGGAGAGAAAGCTGCTGAAAGAGAACTTTCTAAAATTTTAGCATTTGGTCCTGCTAAAGCTTCTGATTCAAAAATTCAAAACTCTAAAAAAAACTTTACTTTAGAGAGTGTTGTTATATCTAATCAATCTCACAATCCTAATCATAAAGAGATTATAAAAACTGTTTTTGCTAACTCTTTGGAAAAGAATATGAGCCCGGACAGCTTAGAAGATTTGATGCTAAAAGCTTACAGTTTAAATTTTGTAAATAAAATTTACTATACTTTTGATGAAAATACTCTTAAATTACAGGTAGAAGAAAATCCTACCAATGTTATTGGATTAGGATTTGATTATCAAACTGATTATGGAACTACTTTTTCTATTGGAACCGATATAAGTTCTTCTGGAAAGTTTGGTAGCCTTTCCACCATTGAAGCTACTTTTGGAGATTATTTAGGTCTTGACTTAAAAAACTTTTCCTACTATGGTCTTTCAAATAAAATAGGGATTTTAAGTAGTCTTAGCTACAATGAAAATCCTTTTTTCCTCTATCACAATAGAGATAAGATTGGAAGTTACAAAAGCAAAGTTATAAAACTTGAAGGTGCGGTTGTTACACAATACTCCAATCTATTTTTACTCTCTTATGGAGCTTCTTTAAACTACAGCTCTTTAGATTCTGAAATAAAAAGTATATTTGACTCTGAAATCGAATATTCTAAAAGTTATGGAGATGTTTTCTTCAATATCAACTGGGATAAAACAAATTCAATCTCATTCCCTTCCAGTGGATTTAAAGGGGATATATCTCAGAGATGGGGTGGAAATTTAGGAAAAGATAACCTTAATTTTTTATCCTCTAACTACCTTTTATCTGGCTACTTACCAATTACATCAAATACAAGTTTTACATCTAAGCTATTTGGTGGAAATGTAAGTGGTGAAGATGTTTTGCCCGATAAATATATTAAACTCGGTGGAATCTCCGATGATCTCTCCCAAAATGAATTCTCTTTCAGTGGATACTATTTTCAAGAAAAATATCTTTCTTCTCTTTTTGGAATTAGTCTTGGAGTACAACACAAACTTATAGAGAACCTATATCTTAGTTTAAACTGGGATATTGCTACATATAAGTATCTCGATGAAGATTTTAACAGTCAAAAGAATTCTCTTCTCTGGAAAGATTATTCTCAAGGTGGAGGTCTTAGTTTAAGTTATTTAAGCTTAATTGGCCCTATTAAATTCAATGTATCTAAAGCTCAAAATTCACACGATTTTCTTTTTCAATTTAGTGTTGGATATAAGTTTGATTAAAAAAAGAGCATCCTAAATTATTAGGGTGCTCTTTACATTTAAACTTTTCGCTAATTTTTCTAACTCCATTAGCTCCTCTTTAGAAGGAGACCTTAACTTTTCGGCTCTATCTAATCGAACTCCAAAAGATCTATACTTTATGATTTTATATCTTATAGCTCCATCTGAAATTATTTTAGATACATTTTTTACAGTCAAGGCGTTATTTAAAACATCTTTTACAACAACTGTTCTTACTTCAAATAGTTTATTTATACTTTTTAGATAAATTAAATTTTTTATTACATTTTCATTGCTCACTCCAGTAAGCGCTCTATGTTCTTCTAAATCCCATGCTTTAATATCCAGCATAAAAGCATCTGTAGTCTCCACAAATTCTTTGTATACTTCCAGTTGGAAATCTACACCTCCATTTGTATCCACAAAACAATCCAGATGAGGCCATAACTCTTTAACTTTTTTAAATAAAGCAGTTATGAATTCAAAATTTAAAGAACTTTCTCCTCCGCTCACAGTTATCCCTTTTATAAAAAACTTCACTCTCTCAATCTCCTGTAAAAGGTCTGTTATAGAGTATTTTATTGTTTTTGGCGAGGAATCTATCGGACAAGTTTTTATACATTGATCACAATCACAACATTTTTTATTATCCCAACATATAATTTCATTCTCTTCACTTAAAGCTTTACTTTCACATACTTCAATACATTTTTTACAATTGATACACTCTTTTATAGTTTCTGGATTGTGACAATACTCACAATTAAAATTGCATTTTTGAAAAAATATAGCCATCCTATTTCCCGGTCCATCAACATTAGAAAATTTTATTATTTTATTAATTTTAGCTGATAACACCCTATTCACTTCTTAATTTTCTTGCCAAAGCTTTTGCATTATCTCTAGCACCTTTTCCTAAAATAGTTGTATCTCTTAAAACTTGCTCACCTTTATCTAACTTCTCCATTTCAGATTTTTTTACAAGATATCCTGTAACTCTTATTACATCGCATTCACTGCTGTAGAGAGAGAAAAATCTCATATTGTTTTGGAAAGCTCCTTTTATTATGTTTAAAATTGCTTCTGGATTACTTTTAAACGTTTCATCAAAAACGAATATATCTCCAATCCCACTTGGACAGTACTGGTGGAATGGAGCTGATTTCATTATATGTTCAAACATCTCGGGCTCTTCTCCAACCGGAACTCTACAGCCTGGGCTTTCATTTCTATCGGTATCTATTCCAACTTGTGAATGTAAAAGATGTGTATTTCCAAAAAATTCTCCTGCATATGGAGTTTTATGATTTTTTACTATCTCAGACATCTTTTTTACTATCTCTAGTCCTAACTCATTTGCAGCCTCTGAATATCCAAATCTATCCTCCTGTGCTTGAGCACCTAATAGATTATTGACACACTCTGCAAGACCTACAAACCCAAACAATCCTGTAAACTTCTCTTTTTCTAAAAGTCCCTCTTTTATTAAAAAACTACTTTCATAAAATCCACTCTCTTCTATTATAAATCTCGATCTCTCATCTATATATTCTAACATCTCTTTAGAAACTTCAGGTAAAGTTTTTTCTAAAAACTCCTCTTTCGAACTTGCAAGTTTTGACAATCCTCCAAGTCTAACTCTAACAAGAGTGTTTGCTCCTCCACCAACTTTTAATCCATTGTAACAACTTACAATTCCATACTCTCCTTTAAAATCATCTCTGAATATTTTATCATTTGCAAAACTTGGTTTAGCTGTCACTAGAGCTGTTTGAATCGCTTCTATTGCTATTTTTTCACTTGTTTCCTCACTGTATTTTATTGTCAAATTTGGAGTTGGTAGTTCTAACTCTCTCATCACTTTCAGTATTAAAGATCCGGCTTTTGTTTCTCTAGGACCTATATTTGCATGACAAAAAGAATCTGTTATAGTTGAATCCACATGTTTTAAAAATAGTTTTATCGCTAAATACGCTTCCTTTTCATTCTCTACAAATGGTTCTAATAAATAATCTATATTTCCTAAATAGACCGGCATTGTTGTTATAGATGGAACATGTTTATAAAGTATTAATAGACCATGAACGGCTTCCCATATATTGGTTGGTTTTTCTATATTTAAAAATTTACTCCCCTGTTCCATGAACTTCTCATAATCTGGAACGATATATCTAGGTCTATAAGGGGCATTCCCTTCAAATAAATCACATATGATTCCATCTTCAATATATTTTTTTAAACTTTCACTTTTATTCAAAACTTCTATGCTTCCCTCAGCTAATCTTGCTAAAGTAACAACTTTTTGCTCGAAAGTTATATTTTGATTCTTGATTGCTTCTAATATCATCTTTTCTCCTCTTAATACAAAATACAAATTTCACTTATTATATTCAATTTCAACCATTTTTGTCAACTTTTATTATAGTTTTCTAAAAAAACTACAACTTTTTTCTTTATTCTTTGAATAGAATTATCTATCGTTTTAGGATCTTTGTTTATTATTGTTGCAATCTCTAAATATCCATACCCTTTTGTCATTTCAGAAAAAACCTCTTTTTCCAATCCACTCAAGTTTTCTTTCAAAAAACCATTCAGTAATTTTACAAGTTCCTTCCCCAATATTATCTGCTCAGGTGTATAATATTTTAAAGATGGACTGCTGTACTTGATAATATCCTCTAATTCAGAATATCCCTCTCCTTGAATAGCGGCATTTAGCTTTTTGTTTTTTTCCGAATTATAATTTTTAACCGCAGTTATTATCTGTCTCTTGATACAAAGAGATGCAAAAGTACTAAAACAAGCACTTTTATTTTCATCAAAGGATTTTATCGCTTTCATGAGTCCTATCATCCCCTCCTGAACCAGATCATCTCTATCCGCTCCCTTCAAGAATAAGTTCTTGTTTCTCATATAGATCAGACTCTTATACTCTGTAACTATCTTTTCCATTGATTCTACATCACCTTGCTTTGCTAATAAAACATCCTCCTTATTAATCATCAGTGCCCCCTTGAACTAAAAATTAATTTTTTTACAATTTTATTAAAATTTTCTTCATAGTATTTTATATACTATTTATATCAAAAAAAATCAATTTTTATTTATATATATTTCTTTCTTTTTTTTTCATTTTAATGTACAATTGATACAATTAGCAGTTTATTTTTTTAAATTTAGGAGGGGTTAATGAAAACAGATATACAAATCGCACAAGAAGCAAATATATTAAAAATTTCTGAAATAGCATCAAAGTTAAATATTTCAGATGATTATTTTGATGTTTATGGTAAGTATAAAGCAAAACTAAATCTTTCACTTTTAGATCATCTATCAAGTAAAGAGGATGGTAAATTAGTTCTGGTTACCGCTATTACTCCAACTCCTGCTGGAGAAGGAAAATCAACTGTTACTGTTGGATTGACACAGGCCTTGAATAGACTTGGGAAATCATCTGTTGCTGCTCTTAGAGAGCCTTCTCTAGGTCCAGTTTTCGGAATGAAGGGAGGAGCTACCGGTGGTGGTTTTTCACAAGTTATTCCCATGGAGGATATAAACCTTCATTTCACTGGAGATTTTCATGCTATTGGAGTGGCTCATAACCTTGTATCAGCTTGTATTGATAACCATATAACTCAAGGAAATAGTTTAGATATTGACAACACCAAAATTGCTTGGAAAAGAGTTGTAGATATGAACGATCGTAATTTAAGAAGTATTGTTGTTGGATTGGGTGGAAAAGCAAATGGATATCCAAGACAAGACTCTTTCCAAATTACTGTAGCTTCTGAAATAATGGCTACACTTTGTCTTTCTAATTCTTTGAAAGAGTTAAAAGAAAATATTGGTAAGATGGTTTTTGGTTATGATTACAGTGACAAACCACTTACAATAAATGATTTAAAAATAGCTGGAGCTGTTACTGCTCTTTTAAAAGAAGCTATAAAGCCAAATTTAGTTCAAACTTTAGAGAATACTCCTGTTATTATTCACGGAGGACCTTTTGCAAACATTGCACACGGGTGTAACTCTTTATTAGCTACTAAATTAGCTCTTAAACTTTCAGATATTGCAATAACTGAAGCTGGTTTTGCTGCTGATCTTGGAGCTGAAAAGTTTTTAGATATAAAATGTAGAAAAGGCAATTTAAAACCTAACTGTGTTGTTATAGTTGCGACTGTTAGAGCCCTTAAGCATCACGGTGGGGCAAAAATTTTAAACGAAGAAAATCTCAATGCTCTTCAAGCTGGCTTAGCTAATCTTGATAAGCATATTGAAAATATAAAAAAATTCAACCTGCCTGTAGTTGTAGCTATAAACAAGTTTGTTACAGATACTGATGCTGAGATTGAACTTATCAAAACTCATTGCCAAAAACAGGATGCACCTGTTGCTCTTTGCGAAGTTTGGGCAAAAGGTGGAGAGGGTGGAGAGGAATTAGCTAAATTAGTTATTGAAAAGCTTGATGAAAACAAAGATAACTATACACCTCTTTATGATCTAGAGTTACCTATAAAAGATAAAATCAATAAAATATGTAAGGAGATATACGGAGCGGATGGAGTTACATTCTCTGCTGGTGCCAATAAAACAATCAAAAGACTTGAAGAACTTGGCTATGGAAATCTTCCAATATGCATGTCTAAAACTCAAAAATCTATTTCAGATAAAGCTAATCTTTTAGGAAGACCTACAGGTTTTACTGTGGATGTTGATACCATTAAATTAGCTGCTGGTGCCGGATTTATAATAGCTATGGCCGGTGGTATTATCGATATGCCTGGTTTACCTAAAATTCCTGCTGCTGAACTTATCGATATAGATGAGAACGGAACTATAACTGGATTGTTCTAAAAATTTTAACCCTCACTTTATTTTAAGTGAGGGTTTTTTATTTCTGGAAAATATAGTATAATATATTATAAAATACTATTACATCGAGGGGGAATTATGAAAGTTGGTAAACTTACAATTTCAGATTTAAAAGAATTAGTTTTCAATAATATCCAAAATAATAACGATTGTGTTATCTCTTCTGGTGAAATTGGAAGTGACTGTGCCGCTATCGAAGTGGATGAAAAAGTTATTTACCTATCTACAGATCCTATAACTGGTACAAATAATGGATTGGGTAAATTAGCCATCAACATCAACTGCAACGATATTGCTACAGAGGGTGTTTCACCTGTTGGAATTATGTTAACAATTTTAGCTCCCCCACATGTGCAAAAAAATGAAATCGCTGAAATTATGAAAGAAGCTCAAGAGGAAGCCAATAAAATCGGTGTCACTATTATTGGTGGCCATACAGAGATTACAACCGCTGTAAATAAGACAATTATTTCGGCCACCTCTATAGGGATTGGAGATAAAAAAGATTTTAAATCTAAAACAAAAGTGATTCCTGGAGATAGAATTATTATCACTAAAGGAGTTGGTATTGAAGGGGTTGGCATTATAGCCTTTGAGAAAGAGGAGGAACTTTTAGAAAACTTTGAACAATCTCTTGTTGAAAGTGCTAAAAATCTCTTAGATTATACAAGTGTTGTAAAAGATGGGGTTATTGCAAACAGATTTGCTAAAGGTATGCACGATGTCACTGAAGGTGGATTGCTTGGTGCCCTTTGGGAGTCTAGTTGTTTTTATAATCTGGGCATAACAATTAATTTTAAAGATATTTTTATCCATGAATCTATTAAAAAGATTTGTAAATACTTTAAAATCGATCCGTTAAGACTTATATCTAGTGGTACAATGCTTATTGTTACATCTAAAGAAAATTCACGACCTCTTCTAGAAGAGCTAAAAAATAATAATATTCAAGCATTTGATATTGGAGCATTCACCGAATCTAAGGACAAAATTCTTATCCAAGGTGAAAAACATATTTTTATTGAACCACCAGAAAGTGATGAACTTTATAAAGTAGTATAATATTATAGTTAGGAGATGTGTATATTGAATATAAAACAAAGAGTTATTGGACTTTTAAGTGAAGTTGAAAAAGGAAAATATTCAAACATTCTATTGAATGAGTATTTTTCAAAAAATAATTTAGGAAGAGGAGAGAGAGGTTTTATTACAGAAGTTTTCTACGGTGTAATTAGAAATGAAATCTACTTGAACTACCAACTTGAAAAAAGAACAAAATCTATTAAAAAAAATTGGCTAAAAAACCTATTAAAAATATCTATCTATCAAGCTACATTTATGGATAGTGACGATAAAGGTATAGCGTGGGAAGCTACAGAACTGGCTAAAAAGAAGTTTGGAGCCCCTGTAGGTAAATTCGTTAATGGAGTTATCAGAAGTTACTTAAGAGAAAAAGACGACGAAATAAAAACTTTAAAAAACGAGGACAAACTGGATATACTTTACTCTTACCCTAGATGGTTCTACGATAAAATTAAAAGCGAGTACGGTTCTGAAACTGAAAAGCTTTTGATATCTCTAAAAAAGGTTCCATATATGAGTGTTAGAGTTAATAAGTTGAAGTATACTGAAGCTCAATTTGAAGAACTTTTAAAATCAATGAGAATAGAGATCATCAAAAAAGTAGATTCTGTTTACTATATAGATTCAGGAATTGTACTTCACACCGAGGAATTTAAAGATGGAAAAATTATAGCCCAAGATGCTTCTTCATATTTAGCAGCTAAAATTTTAAATCCACAACCTGGTGAAAAAATTGTGGACACTTGTAGTGCTCCTGGAAGTAAAACAGCTGTATTGGCAGAGATTATGAATAACCAAGGAGAGATTTTTGCTCTTGATATTCATCAACATAAAATCAAACTGATTGAGGAAAATCTTCAAAAACTTGGTGTTACTAATGTAAAACCTATAAAGTTAGATGCACGTAAACTTAAAGAACAGGGACAAAAGTTTGACAAAATTTTAGTTGATGCTCCTTGTAGTGGATACGGAGTACTTAGAAAGAAACCTGAGGCTCTTTACAATAAAAATATGATCAATGTTAAGGAACTCTCAGAACTACAAACTGAACTTTTAGATTCCTCTGCAATTTCTTTAAAAGTTGGTGGAGAGTTAGTATATAGTACATGTACTATATTCTCTGAAGAAAATACAGATAACATTCAAAAATTCTTAAATAACCATAAAAATTTCTCTGTTGTAAAATTTGAAATTCCTTCAAATATAAACGGAAGATTTGATTCTATTGGTGGATTTTTAATTGATTATACCGAAGAAATTTTAGATAATTTCTATATAATTAAACTTAGAAAGGATTTTGAATAATGTTAGATGAGTTAAAAGATGCTAACGAATATATTGTTAGTAAAATAAAAGAAACAGACCCTTTAATCCTTGAGATGGAAGCTTTTGCAATAGAGCACAATGTTCCTATTGTAACTAAAGAGGTCGCTGAATATATAAAATTCCTTGTGGAAAGTCATAAATTTAAAAATATTTTAGAGGTTGGAACAGCCATTGGATATTCTGGAACTATTATGGGAGAGATTGCCAAATCAAACGGTGGAAAATTGACAACTATTGAAATTGATGAAATTAGATACCGTCAAGCTCTTGAAAACTTTAAAAAAGCTGGTCTTGAACAAAGTGTCCATGCTATTCTAGGTGATGGGGTTCAAGAGATTAAAAAGCTCAATGAAAAGTTCGATTTTATTTTTATAGACGCTTCCAAAGGTCATTATATGGAATTCTTCAATGATTCTTTCGAAAGGTTAGAGGAGAACGGTATAATTTTTATAGATAATATCATGTTTAGAGGGTATCTATACAAAGAGTATCCGAAAAGATTTAAGACAATAGTTAGAAGATTAAATGAATTTATTGATTACTTATATGCTCACCACAATTTTGTTTTACTTCCATTTGGAGATGGAGTAGGGCTTGTGCGTCACAAAATTACAAAATAATACATATGATTTTTGGAGGTATTTTTGATGAAAATTAAAACTTTTCCTTTGGGTAGTTACATGACAAACTGCTACTTAGTTTGGAATGAAAACAATGAGGCTTCACTATTTGATTGTAGTGATTCTAAACTGCAAGGGATTCTATCTTTTATAAAAGAACATAATCTTGAGCTTAAAAATGTTATTTTAACACATGGTCACGGAGACCATATAGGTGGTATAAACGAAATAACTAAACTATTCCCGAATGCAACTCTTTATATTGGAAAAGAGGAGGAGAAATTTTTGTCAGATGCCTCTTTAAATCTCTCTTATGCTATCCAAGGGTATGATTTTATTTATACAGGTAAATTTACTCCTATCAAAGAAGGAGATTCTATTTTTGGTTTTGAAGTGATTGATACTCCTGGTCACACTACTGGCTCTAAGTGCTTCTATAACAGTGATGCTAGAATAATGATTTCTGGAGATACACTTTTTAGAAGAAGTTATGGAAGATTTGATCTTCCAACTGGGAATTTGTCACAACTACAAAAAAGTTTAAAAAAGATTTGTGAGAACTTTCCCGAAGATACTATTGTGTATAGTGCCCATTCTGAACCTACAACGCTAGGAGAAGAAAAAAGAGTATTAAAATCCCAAGGAATGATTTAGGAGGCTTAATATGAAAAATAAAATTTATGATGTTGTTATCATTGGTGGTGGACCTGCTGGTTTGGCATCCGCTCTTTATGCTGGGAGAGCTCGTCTGTCTGTTCTAGTTCTTGAAAAACCTGAGGTTGGAAGCCTTCTTATGGCTCATAAAATAGAAAACTATCCCGGAATTGCGGGTTCACCAACAGGTAAAGAGATTCAATCTCTTATGAAAAAACAAACTCTAGATTTTGATGTTACATATGTCAATGCAACATTTTTAGCTTTTGATTTTTCTGGAGAACATAAAATAGTTAAAACTGATGGGGATAATTTCAAAACAAAATCTGTCATTATTGCCACTGGTTGGGCTAAAAATGAAAGTAAAAAACTTCCTGGTGAGAAGGAATATCTAGGTAAAGGTGTTTCTTACTGTGCAACTTGTGATGGAGCTTTCACAAGAAATATGACCGTATCTCTTTTTGGAAGTGGTGAGGAAATTGCTGAAGAGGCTCTTTTTTTAACAAAATACTCTAAAGAGATAAATATATTTATCGTGGACGAATGTCATCACTGTGATGAATCTATTATGAATGTATTAAAATCTAATGAAAAGGTTAAAATATTCTACTCATCTAAACTTTTAGAGATTAAAGGTGATGAATATGTTGAAGAGCTTGTTGTTTCCCATAACGGAGAGATCACAACATTTAAATCACAGTTTGCATTTTTATATTTAGGTACCAAATCTTTAGCAGAACTTTATGGAGAGGTTGCACCTCTTGATGCTCAAGGCTATATCGTTACAAATGAATATATGCACACATCTATAGAGGGTGTTTTTGCCGCAGGAGACGTTAGATCTAAAGTTGTACGTCAAGTTACTACAGCTACTTCTGACGGTACTATAGCAGCTCTAGAAGCCATTAAGTATGTTTTAAAAAAAGCTCATCAAAAATAAGAGAAAAAGCTCCTCCTGTAAAAATTTCACAGAAGGAGCTTTTTTTATATCTACAGTCTAAACAACATATCCTCATATGTTGGTACTGGCCAAGTTTTCTTCTCCACTTGATGTTCTAAAAGATCTATTATATCTCTTAAACAATTCAATATTGGAATTATATTTTCATTCAAATAAAGAACCTTTTCATATAACCCATTCACTTCATTTGCAACCACTAACTGTGATTCTAATTGAGCTAAAAAATCTTTCAAACGATTTTTACCCGCTAAAAGTTTTATAAGGTGAGCTTTATCTGCAAATAAAAATTCATCATCCCCTAGAACTTCTTTGATCGATAGAATACTCTTAGATATTTTCCCTGCATACTCCATTAGAGCGGGATATATTTCATTTCTTGCTATTCTAATCATTGAGCTTCCCTCTATATTTATCTGCTTTATATAACGCTCACAATACACAGAGTATCTAGCTTCTAACTCCTCTGGACTCAGTACTTTAGCATTTTTAAAAAGCTCCACTATTCTAGGTTCTTTATACACTTTTAATCCTTCTAGTGTATTTCTTAAATTTTTCAACCCTCTTTTTTCAGCTTCTTTTTTCCAAGCATCATCATAACCATTTCCATTAAATATTATTCTTTTATGCTTTTCATATCTATCTTTTATTAGATTAACTATAGCCATATCTTTACTCTCTATTGAACTCCCACCCAATATTTCGACATACTCTTTAAGAACCGTTCCTACAATAGTATTAATTATAAATGTGGGAGTTGATGCTGAAGCACTCGATCCTGGCATTCTAAATTCAAATTTATTCCCCGTAAAAGCGAATGGAGATGTTCTGTTTCTATCCGATATATCTTTAGGAATTTTTGTGAAATTTTTAACTCCAAACTTCATATTTTCCTTAGACTCATTCACTGAAACTATATTTTCTAAATTTTTTAGTATATCCTCTAATTCCTCTCCTATAAAAACAGATATTATTGCTGGTGGAGCTTCGTGTCCTCCCAATCTATGATCATTTCCTGGTGTTGCACACGACGCTCTTAAAACATCTGAATATCTGTCAATACCCTCTAGTATCGCCATCATAAAAACTAAAAATTGTAAATTATCCTTTGAGAGTGATCCAGGATCTAAAAGATTCTCTCCTAAATCTGTCGAAAGTGACCAGTTGCAATGTTTTCCAGATCCATTTACCCCTTTAAAAGGTTTTTCATGTAAGAGTGCACTCAATTCATGTCTATCAGCCACTTTTTTTATTACATCCATAGTCAATTGATTTTGATCCACCGCCACATTTGCTGTAGTAAACATAAGAGCTAATTCAAATTGGTTTGGAGCAACTTCATTGTGCTTTGTTTTTGCCATTATCCCAATCTTCCATAACTCTTTATCTATTTCATTCATTACTCTTTCAACTTTTTCCTTGATACTTCCATAGTAATGATCATTTAATTCCTGTCCTTTCGGAGGTAATGAACCAAAAATCGTTCTCCCCGACAACATCAAGTCCTGACGTTTTTCCCAAAACTTCTTATCTATTAAAAAATATTCCTGTTCAAGTCCCAATGTGTTGTTTATAGATTTTACTCCAGCACTTGGATCCAATATATTTTTTAATTTTAAAGTTTGTTCAGATATAAAATCTATCGATCTTAAAAGTGGGACCTTTTTATCTAGCGCCATTTGATTGTAGCCTATAAACGCTGTTGGGATATAAAGAGATTTTGCTAATCCCTCTCCTCTCAAAAACATTGGCGATTTTGCGTCCCAAGCGGTATATCCTCTTGCTTCAAACGTAGATCTCACCCCTCCATTCGGAAATGATGATGTATCAGCCTCCCCTTTAATCAACTCTTTTCCAGAAAATTGTGAAACACAACTTCCATCTGATGAGAGCGATATAAATGAATCATGCTTTTCTGCTGTCAACTCAGTTAAAGGTTGAAACCAATGTGTGAAGTGTGTGGCTCCATTTTCTGTAGCCCAGCTTTTAACTGCATTCGCTATTGAGTCTGCCAGTTCTATTGATAAAGTTTTTTCACCACTTTGAACTTTTTTGAACTCTTTAAAAAACGATTCAGGTATTCTGCTTTTTAATTTATCCTCAGTAAAACAGAACTCTCCAAAAATATCCAGCATGTTATTCATTAATTCCTCCCTATTTTAGCGTTCTACATTGTCGAACGTTGTTCTCCAATAAAAAATTGTTATATTAACAATATACTATTTTTCCATGTTTGTCAATTTTATTTTTACAGTCAGTGAAAATAAATAAAAAAAAGAGGAATTTTCATTCCTCTCTCGCACCTAATTTATAGGATATTTTTTTACTTATAGATACCATTTTTGGAGCTAAATCAGGTAAAATAAGCATAAGTTTTTCTCTAGTCGCCATTATTGAGATAGTCCCCACAAACTGATTATTCACTTTAAAAATAGGTACTGAAATACAATATATCCCCAGTTCAACCTCAGATCTTTCAAGTGAATAGCCATTCTCTCTTATTTTATGAATCTCCTGCATCAAAGTCTCTCTATCTATTATCGTACTGTTTGTATATTTGTACAATAAATCCTTGCTGAATATCTTATCAATATTCACATCTTTTGAGTATGCCAAAGCTAATTTTCCAGATGATGATGCATTTAAAGGTATTTTTGTTACTGATGTGCTTATCGTGTAATACATAGAATCCGATTGGACACGATCTATCAACTTTAGGTGTTCTCTTTTAAATAAAAATAGATTCACAGTAACAGAAAAACGTTCAGAAATATCCGTTAAATATTTATGTCCCACATTTTTTATCAATACATCCTCATTTACAATAAAACTTTTTTCTATAAAAGCTGGTCCTAAAGAATAGTTACTATTCTTTTCACTTTGCTCTAAGTATGAATTTTTTAAAAGAGTTGAAACTATTCCATGAACTGTACTTTTGCTCAAGTTTACAGCCTCACTGATCTCTTTTAATGATAATTCATGCACATTTTCATTGAAACAGTTCATTATGTCAATTGCCCTTTGAATCGATTGTATTGTTTTTCCTTCCATGAAAACTCCCTTTTATTTTAAAATAAATGTCCCTTCTGGAGTTTTTTCAATTCTTCCCTCTTTTAAAAGCTTACCTAAAGCTCTTTTGAAAGCTTTTTTACTCACTCCAAAATACTCTTTTATAGATTCAGGTGAACTATTATCATTAAATCTGAAGTGTGTTTTTAGCACTTTCATCTTTGCAACAATAACCTCAGCATCCTTATCCATTTGCATAAATGCAAGTTCTCTTAAAGCTAGATCGATTTTTCCATCCTCTCTAACTCTCATTACTCTAGCTTCAACTTTATCTCCAACAGACATTTTTTTGAAACATTCACTACTTGGAATTAGTCCAAAGTATCTGTCGTCTACAGCTACAAAAACTCCTATTTCTGGGTTTACTCTATATACTGTTCCTTCTACAAAATCATTCTTTTTATAATCTTTATTTGGCATTAAGAAGCTATATATCTTCATTGTTGCAGAAAGTCTTCCCTTACTATCCTCATATATACCAACTAGAACTTCATCTCCAGCTCTTACATCTCCATCCATTTGAGAATATGGAAGTAATAGTTCCTTTTTTAATCCCCAATCTAAGAATGCTCCTAATTTTTGATTTACATCTGTTACATGAAGCTTCCCTATTGTTCCAACTGTCAACGCTGTTTTTCTAAGTGTAGCTATAAGTCTATCCTCTGAATCTCTATAAATCATTACGTCTAACTCTTGACCGACATCTAAATCTCTTCCCTCTAACTCATTACTAGGAAGAAGTATGTTATCCATCTCATCTCCAGTTCCAGCATCTAAATATGCCCCTTTACTGCTAAAATTATTAATTTTCATTGGTTGTCTTTTTCCGACTTTTATCATATTGCTCTTCTCCTCACTATTTTACTCCAAATAGTTATTAAATATATTAAATTTTTCTGCCATCTTTTGAGGATAGTTATTATAGTAATATTCCATTAATTTAATAACCGGCTTATAATCCTCATAATTTTCAAGTATTCTTAGATACTCTTTTTCAATACTCACCAAAGAGTAGTAATCACTTTTTTCAAACATTTTAAATAAACTTACTATTATTTCTATAACTTGGTTCAAAGGGACATCTATCCCTTTTCCAATAATTAATGCCTCGATATAATGCTCCTTACTCTCTACTTTTCTATTAAGAATTTCACCTATTTTTCCTAATGTATAGAGTAATTTAAATTTTTTCATACTGCTTTCTTCCAAATGTTTTTCTTTAATTTTTTTTAACTTTAAATATATACTCTTTAGCTCTATATAATTTTGACTCTGAATATAAAGCTCAGCCAATCTGTAGACTAAGTCCAATTTTTCATCTAAATCTATAGTTTTTTTTAAAAGATTATTATATATATTGAAAGCTTTCTCATACTCTTTACTTTTTAAATTTATCTCACCTAAAATTTTAAATATCTGTTTTTTGACATCTTTTGATTTCAAATTTTCTAGAAACAGCAACTCTTTTTCCTCTAAAATATGGTTCTCTCCAAGTTTCCAAAGGGAGAGCACATAGTAATAGTATACCTGTTCTATCTCTTTGCTCAACTTTAGATTTTTAAAATCATCCTCATATTTTTTAAAAACTAAAATTATTGTCTCGTATTTTTCAAATTTTACACTCAGTTCTAAAAACTTCAAAAATTCGCTGTCATATCTTTTCAACTCCGAAACTCTTTGAAAAAATTTGACATATATTCTTCTAGCTTCATTTAGTTCCCCTTCTTCTAAATAAAAACTAGCTATTTTCAACAAATATTCTTTCTGTTCTGCCGAACTCAAATTTAATATAGCTTCCTCTATAATCCACTTACTTTTTTTTAAACAATCTTTTTTTTGTAAAATATTATTTAAATATTTTTGAGCTTGAGTTTGAGGACTTTCCATGAGGTCATCATATGTTAAATTAAAAACTACTCCACTATTTCTTAATCTTTTTTCTAAATTTTTAAAAAGAATTATTCCAGCTCTTTTGCTTAAACTTTTTTTTCCATTTTCTACCATCCCTAAATATGTTTTAGAAATTTTATCTGTGGTTAATTCCTCTTGAGTTATTCTATAGTGTTTCCTATATTTAAGTATTTTTTCCCCCGGTGATAAAAACATACTCATCCCCCTTAAATAATAAGACTGTTTATTATAGAGTATCAAATTTTCCATTTTTTTACAATTAAAAAATATCCTAAAGGTATACCTTTAGGATATTTAAATTTTTCTACTCTCCTTCTACCAAAACTTTCCTATCCTTAATATATATATCCTCATACTCTTTTAAAGAATCAAGAGCTATCTTAGACATAGGAATAATCGCTATTATATTGAATACAGTCATCAGTGCAACACCTAAATCTCCTAGCTCCCAAACAAATAAATACTGTGCCATTCCACCAACAAACATCATAGCCAATGCAAATATTTTATATCCATCTTGAGCTATCATTTTATCTCCAAAAAGAAAAGCAACATTCGAACGTGCATAAAACAATATCCCTAAAAATGTGCTGAAACTAAATAAAAATAATATCAATGCCACCAATGGAGTTCCAATAGAACCTATATGATAATCCATACAGCTCTGTAAAAGATCCATCCCCATCTTTCCCTCTCTCACACTTTGAGGTGCCAATAGCATTGTAAACGCCGTACAACTACAAACTACTAAAGTGTCTATGAACACTCCCAAAGCTTGAATTAAACCCTGTTGTGCTGGGTGCTCAACATCTGCCGCAGCGGCGGCACACGGTGCCGAACCACTTCCTGCCTCATTTGAAAACAATCCCCTTTTAACTCCCTGCATCAATATCGCCCCAAATCCTCCTGCTGCAATCTGTCTTGCACCAAAAGCTTGCTCAAATATCTCTGCAAACATTGCAGGAACTGCACCAATATTTTTTATTAAGATAAATAGAGTCAGCGTAAAGTAGAGTATTGCCATTATCGGAACCAACTTATTCAAGACATCTGCTATTTTATCTTTGTGTCCCTTACCAAATAGTACAATAGTTCCTAATAGAGTCATTCCAATTGATGTGTACAAAGGGTTTATTCCAAAAGCGTTTGTGAATGATTCTGAAACTGAATTTGATACAATCTGTGTTATCCCTACCCATGTTATCAGTCCTGATATTGCAAATAAAATTCCACACAATCTAAAACTAGAAGATTTCTTATAATATCTCTCCTCGGTTCTCGAAATTAAATCTGAATCTTTTTCAACAGAGTTTTCAAATGGATCCTTACTTTTAGCTTCAACCACCACCTGCATCCTGTTCATAAAATATGCAGGGCCCCCTCTCCAACCACCATAAAGAGGATCTTTTTCTTTATATATTTGAGCTAAAGTACTCTCTATAAATGCAGTATTTGAGCCAATTATTGCCGCTACCCACATCCAAAATATAGCTCCAGGTCCTCCAAATGAAACGGCTGCTACAACTCCAGCTAAATTCCCCATACCAACTCTTGATGCTGTAGCTATAAATAGCGCCTGAAGTCCCGATATTGCCTCTTTATTATTTGTAGTCTTGCTTTTCAAAACAATTCTTATCATTTCTGGAAACAACCTAAAAGATAACATTCTTGTTTTTATACAATAATATATCCCCGTTGGTATTAACATCAATACCAATAGACTTAAACCTATATTGGTTTCTCCCACATTAAAAAGAATTATATCTCCCCACAAAAATCCATTCAACGAACTCACTACTGTTTTTAATGGTGCTAACATAGAATCTATAAAACCCATAATTACCTCCTCAATTTTTTTTATGTAAGAAGTTCTGTAGGTATTTTTAGAGTAAAATATCCTAAAGTTTTACCTTTAGGATATTTTTTTCTAAGTATTCTGTTAGTATCTATATTTGTGAAAATCTTCCTGTAAAAAATCTTAGACAAGATGGTTCATACTCCCATTTAAGACCTCTTATCTGTTCTTTATTTCTGTATAATTCTATTATCGCGTCAGCAACAAAATCTAAATGAGCATATGTATAAACCCTTCTTGGAATTGTCAGTCTTACAGTTTCTAATTTAGGATGGTGATCTTTTCCAGTTTTCACATCTCTTCCTGCTGATATGATACCTCTTTCCATAGTTCTAACTCCTGATGTTTCATAAATTGCTCCAGCTAGTGCTTGTGCTGGGAATTGATCTTGAGTTAAATGTGGTAAAAAAGCTTTTGCATCCAAGAATATGGCGTGTCCACCATAAGGTTTTACCATTGGAACTCCTGCTGCATCCAATCTCTCTCCTAAATATCTTATTTGATTTACTCTATGGCTGATATACTCATAATTTACAGCTTCTTGCAGCCCTATTGCCATTGCTTCCATATCTCTTCCTGCCAGTCCTCCATAGCTTGGCATCCCTTCAAATTGTACAACCATACCTGTAGCCTGTAAATAAAGTTCATAGTCATTCATACATAAAAACCCACCTATATTGGTCAAACAATCTTTTTTTCCACTCATTGTACATCCATCCCCATATGAGAACATCTCTTTCACAATATCTTTAATCGATACGTTTTCATATCCAGGCTCTCTATCTTTTATAAAGTATGCATTTTCTACACAACGTGTTGCGTCATACATTATTTTAATCCCATTCTTATGAGATAATTCAGATACAGCTTTAATATTTGCCATTGAAACTGGCTGTCCTCCAGCTAGATTAACTGTAACCGCTAGACAAACATAGGGTATATTTTCAGCTCCAACTTCGTCTATTAAAGCTTGTAATTTATTCAAATCAATATTCCCTTTAAAAGGTAATTCTATACTTGGATCATGTGCTTCATCTATAACAATATCTCTAAACGTTGCTCCGTTTCTCTCTTGGTGAAATCTTGTAGTTGTAAAATACATATTTCCTGGCACATAGTGCCCTGGCTTTATCATTAAACTTGAAAGTATATTCTCTGCTCCTCTACCTTGGTGTGTGGGAACAACATGTTTAAATCCAAATAACTCTTGAACTGTTTTTTCTAAATGATAAAAGTTTCTACTTCCTGCATAGGCTTCATCTCCTAACATAAGACCAGCCCACTGAGCATCACTCATAGCATTTGTTCCAGAATCTGTTAATAAATCGATATAACACTCCTCAGATCTTAAAAGAAATGTATTATAACCTGCTCTTTCTATCGCTTCTTTTCTTTCATCTTTATTCAGCATAGCCATATTTTCTACCATTTTAATTTTATAAGGTTCTGGTGCAAAGTTTCTTTTCATTTTCTCCTCCTTGGAATATTATTAATCTTGTTGATACTATATATACCTCTTTTTTATTTTTATGTCAATATGTCTTATTTTTGAATCAATTTCTACCTACTACTATTTTATTTTGAAAAAATTTATATTTTTCACCGTCAGTATAATTTAAACATCCTATTTTAGGTTGTTTTTTTTACTCTTTTGTTTTTTATTCTTTTTAATATTTTATCACACTAAATAATAGCTACAAGTTTTTGATATTTTAAAAAAAATAAAAAAAATATTTTTTTTATTTTTTTTAAAATTATATTTTTATATCACTCTATTTTATTTTTTCTCCTTTTATAACTAATAAATCAACCTTTTAATAGTTTATTTATCAAAATTATTATAATAGTTTGATTTAGATGTTGTCTGTATGGTAAAATCTCCATCATACGGTTAACAGGAGGGGTATAATGATCAGAATTATTCTTTACATTGCAATCATTTCTTTTGGATTCGTTTTAAGTAAATATAAAATTATTCCTTTAAAAATTAAAGCTAAAACTGGAATTTTACAATCTTTTTCTTTGTTTTTTCTATTGGGTGTCATGGGATATAAAATTGGAAGTGATGATAAAATTGTCAGCGAATTTCCAAGTCTTGGTTTTCAAGCACTTATAATTGCTATTTTTTCAATCTTTGGAAGTATCTTGATTACAAAACTTTTTTTTCGTACTAAAAAGGAGGGGGGAATTAAATGATTGGGATATCTATCTCTATTTTTATTGGTGTTATTTTAGGATTATTTTTCAAATCACCTTTTATAACTGCTAATTCAGATATTTTTATTGATATTGGTCTTTGCTTATTACTTTTCTTTGTTGGAATAGATATTGGGGACAATTCGAGTGTGTTTAAAGATTTAAAAAAATATGGAAAAAAGATATGGTTTTTACCAATATCCACAATTATTGGTTCTTTGATTGGAGGATTAATCGGATCTTTTATTCTTCCTATTTCTCTTGGTGAATCTCTAGCGGTGTCATCTGGATTGGGATGGTATTCCTTATCTGCTATAGAGCTATCCAAAATAAGTGCTGAATTAGGTAGTATAGCCTTTTTAAGCAACATCTTCAGAGAAGTACTTGCGATAATTACTATTCCTTTCATTGCAAAGTCTTTTGGAAGTTTTGAATCGGTTTCAGTTGCAGGAGCTACCGCAATGGATACTCTTCTTCCTGTTATAAATAGAAGCAATACATCAGATATCTCTATTATTGCATTTTTTTCAGGAGTTGTCCTAACTTCATCTGTTCCAATTTTAGTTCCGCTTATTGTGAACATATTTAATCTGAGATAACTTTTTTTAACACTTCATAATTAGTAAAATAAAGGATTTTAGTAAAAAAAGAGTATATTAAAACTAGATCATAGACTAAAAAGGAGGATTTTTAATGGACGAAAAAAAAGTTTTGGTGGTTGAAAAATCTTTAGAAAATTTAAAAAAATGTATCTGTATGCACTGTAAATCTTATACTCTTGGATGTAAACTAAAAGAAATGCCTAAAAATATGTTTGAAATTATGAAACATCATAAGAATTTCGAAGAAATAAAACATTTAGATGGTCTTTTTTGTGCATTTGGAAAAAGTGAATGTATAACTGAAGAGAAAGAATGTATCTGTAATAAATGCGAACTTTATAAAACTTATTGTCTTGATAAATCTTACTATTGTATAAAATAGATTTAAAAAATAACCAACTTTGTGGAGGCTTTTTTCATGGAAAATATTACATTATTTATAGCTAAATATTCTTTGGTAGTACTAAAAAAAATTATATATATAGTTCTACTATACATATCCTATAAGCCAGTCAAAGAGTTTTCTGTTAATTTCTTAAAAAAGATTTTAAGAAAAAATAGAACTGATGAATTATTAATTAGCTTTCTGATTCCAACTTTGACTTCGTTTATAATAATTTTATATTTTTTTAATATCATAGAAATTTTAGGATTACAACTTTCATCCTTTATTGCTGTTCTTGCCTCTGTCAGTATTGGAGTTGGATTAGCCCTAAAAGGTAATTTTTCTGATATTGCTGGTGGAATCCAGATACTCTTAACAAAACCTTTTAAAAAGGGGGATTTTATTGTAGCATGTGGTTCAGAAGGCGTAGTTCAAAGGATAACTTTCTTATATACGATACTATATAGTGCCGACAACAAAAAGATAATAATCCCTAACGGAAAACTTTCATCATCCGCTGTAACAACTGTAACTGCAAATCCTGAAAGAAGAGCTGATTTTGTTTTTTTTGCTGAAAAAACTTGTTCAATAGATCAAGTTAAAGAGGTTCTTTTTAATGTTGTTAAGAATCACCCTTCAGTTTTAAAAGACAAAGATATATTTGTTAAATTTTCTAAAGAGACTTATTCTGCTGCTGAATTCATTGTTAGAGTTTGGACTTTAAAAGAAAATTTTAGAGATCTTAATGCTGATATTCAAGAAGAGGTTAAAAAGAGTTTTGATAGGGAAGGAATCAGGTTTCCTTATGAATCGTATGAAATCTAATGATATTAATGAAAAAGTTGCAGAGTTGCAACTTTTTCATTAAATTTATTTATCCGTTACATCTTCTCTCTTATGATAAGAGCTGGCTGTGAAACTACTTGCCCCATATTTGTATCTATCAGTTCTATCGAGCTTTTTTCCTTTACAATCTCTGACGAAATCTTTTCCGAGTTATGAGGACGATTTTTTTCATTTTCAACAACCTTTTTTATTCTATCAGAATTAGCATATGTATCCTTTAATAATATCTCTACGGACAACATTCCACTCTTCAATCTTCTCCTCACATTTTCAAATCCTATCTGCCTTCCTCTTAGCTCAATCAAATAGGATAAACTCCCTTTTAATCCATAGTTATTTCTAGCTAATTTAGCGCTTCCAGTTGCTCTATAGAGTGTTAAAGGCTCGCCTTTTTTTGGCTTTATGAATGGATTATAATAATAATTTGACGTATATCCATTTTGTTTAAGCGTCTCTTTAAGTTGTAACAACGTCTTATCTGATACCTCTTTTAAAGATTTGGAATAGTTTGGATTAGTTGGATTTAAAATCAGCAAATCATAGTAGGGAACAGCTCCACCACTTAAAATATGGGAGTATGAGTTCAAGTCAGATATATACTCATGGATATCAATAAAAACTTCTGGTTTAAATTTGTTGTAGATATAACTAACGGCCTGAGCTTCTACACTTACAAGAGCACTGTGGTCACCATTTATATCAATTTTTTCACCAGATTCTCTTGTAAATTTTTTTGCTCCATCCGGATTTATTCTAGGCATAACAATTATATTTACCCTATTCAAAATATAGTTCAAGTCTCCTTTTGCTACCCTTTTTACAGTTGCTAAAAGAGTATCACATCCCATAGGTTCATTTCCATGTTGCTGAGCAATCAACATAACTATAGGCTTTCCATCCACTGCAGTTTCATGAATATCTTTAAAAGTCAAAGATTTGTCTTTAGATATCAAGAATACTGGCAGATAATTTTTATTGTCAGTTGGTCCTAAAAGATCCACAACTGTTGTATTACTTGTTGTATGGATGTTCCCTAAATAATCCAACATCTCTTTTTGGGTTGTAAACTCACTTCTTCCCCCCTCGATTGATGGGGTTGGTATTGTAACTCCCGGATCTCTAAAAAACTGTTTGACACTTTCAGGTTCTTTATAATTTAGTCCATTATTCGATAAACTTGTCCTTCCAATAATAAGATTTATTAAAATTAAATTCAATATAGATATTGATCGTTTCACAAATCCACCACCCTTCTCTTTTCTATCCTATTTTTAATTTTCTTATTACATAATACAATCAACATTTTACAATTCCTTTTTACTATCTTTCATATAATTTTTGAAGTCCATCCTCTTTTCCCCAAGCAGCTATAGTTGGAACTATATTTAAAAAAGCCCCCTCATCTATTTGTTTCACGTAATCTTTTAAAAGCATCCCCTCTTTTAAAGAACATACAAGTATAAGCTTCTCTCTTTTCAATCTTTTTTCTCCACCATAAACAACACCTATGCTGTAACTCCTTTGCATATTGTTCAAAATATATCCTGAAATTTCCTCATTCTTCTCACTTATTACAACTACTTTTACCAAAGATGATCCAAATCCAAAACTTACAACACTTATAGTTTTGCTGTATACCATCTGCATTATAATTGCATACAAAATTGCTGTTTTTCCAAAAATAGCTCCCGACAAAAGTAAAATTGTTATATCTATAATCAACAAAACTTGACTTAATTCCATAAAATGAAATATTTTTTTATGCAATATTTTGGCTAAAGTATCTGAGCTTCCTTGAGAAAAACCTTTTTTTAATACCAATCCTGTTCCAATTCCCATAAATATCCCATAATATAGGCAAATCAAAATTTTGTCTTCTGTTCCTTCCATAAAATTAAAACTTATTTTATTCATAAAAATCAAAATTAAAGGATACGTTAAAGAAAGAATCAAAATTTTTTTTAACTCTTTATTTCCAAGTGTATATTTCGCTAAAAGAAGTATTCCCATACAAATAATATAGTAAATATATGTGTAATTTATTTCTATGATCTTCGAAATAGACATTGATAGTCCCGTCATCCCTCCTACAACAAGAGCATTTGGTTTCAATATACAAGTGATTGAAAATGCCTGTACTAAACATCCAAACAAAACTATAAACAAATTTCCCATCTCTAAAACCTCTCCTCAGCTGTTGAATGATATAGTGTTATAAAATCTCTATGCCTTCATTTTTATATGACAAACGTATATCTCCACTAACTTTAGAATCACTTATAAAAGTATTTACTTTATCTAAAGGGCATACCTTGACAAGTGAGTCTTTTTCTATCTTTGAGCTATTCACAAGAATAAAACTTTCTTTTGAATTCTCAATAAATTTTTTTTGGATATTTGCTTCCGATGTCGACATATCTGTAATTCCATTGCATAGTGATACTCCACTTACTCCTATAAAAGCTTTATCAATTATAAAGTTACTTATAATAGCTTCTGAATACACTCCAAAAAATGCCCTCTCTTCATGCGACAAAAAGCCCCCTGCCATTATTACATCGTACCCTTTTGCATCTAAAAGCTCTTGAGCGATGTCCAGAGAGTTTGTTAAAATTGTCAATTTTTCAAATCTCTTTTTTAAAAGTTTTGCTAAAAATAAAGTTGTAGATCCATCATTTAAAGATATTGAATCCCCCTCCTCTATCAAAGCTACCGCTTTTTCTACAATCTCATTTTTCTCATCCACTTCTATTGTCAATCGTTCCGCATAGTTAATTATTTCTGAATTTTCATCTGGAAGCTCTGCTCCTCCATAAACTTTTCTTACTTTTCCTAATTTTTCCAAGCAATCTAAGTCTCTTCTTATCGTTTCAATTCCAACATCATATTTATTGGATAATTCTAAAACTTTTACTACTTTTCTTTCTTCTAACTCTTTCAATATCTCACTTCTACGTTCCTCTTTTAACATCTTTTACACCTACTTTATCTCTTTATATAATGCTATTAACCCATAAATATTTGGAAGTATGATCATTGTCAAACATATATCCTGAATATACCAAATTGTTTTTGATGAAAACATAGGAGCAACAAAAACTCCACATAAAAAAATGTAATCATAAACTTTACAATCCAGACGTTTGGTCAGATACTTAAAAGATTCTCTTCCCAACAACCACTGTCCCAACATCGACGAAAATCCAAAGAGTATCATAACTCCACCTAAGATATATTTAAAAAAGTAATTTACACTTTCAAAAGCTCCTATCATTGTATGAGTGGGTTCTAAATCTAAAGCTAAGTCTGTTGTTATCAGTAAAACTACTCCTGACATTGTACATATTAAAATTGTATCAATAAATACATCCACTATTCCATAAAGCGAATCTTCTTTTAAGTTTACATCTGTTATTTTTGAATAAAAAATGGCTACAGTTCCCTCTCCCGCTTCATTTGAATATACTCCTCTAGCAATACCAAAACGTAGTGCATCTTTAACGCTATACCCCAATGCTCCACCTAATGCCGAATTGAAATTAAATGCAGATTTAAAAATATTTTCGAATACATAAAATATTTTATCATAATTAAAAAATATTATAAACATACATCCACATATATAAAATAAAGTCATAAACGGAACTAGCCTTTCAGTGACCTTCGCCAATCTTTTAAATCCACCACTTATGATAAAATATGTCACAATCAAAAGTACAAATGAAGTTATGATACTTTCAACTTTAAAAAAATTATGCAACACATCTTTTATTACATTTCCCTGAACTAAAGTTCCACCAGAGTTTTGTACTAATAAAAAAAAAGCATAGAATCCACCAAAAAATTTAAATTTTGTCCCCTTACTCAAGTAGTACATCGGTCCACCTTGGTAATCTCCATCTTGATTTTTTTCACGATATTTAATCCCTAAATATATCTCTGCATATTTTATCGACATCCCTAAAATTCCCGATACCCACATCCAAAATAAAGCTCCTGGACCTCCACTTATTATAGCTGTGGCTACTCCTATAATATTTCCATTCCCTACACAGCTTCCCAACGCAGACATAATGGCTTGAAAAGAATTTATTGTATTGCTTTCTTGATTTTTTTTTTGATTAAAAAATTTTTTAAATATATAATTGAATTTTCTAATTTGAATGAACTTCAATTTAAAACTGAAAAAAAATCCTGTGGCTAATATTATATATATCAGCCACTCCCCCCAAATAAAATTAGCTACCCCTTCTATTATGTGAGCCATTTAACACCTCAAATCCGACTATTTTTATATCGTTTCTTTCTCTTTTCTAAGTTTTATTCTTTTGTAAAGTATAGAACTTAAAACAAATCCTACTCCTGCAAAGAATATCATACTTAAAAATACCATTTTATATCCTACCATGCCTGGGAATCTATCTAAAATGTTTCCATATATTGAATATAAAAACATTGCTGGTGCATACCCTACAAAACTTGCCATTGCCATAGCTGAACCTGATATCTCTTCCGGTAAATTAATCTCTCCAACTGGAGCAAAAAATATGGCTCTTTGAGAAAATATAACTACTCCTATAAGCAGTGTCAATATAACCCCAATATATATATTCATACTCTCATGAGGAAGTAAAACAAATCCAGTTAAAGATATTGCTACAAGTAAAAATGAATATTTCAAATACTTTGTTGGAGATTTGAATTTTTTATCTGCCATTATCCCTCCGATAGGTCCTCCTACCATCTTTAAGCCGTAGGCATTTATTATACCATAAGCACTAACTAGTGTTAAAGGCATTTTGTAAATATCCTTAAGGAAGGGCATAAAATAAGTTAATCCACAGTATACTGAATAAACCGAGAAAGCATTAAAAGCAATCATCCAAAGTTCAGGCATTTTCAATACTGTTTTATAGTCTAGTTTTCCTCCTGTTTCAGAAGATTTTTTTATAATCTTATCGTCTTCCAAACAAAAATAACTTAAAACTCCGATTACAATTACTACTATCGAAAAATAAACTATTGAAGCTTTAAAAGATGAGAGAGATGACCCAAAATATGTAAATATAAACAATCCAATAGATACAACAACCGTATCTACAATACCTCTTCCAGTCTCCAAAAATCCAAACAGTCTTCCTTGTTCACTGTCATCTCCAAGAGATTTAACCGATTTTAAAAGAACTGGCCAGTACATCATGTCACAAGTGAATCCAAATAATATCCAAACTATCATCAGTTGCTTATATCCAGGAAAAAATAAAGCTACATAGAGTCCTAATACTCCCGTTAAAATAAGTGAGATTGGAAGTGATTTCTTCTTAGATATTTTATCAGAAAAATAAACTGCCGCTCCAAATCCAAATGTAGTCACAAATCCATTGATTGACATCAACGTCCCTATCTCTGTATGGCTCAATCCCATAAACTCCTGCATCTGTCCGTAAAAAACTGATTTTAGAAAAGGTAGCTTATATATACTTCCCGCTCCTAAAACCAAAATAAAAAAAGTAAACCATTTTTTAAAGCTTTGTTCTTTTGTCATTATTCCTCCGTTTTTATTAGTTTTATGTAATGTTTATATCATTTTTATATCTGTGTGTCAATTTTTTTTATTTTAAAGCTTGATTTTTTGCAAAAAACTTATATAATACTAATAACGGTTAAAAAATTTAGGAGGAACAACATGAAAATAGGAATAGAAACAGAAAGTTTTCATTTATTTTTTCAATATGGAAAAATGAACGTTTTAGATTTTATAAGAAAGGCTGCCGATATGGGGTTTGAAGGTGTTGAGTTAAACATGATACCTGGTTGGGGAATTGATGCTGATTTAGGTCAAATGGGAGAAGACACTCCAGAGAACCTAGATGCCATCAGAGATGAGATTAAACAATATGGTCTCTATGCTGAAATTGATACAAATGGAACTTCAGAAATGGAATTAAAAAGAGCTCTTAGAGTTGCTCATCATATTGGTGCTAATGTCATCAGAACTTATATCAAGTTTGATAAGTTTGATGCAACAACATATAGACAAACGACTGAAGATTTAAAAAATATTGTTCCAGAGTTAAAAAAATATAGAATTAAAATCGCTTTAGAAAATCACGAGTATGAGACTGCGGATGAGTTAATCAAAATTATTGAAGAGGTTAATTCACACTGGGTTGGTCTTCATTATGATTTTGGTAATGCTATGATGGCTTGGGAAGAACCTGTGGAAGCTGCTAAAAAAATGGCTAAATATACTTATACAACTCATTTCAAAGACCATGTTATTATTAAAGATGATGACAGTACTTACGGATATGTTGTTTGTGGTGTTCCTGCCGGAACAGGAAACATTGATTTAGATGAGTGTTTTAAAATAATGGTTGAAAACTCTCCTCTAGAGAGAATCAATATGGAGATGTGTTTTCCATACTGTACAAACTTTAAAAGAGAACCCGGAGCTGGTGGAGTTAATAAGGTTGGAGAGGGATGCTTTAAAATTGAGGATGCCCCATATGACAGAAAAATTATTAAACCTTTAGAGTACTACTATCCACATAAAGTTGTAGATGAAACAACACTTGATAAAATGTTACAAGACCAATTGGAAGGAGCTCAAAAAGGTTACCTTTATTTAAAAAGTTTAAGAGATAAATACTGTAGATAATGAGGAGAAAAAACATGAATAAAATAATCAATACAGAAAAAGCCCCTGCGGCAATCGGACCATACTCTCAAGCTGTGGAGGCCAATGGAACGCTTTATGTTTCTGGACAAATTCCTTTTGTCCCGGAGACGATGGCAGTTATTTCAGAGGATATAAGAGAGCAAACAAAACAATCTTTAGAAAATGTTAAAGCTATACTTGAAGCTGCTGGCTACTCTTTATCAGATGTTGTTAAAGCTGGAGTTTTCATTAAGGATATGAATGATTTTACCGCTATAAATGAGATTTATAATGAGTATTTAGGTGAGGTGAAACCTGCTAGAGCTTGTGTTGAAGTGGCTAGATTACCAAGAGATGTTAAGGTTGAAATTGAGGTTATTGCAGTTAAATAACACTTATAAAAAGGAGCTTGGAAATTTTTTCCAGCTCCTTTTTAATATCTCTTCGAATTATTTTTCACAAAAATATGTTGGATATTTCATCATGAATTTCTCAATTACATCTTTGAAATTTAAAAGATGCTTTGTTAAAAGCATGTCTATACTCTTGCTATCTCCTTCACGAATAATATTTAGTATCTCAATATGTTGCTTCAATGTCTTTTCTAAATTTGTTTTTTCTAAAGCATCCAGCAGCCTCAATCTATCATAATGTGTAGAAAGTCTTTTAATGCTTTTCCAAATATTTTTCTTGTTGTAATGATCAAATATTAAACTATGAAACTCATTGTCCAGTATAAAAAACTCATGTAGATTCTCTTTGAAATTTATTACAACCTTCTGAAACTCAATATTTTTTTCTAATTTTTCAATAAGATCTTCTTTATGTTCATCCCTACATGCCATTTCCAGAAGCTTTTCTTCACACATCTCTCTTAAAAATATAGCTTCCTCCACCAAGGTTAGATTTATTCTTGAAACAAAAGACCCCTTTTGAGGGAAAACATTCAATAGTTTTTCCTCTGATAATTTTACAATAGCCTCTCTTACTGGTGTTCTGCTCACATTTAAAACTTTTCCCAGCTCTATCTCCCCTATCATCTCTCCAGGAGCTAAATTTAAATTCATTATATTCTCTTTTAAAACTCTATATATATATTGTCTTGTATTTTCATTTTTCTTTTTCTCTGCATTTAACAATACCATAAAATCCCCCTACACTCTTCTCTATTATATTCATATATTATACTATACTTTAAGAAAAAAAGAGACTTTTTTACAGTCTCTTTCCCTAAAATATCTCAATTATTTTATTAAGCCTGACAACCTTGGTAGATAAAGTGATAATTCTGGAATATATACTACCATCAGTAAAACAATAATAATCACAACATAGTACTTCATTAACTCTTTCATCACATCTTCTATTTTTAACTTTCCTACTTTTACCCCTACAAACAGAGTGTTTCCAACAGGTGGAGTTATATTTCCTATACATAGGTTAAATACTATAATTATTCCAAATTGCACCGAGCTCATACCAAAAGATTTTACTATTGGTAAAAATATCGGTGTAAATATCAGTATTGCTGGAGTTACATCCATAAAAGTTCCAACAAATAGCAAAAGGATATTCATCAAAAGCAAAATTAAGTATTTGTTATCTGTAATTCCAAGTATCAAATTTGATATTGCTTGAGGAACACCTGTAAATGCCATAACCCATGACATAATTGTAGAAACTCCTATTAAAAAAACTATAATTCCTGTCATTTTTGAACTCTCTTCAAATATTTTTACTAAACTTTTAAAAGTGATAGTTTTATAGAAAAACATAGAGAGTAATAAACTATACACAACAGCTACTATCGAACCCTCAGTAGGTGTAAATATCCCCTTTATAATTCCACCTATTACAATAACAATTAAAGCCAAAGATGGTATTGCATCTATGAATGTTGTTAAAATAACTTTCAACTTCAAACCGGCATTCCCTTTCATGCCCCTTTGTTTAGCTAAAACAAACGTCAACAGCATACATCCTAGCCCCCATAAAACTCCCGGGATATAGCCAGCCATAAAAAGAGCTGCTACTGATGTTCCACCACTCACCAAAGAGTATACAATTAAAGAGTTCGAAGGCGGTATTAAAAGCCCAGTTGGAGCCGTTGCTATATTTACAGTAGCACCTAATTTTTTATCATACCCTTCCTCTTCCTCCATAGGTAAAAGAATCCCACCCATAGCTGCACAAGCCGCTACTGATGACCCAGATATGGCTCCAAACATCATATTTGCAAGAATATTTGTCTGCATTAAAGATCCCGGTATTTTCCCTGTTAAAGATTGGGCAAAAGCAACCAATTTTTTAGCTATTCCACCTTGATTCATAATGTTTCCAGCTAAGATAAAGAAAGGAATCGCTATTAGAGTAAAATTTGATATCCCTGAAAATATTCTTTGAGCACCTGTTATCAATGTATTGTCCAATGCCAATGATGGAAGTATTGCTAAAATTGATGACAACCCTATACTTATAGCTATAGGAAACCCTAATAACAGTGTTATTATCAATACTGTGAACATAATTAATGCTGTTGTTAATACCATCCTACATCTCCCCTTTCAACTTTTTAAAAAGATCCCCTGCATTCAATACACTATAGATACAAATTATTACTCCACATATTGGAATTATACTGTATACATATCCCATGGAGATTCTCAATGCTGGAGTTGTTTGTGTCATAGTTAAAATTGTTATTGAGATTCCACCCTTTAACAAAACTCCCACTGCAAATAAAAACACTGCTATCTCAGCCAAAATAGATACGTATATTTGATTTGTTTTGCTGAATCTCTCCACAAAAAATCCCATTCTCATATGATCTCTTTTTCCAAAAATGTACGCTGCTGCTAACATCGCAGTCCAAGCAAAAGAGTAAGAAATTAACTCTTCCGATACCGTACTTGGAGATTTAAATACATATCTTGACGTTATCTGATAAGTTCCAACCACAGTCATAAACATAAACAACGTAACACATATTGACATCAAAATCTTGTCCAAATTTTCTCTTATTTTTATCATTTGCTCTCCTCCACAATAAGATTTTTCCCAACCTTTTGAATACTATCATATATTGGTTTAAGCTTGGGAGTTCCCGCAAGAACTTCATTGTGAAGAGGCAATACTTTTTCTTGGAAAGCCAAAACATCCGGATAGATAAACGTTACATTCATCTCTTTGGCTTGTTCGATAGCCTTTTCAACTGAGCTTCCCCAAGCCTCTCTTTGAACTTTTGATATTATTTGAAAACCTTGGTTGAAAATATCTCTTTCATTTGAAGATAATCCCTCTAAAAATTTAAGGTTTCCTATCACAATGTCTGGAACCATTTGGTGCATATTATAAGAATAATATTTACATACCTCTCCATGTTTATTGCTTGTCAATGCCAGTTCATTATTTTCTGCTCCATCGATAACACTTTGTTGAAGAGCCGTGTAAACTTCTCCAAATCCCATAGGTGTTGCTGATCCTCCAAATAATTCCATCATTCTTATATTTGAAGCACTCTGCTGAACCCTTATCTTTAATCCCTCTAAATCTTTTGGAGATTCAATTGGTTTTTTAACTGTATAAAAGTTTCGCGTCCCAGCATCCAACCAAGCAACAGCTTCAAAACCTGATTTAGCTGTAGATTTAAATATTGGATCTATTATGCTACTGTCATCCATTACAGTATGATAGTGTTCTTTACTAGTAAATAGGTACGGCAGATTAAAAACTTGATATATATCATCAAAACTTTCTAGTATTGCATTACTTGCTACAGTAAAATTTATTGCACCTGTCTGTGTCAATTCCACAGTATTTACTTGAGAACCTAAGAGTTCATTTGGAAATATTTGAACGTCATATTTATCCCCTAAATTTTCTTCAATATATTTTTCAAATGCGATAAGCCCAATGTTTGTTGGGTGAGTTGCTGATTGATTGTGAGAGATTCTCACTATCTCTTTGGATTCACCCTTCCCACAAGAACTTAATAAAAATGAACTGCTCGATAAAATTATAAAACTTAATAAAAACTTTTTCACTTTACACTCCCTCCGTGTTAGCTATTTTTTAATAAATTTCTAACTGCATTCTTTCCCGATAACATCTCAATAAAATACATCTCTACTAGATCTGAGAGTCCAACCTCCTCTAAATCAACACCAAATATCTCCTTATTTTTCATAAGATTTTTTAACTGCCCTTTTGAGTAACTCTCTTTCTCACCAAATTTTATTCCCACTAACTCTTTTGTGAGCATATCTAACATCGGATCACTGCTTATCGATCTCAACTCTCCACAATCATCAACACCCAATAGATATCTAAACCATCCAGCTATAACTAAAGGAATATATTTTAAATCTTTTACATCCAATGTATCACTATCTCTATAAGCTTTTATTGTCTCACCAAATCTTATCCCCATTTTCTGTGAAGTATCTGTAGCTATTCTTTCTGGTTGATCTGGTATAAATGGATTTAAAAACCTTTCATTTATAACTTCATCTATAAATGCTTTAGGATCAATTATCCCTGGATTTTCAACAACTTTTAGCCCCTCGTTGTATCCAACATTTTTTATAATTCTATTTAAATCTTCATCACTTGCAGCTTCGTATATTGATTTACAGTTTAATATACATCCAAATATTGCAAGTGTTGTATGAAGCGGATTCAAACAAGTTGTAACCTTCATTCTTTCAGTTTTTTCAACTGTTTCTCTATCTGTCAAAAATATACCCGTATGTTCAAAAGCTGGTCTCCCATTTGGGAATTTATCTTCAACTATAAAATATTCTGGAATCTCAGCATTTACAAATGGTGCCACATAGCTATTTCTACCAGTTACAACAATCTCCATGTCGCTATATCCTAAGTTTTCAAGCTGATTTTTTACAACTTCAGATGGTCTCGGAGTTATTTTATCTATCATACTTATTGGGTATGCAACCTTTGTTTCATCCTCTAAATAAGCGATAAAGTCATTCTCAACAACTCCAGCACTATTCCATATCTTAGCTATTGTAAGAACAGCCTCTTTTACTTTATCCCCATTTCCAGAACAGTTATCCATACTAACTAAACTTATTGGGAATTTTCCATTTTTATATCTTTTGTAAAGCAGATGTGCTATTAGATTCATAACATGTTTTGGCGACTCTATCCCCGCCAAGTTATACCCTTTTTCAGTTATTGTAAAACTTATCATCTGTAAAGATGAATTTTTTACAATCTCCTCCAGTACAGATAAATTTTCATCTGTTGCTTTTATGGATTTAACAATACTCTCTATAACTTCGTTTTTAAACTCCCCACTTTTATCCAGTGTTGTCAGAATAGTCACATTGTTATATGGTGTATAAACTTTGTCTATAATCTCAGTATCAAAACTCTCAGCAACAATTATTCCAGTATCTTCATACCCTTTTTCTAGCAGATCATTTTGAATCTTTCCCATATAAGCTCTAAATAAATTTCCAGCTCCAAAATGTAACCATTTTGGAGTTTTCTCTGTATTTTCTTTTATAACATCTATATTTTTTAACATATATCTCCCTTTAGCTTATCTATTTTAACTTAATTTAGACAAAGTTTCCCATATACCTGTGATATAACTAGCTCCTAAAGCTCTATCATATAGACCATACCCTGGTTTTCCAGTCTCTCCCCATATCATTCTTCCATGATCTGGACGAAGATATCCTATAAATTTATTTTTGTGAAGAATTTGCAGAATTTTTACAATATCCAAAGATCCACAACCAGAATAGTGAGCTGATTCTTCAAAACTAACTCCATCCTCCAACAACTTTACATTTCTCACATGCATAAAATGAACTCTATTCATAGCGCTATACTTATCAACTAATCTTTCCATATTATTAAAGTTGGCACACCCTAGAGATCCTGTACAAAGAGTCAATCCATTATACTCACTATCCACAAGATTTAAAAATCTATCTATATTCTCTTCCTTTGTTATTATTCTAGGAAGTCCAAATATTGGCCAAGGTGGATCATCCGGATGAATTGCCATTTTTACACCCTCCTCCTCAGCAACAGGAATTATTTCTCTTAAAAAATGCTCTAAGTTTTCCCAAAGACCTTCCTCTCCAAGTTTTTTATACTGAGCAAACAGTTCTGCTAATTCCTCTTTTGTATAGCTTGAATCCCATCCAGGGAGTGAAAGATTGCTATTTAATGGGTCTAGTTTATCCACTTGATCCTTATAGTACACAAGTGCCGTAGATCCATCCTCTAACTCTTTGTCCAATTGAGATCTAGTCCAATCAAATACCGGCATAAAATTATAACATATAACTTTTACTCCTGCCTTTGAAAGATTTCTAATGTTCTCCTTATAGTTCTCTATATATTCATCTCTATTTCCTATTCCTAATTTTATATCCTCGTGCACAGGAACACTTTCAATAACATCAAATTTTAATCCTGCTTTTTCAACAGTTCTCTTCAATTTCAACACTTTTTCAAGACCCCATACCTGACCTACTGGAACATCATATATTGCTGTTACTATGCTGTCCATAGTCGGTATCTGTCTTATATACTCCAGAGTAACTGGGTCTGATTCTCCATACCATCTAAACGATAACTTCACTTTTCCTCCCTATATATCTAACTTAAAATAATTTTTTGCGTTCTCATAACAAATCTCTTTTATCATATCCCCAAGTATCTCTTCGTCATAAGGGATTTCTCCCTCTTCAACCCAAGTTCCAATTAAATTACAAAGAATTCTTCTAAAATATTCGTGTCTTGTATACGATAAAAAACTTCTCGAATCTGTAAGCATTCCTACAAACCTTCTAAGTAATCCTAGTTGTGACAATGCTGTCATCTGGCGAATCATTCCGTCCTTTTGATCATTAAACCACCAGCCAGAGCCAAATTGAATCTTACCTGGAGCATCACTGTTTTGAAAATTTCCAATCATAGTCCCTAGCACTTCATTGTCCTTAGGATTTAGACAATATATTATTGCTTTTGAAAGCTTATTCTCTCTTTCCAGTTCATTTAAAATTTTAGATAAACTGGCTGCATAGTTATAGTCTGCTATCGAATCAAACCCCACATCCGCTCCTAATTTATCAAACATTCTATCATTATTATTTCTTAAAGCTCCCATATGAATTTGAATTGCCAGTTCATTCTTATGATATATTTTTCCCAGTTCGATAAAAAGCTTTGTTTTATATATATCAATCTCTATTTTTGAAATTTTTTCTCCACATAAAACCTTCTTAAATATAGTTTCAATCTGATTTTCTCTATCTAAAATAAAAAACGGTTCCTCTATGCTATGGTCTGTCACAACACAACCAACACTTTTAAAAAATTCTACTCTATATTCTAAAGCCTTCATTAGTTTTGAAAAACTATCTATTTTTATCTCAGATACTTTCTCCAATTTAAATATCCAATCTAGATACCCATCTTTTTCTATAAAAACAGCTTTATCTGGTCTAAAAGTTGGTAATACTTTCACATGGAAATCTCCATCTTTTAAAATTTCTAGATGATACTCTAAAGAATCTACTGGATCATCTGTTGTACAAAGAGCTTTAACTCTTGAATTTTCTATCAGTTTCTTGGCTCTAAACGCTTCTGTTTTCAAGAGTTCATTAGCTTTATCCCAAATAATTTTAGCATTTTTTCTATTTAAAACCTCTTCTATTCCAAAAAATCTTTTTAGCTCTAAATGCGACCAATGAAAAATAGGATTTCCATAAGCATACTCCATCGTTTCTGCGAATGCTAAAAATTTCTCATAGTCTGTCCCGTCTCCAGTTATATATTTTTCATCAACTCCATTTGATCTCATAGCTCTCCACTTATAGTGATCCCCATATAACCAGATTTGAGTTAAATTATCATACCCTACATTCTCAGCTATATCCTTTGGATTAAGATGGCAATGATAATCAAATATCGGACTTTCTTTAGCAAAATCAAAATATAATTTTTTACTTATATCATTTTTCAGTAGAAAATTTTTATCCATAAAAGGCTTCATATTCCCTCCAATAATTTAATTTGTATTACTTGTATACAAGAATAATATTACTTTTTTTTATTTTTGTCAATAGTTTTTATTGTATATTTTTTATGTTTTTAAAACAATTATAGCATTTTATGTCTTGTAATCGTAAAAAAATGAGCCCATAAAATTTATGAACTCATTGATAAAACAATACTTTTCAATT
>NZ_CAMTIK010000003.1 GCF_947072685.1 uncultured Cetobacterium sp. | reverse complement strand
TGTTGCTTCCGCAACTTTCTGACTATTTTCTCTATTCGGTTGTTAATGTCCTTCTTCATCAGCTGCACTGTTTGCTGCTGACGAAGATAATAGTACCACAACTTCCACTCTTCGTCAACAACTTTTTTATTTTTTATTTTTTTTCTTTATATCCCAATTCTCTTGCCAAAATTTTTGCTGTCATTTCTGTTAATTCTCCCGTTATTTCTACACAATGATTTATATGAGTTTTACTTCCTAACTCCATTCCTTTTGTTAAAACTTTACAACAACAAACTTTTCTTTTTTTAGTGAATTCTATTTGAAGTTCTTTTGTTAACTCCATACTTTTCTTCACTTCGGGTCCTCCAGCCTTCCCTCTTCCAAAGAACATCCCTATAGCCATCACTCCCCCATTTACAGCTCCACAAGTACACCCATTTCCCATTCCTACAGGAAATCCAGAGGCTAATCTTACAATGTCATCACCATATGGTGCATCAAACGCATCTTTTAAAGTCTTTAAAACAGCTTCAGAACAATAAAAATCTCTATTTTTATAATAATTCTCTGCTTTCTCTCTCAACGCTTTTATGTCAACTTCACCATTTTGAATTTTTACATCTTTATCTTTTCTAAATATTCTTGTAATTTTTCTTAACATAATGTTTTTAACAACTCCTTAAATATTTTTATTTTTATTATATCTTATTACTTTGGAACTCTTCAATTAATATTTTAAATTTAATTGTTTTTGTGATAAAATTATATATAATTTAATATTTTTATATTTAGGAGGATATATTATGAATATAGTTCTAATGGAACCTGAAATACCATACAACACAGGAAATATAGGTAGATCTTGTGTTTTAACAAACACAACTCTCCATCTTATCAAACCTCTAGGTTTTTCTCTCGACGAAAAACAAATCAAAAGATCTGGACTTGATTATTGGGAATTAATAGATTTAAAAGTTTGGGAAAATTATGAAGAATTGAGAGCTGCATACCCTGAATCTAACTTCTATTTTGCAACAACAAAAACAACCCAAAAATACTCAGATGTTAAATACAATCCAAATGATTTTATAGTTTTTGGACCTGAATCTCGTGGAATTCCAGCAGATATAAGAGAAGCTAATCAAGAAACATGCATAACTATTCCAATGATAAAGATGGGAAGATCTCTAAACCTCTCTAACTCAGCAGCTATCGTTCTTTATGAAGCGCTTAGACAAAATGATTTTAATTTTGGTGAATAATTATGTTGTCTTTGATTGTAGCAATGGATAAAAACAATCTTATTGGATATGACAACCAGATACCTTGGAGCATTCCTGAAGATTTATCACTTTTCAAAGAGATTACTTCAAATGGAATTCTTATAATGGGGCGAAGAACTTTTGAATCAATAGGTCGCCCTCTTCCGAACCGTGTAAATGTAATATTAACAAAAAATAAAAACTTTAGACACGATGGTATCTTTACATTTAACACTCCTGATGGGGCTTTAAATTTTGCTAATCAAATTTCAAAAAAAGATAATAAAAAAATTTTTATAATCGGCGGAAGTTTTATTTACAATATCTTCTTACCTTTAATAGACGAGATTCATCTCTCTATTATTGAAGGAGATTTTAAGGGGAATATTTTTTTCCCAACTATTGATTTTTCTAAATATTCCATCCTAAAAAGCAAACACTATAATGGATTTCAATACTTACACCTCATAAAAAACACTTGTAATTGTTAAAAACATGTGTTATATTACACTAGTAATTTACAAAATACTAGGAGGTTTTTTATTTATGAAAGAATTAAAAATACCATTTTTAGCTATCATGGCTAGTTTAAGTGTTTCCACTTTGGGAGCATCTATAGATATTATCCAAAACTATTCTGCTGAATATGGCGGAAACCCTGCACAACAAGGTGCTATCAATACCGGAACATCTGTGTACTTCAATCCTGCTGGACTTATGAGATTAGAGAACGGGACTTATTTTGTAGGTGGCCTTCAATATGCTTTTGGGGATCAAAATATGGAAGCTGCTGGAAAAAATTATTCCACAGACTTATCATCTCCCATTCCAAATTTAGCACTTTATAAAAAAACTGACGATGGAGCATATTTCTGGACATTAGGTGGAGCAGCAGGTGGAGCTTCTCTTAAGTATAAAAATAGTATACCTCTAATATTAGGTGGGATGGATGGAAACAAACTTTTAGAAAATGCTGAAGTTGAGGGTTCTAACATGTATGGACAGACTACTCTTGGTAAGGCTTATAATCTAACAGATAAATGGTCTGCTTCTGTTGCTATAAGGGGAATTTATGGTAAAAGAGATTTGAAAGCAGATGCTAAAACTAATGAATTGGGACAATTTTTACTTAAAACTGAAGGTGCCTCTATCGATGCTGAAAGAACAGCTTTTGGTGTTGGAGCACAACTTGGGCTTAACTATGCGCCGACAGAAAAGTTAAATATTGGTTTTAGATATGATACAAAAGTTAAACTAGATTTTAAAACAAAAGCTACATACGATAAAACTAACCCTATTGCTAGTACACTCTTAAATAAATACCCAGTTTATAAAGATGGATTAAAAACTCGAAGAGATATCCCCGCATTAGCTGCTTTAGGAGCGTCATACAAAATGACAGACAAATGGACAACTTTTGTTGGTGGAAACTATTACTTCAACGAATCTGCAACTATGGACAGAGTTGAAGGTATGAATGTGGATTATAAAAACGGTTGGGAAATATCAGTTGGTTCTGAGTATTGGATGAACGACAGATTCGCTTGGCTTGTTGGATTTAACTACGCCGATACTGGAGCTCCAGACGAGAGTTTTGCCGCAACTGAATATGCTTTAGATTCTAAAATGGTTGGGACAGGTATCAAATTTAAACAAGATGAGACTACAGAGTGGACTCTTGCTTACAACCACTACTTCTACGATAGTAGAACTGTAGAAAATATCAAATATGAAAAAGAAATATCTAGTGTTGGAATAAACTTTGTTAAAAAGTTTTAGTTCTCACTAAACTCAGGAGGAATTAATGCCAAAAAAAGCAATTTTTAAAAAAGAGCAGATACATGCAAAAGCTTTCGAAATGTTTGAAAAACACGGATTGGATGATATTACTGCTAGAAATTTAGCCAAAGCCTTAAATTGTTCACCAGCTCCTATATATAGCTGCTATTCCTCTATGGACGAACTGAAGACCGACCTCATTGAAAGAGCTAAACAAATTTTTATGGATTACGTTGTTAAACCCGAAACAGACATGGTTTTTTTAAATAGTGGAATTGGCCTTTGCACTTTTGCTAGAGAAGAAAAACAACTTTTTAAATCTATTTTTTTAAGAGATAACTCTTATGGAAAGTTGTTAAAACAATTCAGAGATTTAGTCAAAGTTGAAATGGAAAAAGATGAAAGATTTAACAATTTACCAACTAAATTTAAACATGAGCTTTTCTTAGATTGTTGGCTTTTTGGACATGGTTTAGCGACTCTTATCGCTACAGATTATTTTGAAGATCCAAACAACGAATTCATAAAAGATAAGTTGCTATCTACAGCTGCTTTAATGTTATACAAAAAATTAGATGATTTTAACGCTGAAAATAGTTAATAAAAAAACAGAGTCCACTTAATAAAGTTGGACTCTATTTTTTTAAACTTGTTGTTCCATCAAATACTTTAAACTCCATCCGAACAAAATCAAAACAACAGAGCTAAAACCAATATATAAAAACAATATATAATTAAACAACTCTGGTTTTAAATACATGCTGACCACTATTATTATTCCGAAGATGAAATCTAAAAATCCATCTAATATTAATAGCCACTTTATAAAAATAACTCTTTTTTTTTGTTCCATTAATCCTAAACTATATACTTTTGTCACCAAATGACTTATCCCTCTAAATGTTAGAAAAGTTCCTATATAGAAAATTATTAAATACCCTTTTATTTCTAACTCTGCAGATGTCGCTCTTCTAATAACTCCACCTACACTTTCTATAAGAAAAACTTCAAAGATTTCCATTTTTTTGGTCAGTATAATCCATCCTGAAAATATTTCGATAACTCCCCAGAATAGCATCTCACCCCAATGAAACTCTATATCATCTATTCCTGAAAATGAATAGAGAATGTTTCCTATTCCTGTTAATAAAAATAGGAATCCTAATCCTTCTAAAACATTCCCTAGCATAACTCCATCAGTGATTATCACGCTAGCTGAGTACACTAAAAATACCAAACCTACTCCTATATGATAAAACCATACTTTTTTTAAAGAGTCTCTTATTTTTACCGCAATCTCTTTATACATGATATCACCACCAATATTATTTTATACAAAGAACATTATACTCTCCATTCTCAACTGTTGTTCCTTCTGTTTCATGTTCAAATCCAGGGAATTTCTCATCCCAAGTTGTTAGTGCTTTTAAATAAGATATCTGAGCACTATTTTCTTGACCAAAACTTTCTCCAGACATCAACATTGGAATTCCAGGTGGATATGGGATAACTGCATTCGCAGATATTCTTCCTTCTAATTTACTAGCCGGAACTAATTCGACATCATTTTTCACAATTTTATTATACGCTTCTCTTGGAGTCATTATTTGCTCTGGAAGAGTTGAATAAGCCTCATTTAAATACTTTCCTAAATTATGTTCTTTCAAATACTCGAACATTTCATCTCCTAGATCTTTCATTCCCAAATCGCCATATCTTTCATCTCTTCCAGCAACCAATTCTGGAAATATTTTTTTTAACGATGTATTGTTATCATATTCTTTTTTAAACGAAACCAATAAATCTAATAAGGTTCCCCATTTCCCTTTACTTATTCCCATTGAGAATAAGAACATTATTTGAAAATCTGTCGTTCTTGTTGGTACAACTCCATATTTTGAAAAATAGTATGAAATTAATTGAGCCGGCACTCCTCTTTCATCCATATCACCATTATCTTTCATTCCCGGAGCTAGGATACTAACTTTTATTGGATCTAACATTATCCAATTTTCTGGAATCCCTTCAAATCCATGCCAAACTTCACCCGGATTCATTGCCCAACAACTCTGTTCTCTCATCAAAAGCTCTGTTGAAGCATCTTCAAAATTATAAACCTTCCCTGTTTTTGGGTCTTTTACAGTTTCTGCATTCCAAGGTTTAAAAAACCATTCTCCCTCTTGAGCATACTCTTTATGATATTTTGCTACCATTTTTCTAAATTCTATTGCCTCTTTTAAAACTTCATCTGTTAAATATTTCCCTGTTTTTCCTTGCATCATAGCTGCTCCAACCTCATTTGATGCAGCTATTGCATATAATGGGGATGTTGTTGCATGCATCATATATGCTTGATTAAATCTTTCTTCTGCTATTGGATTTTTACCTTGTCTCATATGCACATATGAAGCTTGAGATAAAGCATTCAGAAGTTTATGTGTAGAATGAGTTGCAAAAACTGTCGCATTGCCTTTATAATCCTTTGCATCCCCTCTCATCGCAAAATGGTCTTTGTACATTTCATTAAATTTTGCATACCCATACCATGCCTCATCAAAATGTATACGTTCAATATATTTTTGAAATATATTTTCTACATTTTTAGCATTGTAACAAACCCCATCATATGTACAATTTGTTACCACTGTATATACAGGATTATTATTCTTATATTTTTCTGGAACTAAAGGACTTATTTTTATCTTTTCTTGTACATTTTCTTCAGTCATTTCTTCTGGTAATATAGGACCTATTATTCCATATCGATTTCTTGTTGGTTTCATATATACTGGCTTAGCTCCAGTTATCATCAATCCCTGTTCTATCGATTTATGACAATTTCTGTCTACCAAGGCTATATCTTCATCTGTCAATACCGCTTGCATTATAGTTCTATTTGACCCCGATGTTCCAACCAAAACATTGTATGATCTATCTGCCCCAAATATTTTAGCCACTAATTTTTCACCTTCTAAAAATGCCCCTGTATGATCTAACAAAGACCCAATAGTTGTTCTTTCAATTCCAGTATCTGTTCTAAATAGATTTTCATCATAAAAATCAAAAAATCTTCTTCCCAAAGCTGTTTTTGTAAAACCAACACCCCCTTGGTGACCAGGTGCAGCCCACGAATATTCTGCTATTTTATTATAGTTAAATATAGCTTTTGTTAAAGGTGGCAGTAATTCATCATTATATCTTTCTACAGCTCTTTGAATTCTCTCTCCTAAAAAAACAATTTCTTCTTGAAGCAACCAAATTATCTCTTCAACATTTTCATAAACCTCTCTGCTCATTTTTTCAAGAGCATCCGCTTTATGTGTCAATAAGAAGACTGGAACCCCTTCTTGATTTTCATGCAATTTCTTTATTACTTCTATCGCTTCTTTCTCTTCTCTTTCATTTGGCCAAGACAATAGTAAACAATCTATTGATTTATCACAACTTATAACATCTTGTAGGTCTTCATAGCACTCAGAAGTATAAACTCCCAAGCACCTTCTCTCAAGTTCATCCATCAGACACTCTATTCTATTCCCAATTTCAGTTCCTTCTTTCACACCTTCTTTGAATACAACTACTTTAGTTCCTGTTCCATAAATTATTTTTTCCATTAAATACTCCTCCTCAACTTATCCTAACAACTCTTTATAGTTTGCCACTGTATAAAAAACACCTACTACTCCAACAAATAAAATTATTCCTGCAAATATTTTTTCTCCACATGTAAATATTGGCTCACCATCATTAGATTCTAATCTTGCTTTTCTAAACACAGGAATACCTAATGCATATATTATTCCCGCTACTAAAAAATAATTTAATCCAGCTGCATAAACTAACCATCCTGCATATATACTTCCTAACGCACCTGTCAACAGGGCTGTTTCTCTTTTTATTGGAGTCCCTGTTGGATAGTCCCCATCTTTTTTTGACATCTTCCAAAGATACAATGTACATACAAAGTAACACGGTAAAATCATAACTCCTGTTATGCTCAACATCAAATTCCAAGCATTATCAGAAAAATAAACAACAATCATACATATTTGCATCAAAATAGATGATACCAATAATGAATATGAAGGTGACTCATTCTTATTTTCTGCAGCATAAGCTTTTGGAAATGTTCCGGCTTTAGCAGCTTCATATGGTAATGATGCCAACATTACTGTCCATACTAACCAAGAGCTTAACAAAGCTATAATTACACCTAGATTCATAATCCAATTCCCTGAATCTCCTATTATATGAGCTAAAATTGGTCCAGTCGATGGAGGTGCCATACTTGATATATTCCCTTGAGATAATATCCCTAAAGGTAAAAGAGACAATAGAGCATACATTATCAAGCATCCCAAAAACCCTATAACTGTTGCTTTTCCAACATCTTTTTGTGATCTTGCCCTACTTGAAATTACAACTGCTCCCTCTATTCCTATAAATACCCATAAAGTAACTAGCATTGTACTTTTTACTTGTGGAAAAACACCACCTAAATCTTTATCCAAAAGACTTGGTATAACTTTTTCTCCCCAAAAATTGGTTGTAAATACAGAAAAGTCAAACTTAAATATCAACACAACTATAAATAATACTAACGGAATTAATTTCCCTACAACACCGATATTATTAATGAATGTAGCTTGTTTTACTCCCGCCATAACAGCAAAATACATAATCCAAATTACTATCGAACCACATATTATTGACAACAAATTATTTCCACCTTCAAAATATGGATTAAAAAAATAATTGAATGAATCCATCAGTAGTATTGCATATCCTACATTTGCAAAAATATTACATATCCAGTATCCCCACGCAACCTGAAATCCCAAAAATTTACCAAAACCTAATTCTCCATATCCATAAATTCCTGATGTTACTTCTGGTCTAACATTGGACAATATACTAAATGTTTTTGCTAAAAACCACATTCCAATCCCTGTGATTACCCATGCAATTATAACTGCTCCTGCTGAAGCATCTTGTGCCATATTTTGTGGCAAATTATAGACACCCCCTCCTATCATTGCACTAATTACTAATCCTGCAAGGGTTATAACTCCCAATTTTTTATCATCTTGCATTCTACACTCCTCCTTAACCCTATTTAAATAAAAAATAAAAACAGGGAAATATTTCTTCTCCCTGTTCTTCAAAATTTATTTTACTTTTCCTACAAGTTGTATCTTTTTTTTTTAAAATATAACTTTTATATCCTCGGTTGCAAATATTTTTTCTCCTCTATTCACACCTTCTATTATTTTTAATTTATCACTATCCGATATTTTCTTACTATATATTTTTTTATAATTAGAAAGCTCTTGTTCTCGAACAATTTCAATATTTTCTGGTATTTTATAAACATCTTCTATATTTATATACCCGTCTTTGTAATGCTCCCCATCAGTTATAACTAAGTTATAACTGTTTACTTCATCATCAAAATTACTCCCCATATATATATAAAAATCATATCCTTGTACCCATACATTTTTATCATTTACTACCAAAATATTTTTTCCTAAAGCTCTATGAAATAATTCAATTGTCTTTATTATTGTTTTTAATCCTCTATCTTTCCCTATTTTTACAATAGTTTGTTTTTTATCTTTAAATATACTTTTCAAAACTTTTTTTTGCACTGTATTGTATTCTAAATTCCCAATCAAGAATTTTTTTATCTCTCTAAATATAGCTCCTGCCTCTATAGAGAACGTTTTAAAAGTTTCGTCTTTATAAATCAAAAGATGAACATTATAATTTTCATCTTTTTTTACAACTTTATCAATTTCTAATCTAAAGTTTATTCCATAGTCATCTCTCAATCTTTTCAATATTAACTTCGTTTGATTATCTAAAAATCCAGCAGTATTTCTTCCTATATTTACTAAGATATCTCCACTCACAAAACTTAAATTTAACTTTTCGTTTTCTACATCTCTACGCGTATAAAAAACAGATTTTATAGGATACTTCAAGTCATACAAGTCTTGATTCTCTTTAAATTTATTTTCATTTTCTCCAGCAGGTTTTACATCATCAATAAAAATTTTATATTGATACTTGTCCTTATAGACTTCCATTTTCAATTTAAAAGCCACATCTAACTCTTCGTAATTTAAAATTTCTTGTAACATATCGCTACTATTAAACCAAACACAATTTTTTATCTCTACACCATTTTTTATCAAATCCATCATCAAATGGTTTTTTTCTTTTCCAATAGCTCTAAAATTTGAATATTTACACTTTTTTAAAGTAAACATAGGAGATGGATTTCCAAATCCATATGGTTCTAAAAGAGAAAGTTTATCCATCAAATCGTATGATATCTTTACCAACGACAGTTCGCAATCAATTTTTATAGGCTTTTCTTTATCTTCATCACTCAGGTTAAATTTTGCATATTCATTTATCCTCTTTGAAAATTCTGCTATTTTTTCTATCTCTATTGAAAACCCAGCAGCTCCCGCATGTCCACCATATTTTATAAAAATATCTTTCATTGTATTTAAGGCCTCTATCATATTAAAAGCTTCAGTACTTCTACAAGAAGCGGTTGCTATCCCTTCTTTTGATTTTATCTCCATAATTATTGTAGGTTTATAAAATTTATCTAAAATTTTAGATGCTACTATTCCTATTACTCCATGATGAAACCCCTCTTCTGCAACAACAATAACCGCTTCTTCATCCAATTTTTCTTTTTCTATTTTTTCAATAACTCTTTGTAATATTTTTTCTTGTATCTCTTTTCTCTCACTATTTTTCATTATCAAATCATATATTAAGTTATCACACACTATATGTGAATCACTGACAAATAGTTCTACTGCCATTTTGGCATCCTCTAGCCTCCCAGCAGCATTAAATATGGGTGCTATTATAAAACCAACATCATACGTATCAAATTTTTTATCCATAGGATTTTCATATAATTTTTTCATAAGCATATTTAATCCTAGCCGCTTACTACTTTTTAATAGTTCCAAACCTCTTTTCACCAACAGCCTGTTTTCCCCTTTTAAAGGCACTATATCTGCAATTGTTCCTATAGCTACTATATCCAAATATTTATAAATTTCCGTTTTCCTATCCATTTTTTTATATAGTGCCAACAATAACATAAATGCAGTTCCTACACCTGCAAAATATTTGTAACTATTTTTATTATCCTTTCTTTTAGGATTTATAATTGCAAACGCTGGAGGCAATTCATTATTTATCTCATGATGATCTGTTATTATTAAATCCATCCCTAAAGAGTTTCCATATTCCACTTCTAAAGTTGATGATATTCCACAGTCTACAGTTATTATTAGATCTCCACCACTATCACGTATATATTTTAAAGCTTCTTTATTCAAACCATACCCTTCATCTCTTAATGGTATGTAGTATTTTACATCTATTCCTATCTCTTGCAAAGCCAAATAGCAAAGAGATGTCGAAGTTATTCCATCTACATCATAATCACCATAAATCCAAACGCTTTGATTTTTGCTTTTAGCCATAAGTATCCTATCCACAGCTCTATCTACATCTGAAAATTCACTTGGATTCATGAGGTTTTCTAATGTTCCATTTATAAAAAAATCAATTTCTTCACGCTCAGTAACGCCTCTATTATACAATATTTGCACTATATCTTTATCCAATTCTATACCGTTTGGTACGAAATCTTCTGACTTATAAACCCATCTAGTATTTCTCATTTTTTCTCCTTTTTTTAATTGTATATTGCGCTATAAAAAGCATATGTATAGACAATCTCCTCTATCTCTTTTTGTAATTTATCATCACCGACTGTTTCCAACTTCAAATCCCCATCTAACTCAAAATTTAAACTTTTCAATACAGTTTCACCATATAGATAATCTATAAGTGTTTTTAAAATCATAGCATTATTTTTTTCATAACTTTGTTTTAACAATTTTGTTCCAAGCTCTATATTTTCCTGTGGATCAAAATATTTTTCTTTTTCTAGTATACCTTCTAAAGGAATTCCCATAAGTCCAATTCTATCAAACTTATCGTTATTTTTATCAAATCCACTTTCTATGTACATAACTGTATAAATTAAAGATTGAGGAATTAAATTTTTCTTTCTAGCACTCTCAACTTCATTCCAATAATATTTTGGGTAAATATTATGTAGTAAATTTCGATATCTATACATATCTCTTTTATATTTTTTAGATTTTTCAAAGGCCTCTTTATAGAAACTACTTTTTGCGAAACTATCAATAACTGTTATTTTATCTCTTACAGTATCTATATCTAAATCAAAGTTTTTGCTTCTAGTTGCTAAATCTAATAATTCTGAATTTCCCAATTCTCCTATTTGTGTCAATGCACTTTTTAAAATTTTTTCTTTAAATGTTTCTTCCAAGTTGAAATTTTCCAAAGAATCAATATAATTTCTTACCGCATAGTTACTTGTAAAAAATATGCTATAATTTGCCATATCCCACGGTTGTTGGTTATTATTTAACAACTTTGTATATATCATATAATATAGACCCAATTTAGGATTTTCAGGATATTTACTTCTAAAATCTTCATAAAACTTTAAAAATTTACTCCTATTTTCTAATTTCACATAAACATCTAGCATCAATTCATCTATTTTTTCATTTTTAGAAATTATCTTTTCTAAAATATTTTTAACTTTTTTATACTCCTCCAATTTAAAATAAATTCTAGCTGTTCTATACATAGCTCTGTCTTGATAATCTGTTTGGTTTAAAAGATTATAATTATATAGAGCTCTTGAATAATCTTTTGCTTGTTCGTATGCAACAGCCCTTATAAAAATTAATTTCATATCTGTCTTATCTTGTGTAAATTCTATAATTTTTTTATTTTCATTCAACTTTAATAATGTTTCCAAGTATCTTATTTCAATATCTCTTTTTTTATCTGAAATATTATACAACTTTTCCAAAATAATTTTAGTTTTTTTATACTCTTTTTTTTCAAAGAAATATTTACTCAGCCCCTCTAATTCAGAAGAATTAAGTTTGTCAATAACTGAAAAATCACCTTTATATTTCATCCTATATATGAACTCATATTTAGGATTTTTTATTCTTAAAAGATTCAAAGCTTTTATTTCATACGGTGTTAATTTGGGATCATAATAATCCGTTACTAATCGCTCTAAAAACTCGTTACTTTTTTTATGATTGTTCAATTTTAAATATATTTCTCCCACATAATAGTCACGTCTATACTGAAAAAAATTAGTTTTTTTCGTTTTTTGTTTAACAAATTCTTCCGGAACATACACGGCTCTACTAAAGTACAATATTGCTTCCTCATATTTTCCTAAATCCATATAATTTTTAGCTATGTAATACTTAGCGTAATTACTCGTCAATGGATAGGAATCTTTATAATTCCTCTCGTATATCTTATAAAAAAATTCACTTTCTTTAAAGTCTTTTTTTTCATTAGCTTTTAAAGCTTTATCAAAAAAAAGGTAATCATCTATATTGTATGAAAAGCTTTGTATAAATAGTATTCCCATGAAAAATAACATAATCAAATATCTCACTTTCCCCCTCCATTTTCATTAATAATTTCATTATATCATATTAATTTTTACTATAAAATTTATATTTTATAAAAAAATAGTTGAAATTATTTGAAATCTGTATAATAATAAATAATGTTATAATTTCTTATGGAGGTGACATTTTGGGCATTATTAAAATTTTAGATGAATCTCTTTCTAATATGATTGCAGCTGGTGAAGTTGTTGAGAACCCTGCTAGCTTGGTTAAAGAACTTTTAGAAAACTCATTAGATGCGGGTAGTAAATACATTAAGGTTGATATCAAAGATGGTGGAAAAAATCTAAAGTTTATAGATGATGGAAAGGGAATGTCTCGTGAGGATTTACTTCTTTGTATCGAAAGACATGCCACAAGTAAGATTTCATCCAAAGATGATCTTTTCAATTTATATACTTATGGATTTAGAGGAGAGGCACTTTCATCTATCTCTGCTGTTTCAAAAATGGTTATATCCACTAAACGAAGCATGGATGCCAACGGTCATTCTATAAATATTTCCGCGGGAAAGATAACAACCCTTAAAGAAATTACTAAAAGTAACGGAACTGAAATATCTATAAAAGATCTGTTCTTTAATACTCCCGCCAGATTAAAATTTTTAAGAAAAGATTCTACTGAAAATATCCGTATAAAAGAGATTGTTTTACAAGAGGCTCTTGCTAATCCTACAGTTTCTATCGTTCTTACTATAGATGGAAAAGAATCCATTAGAACTAGTGGCAATGGTCTTGAGAATACTATTTTAGAAATTTTCGGAGTATCAGTATTAAAAAATCTAAAGAAAGTAGATTTTGGATATATCGGCAATCTATCTTTAACTCGTTCTACTAAGGACTCAATTTTTATTTTTGTCAATGGTCGGCCTGTGAAAGCTAAAATTATAGAAGAGGCCATTATAGATAGTTTTTATACAAAATTGATGAAAGGCAAATACCCTTTTGCTATTATTGATTTCAAGGTTGATCCTAAAACTATCGATGTCAATGTTCATCCTTCAAAAAAGATTATCAAATTTTCTGATGAAAGGCAAATTTACCAGGATGTTTACGATGAGATTGTGAACGTTTTGAATGACGATAAAAATTTTACTACAGGCATTATTGAGGTTAAAAAAAATTCTATGAACTTCAATAATTTCGAGGTAAAAGAAAAGAAAAATCTTGAATTTTTTAAAATAAATGATATAAAGATAGATGAGGAATTTATTGTTAATAAAAATCTGAACTCTATCAAGCCAAATAAAAAAGAACAAAGTTCTTTAGAAAATGATATTCAAGCTAATCCCGTTAAAATTAATTCATTTAATTTTGATACTGAAATCAAGCCAGTAAATAATATATCTAATAAAACTGAATTGATTTTAAAAACAACTCAGTTCACTCCAGATGTTGAGGAGCAAAATAAAATTAAACCAGCCGGAAATGTCGAGGCTGAAAAAAAATGTGCTTCTACGCATTTCAAAATTATTGGTCAGTTTTCAGATACATTTATCCTTGTTGAGGAGAATAAAGAATTAATTATCTATGATCAGCACATTGTTCATGAGAGGATTTTATATGAAAAACTTAAAAAACAATATACTTATCATAAAATATCTTCCCAGCATCTTTTAGTTCCGATTAAAGTTACACTTTCTTTAAAAGAAAGTGAGCTTTTCAAAGAAAAAAGTAGTTACTTTGAAAATTTTGGATTTGAGATAGATCAATTCAATGAAAATGATTTCTTAATTAGGTCTGTACCTAATTTCCCCACAAAAGATTCCTTTGAAAACATTTTTTTCGAAGTTCTAAATGGTTTGAAAAAAGTCAAATCTAAAAATGAAGTTATTGAAAATATGATTATTTCCATGTCTTGTAGAGGTGCTATAAAAGCAAATGAAAAATTATCTATCTATGAAATGGAAAAATTAATAAAAGAGTTACACGAAATTGGAGAGTTTACATGTCCTCACGGCAGACCTATAACTTTCAAAGTTAGTTTAATGGACATGGAGAAAGGATTTAAAAGAAAATGAATATAAATATAATCTGTGTAGGTAAAATAAAAGAGAAATATATTAATGATGGAATTCAAGAGTTCGCTAAAAGACTTCAAGCATTTGGAAAACTTAAAATAATTGAATTGAAAGAGGATGGAAATGATAACAATAGAACTATTTCCATTGAGAAAGAGTCTAAAGCTATATTAGAAACTTTAGAAAAAAACAAAGGATTTAAGGTTCTTCTAGACATTCAAGGAAAGAATTTTTCTTCGGAAGAGATGGCAATTCAAATTGAAAAAATTGGTGTTAATGGTGATAGCACAATTAACTTTATTATTGGAGGTTCTTATGGTACCTCTGACACAATCCGAAAAATAGTTGATTTAAAACTCAGTTTTTCAAAAATGACTTTTCCTCATCAGTTGATGAGACTCATCTTAATAGAACAAGTTTATAGATGGTTTAGTATCATAAAAAATACTAAATATCACAAATAGCATTTAATTTAAATTTTTATAAAGTATTTAGGAGGAAACAATGTATTCACAAGGAGAAACTTTTTATCACACTTTCGATGACGAGGAGTTTGAATTAACAGTCTTAGAAAACCTTATTATTAGGGACAAGGAATACCTTATTACTGAGGATTTCGATGGAATTAATTACATTTTTTTATATGATGAAGATGATGATGATCTTCAATTTGTAGATGATTCTAATGAGGTTAATGCTGTTCTAGACTTTTGGAAAGATCAATATTTAGGCTCTGATGATATTGGCGATTGGGATGATGATGAGTACTATGATCGTGAAGATTCATACGATAAAGATGATTATTACGACATGGACTACGACGATGAAAAGGACTACTATTAATGGCTAGAATAATAATAAATAGCCTCGATTCTTTTGGAGATAATATCTCACAAAAGATGATTGCCAAAAAAGAAGTTGTTGGTGACACAACTATTTTTACTTACGATAATAAATATGGACAAGGTGAAATCAGGATATCTCCTTTACTCACTGAGATTTTTAAATTTGGAGAGGTCCAAAGTAAACTTATTATCAAACCAGAATCTAAAACAAATTTTTTATATAATACTTCTTTTTTTACAAAAAACTTTGATGTTTTTTGTAAAAAATATTTTTATTCTGAAAATAAGTTGACAATTACCTATATTATATATGATAATAATGTTGAGATAAATCAATTAGAAATTGAAATAATTGAAGTACAATAAAAGTTATAATAGAGCAATCTCTTTGCTCTATTTTTTATTAAAGGAGGGATCAATGAAAAAAATATTTGTAATTTCTGCTACAACTTTACTTTTATTTAGTTGTTCTAATCTTGATATGCAACTTCCTGAAAAAAACAAAGTCGTTGTACCTAGTGTTAAGAATCCAGTTTTACAGCAAACCGATTTTTATTTAAATGAATCTGGTGTTACTTATCTCTATGATTTAATCCAAAGAGATTTAACTACTAATTCTATCAGAGAATATCTTCCATCGCAGATTTCCTCTACATTGGAAACCTACGCTGGCGAAACTCTTATAATTAATAATATCAATGCAGACAGAGTTAAAATTATCTCATCACCTGTTAAGACTGACTACACTTTTGCTATAAATGGAAATAGTTTGAAATTTAACAGTTTATATCAAGGTGAATATATTGCTGAAATTTATAAGGGTTTTACATATATAGGAACTATAAAGATTAAAAATAAGTTGAAATATGATTTTACTGAGAAAGATAATTATGATATAATTTTAAACAGCTACAATAATAAGAATTTAGATTTATTAGTAAAAAGTGCCCATTTATACTCTATTGCTTTTCCTAGAAATAGTAAGCAAAAAGACATAGCTTTTATGGTCTTAGATTTAGGAGCAATAAATGATAATAAACTTTTGATTAATAAAGAAATAAGATATTTAAAAGATAACTTCTCACTTAATGAAAATGAGAAAATAAAACTTCTTACTTTAGAAGAAAATTCTAGGGACGGTGTTTTCATTATTAATAATTACTATTTAGATTATAACCGTAATAATTTAAAACTTAATACCGAAATAATGAGAATTATTCAAAGAAAAAATAGCTCAACACTGGACGAACTGCAATTTTTAGAGAAATTCTATAGTGATTCACAAGAGTCTCAACTTGCAGCTTTAATAGGAAATCTATACAAACTAAATGGCGATTCTGACAAAGGAAATTACTATTTAAGTTTAAGTGGTGGAGATTTTGAGTTAACTAACTCTTTAATCCCTACTAACTCAAATGGGAGTTTACCTTTTAATACTTTATCCCAAATTTCTAAAGAAAATCAGATTAAACAAGATCCTAGTGAAATACTTACTTCTTCTGATCCATCTAAAGATATCACAAGTGGTATTGATGCACTTAACCGTAAAAGCTATAACGAAGCCTTGATATTCTTTAACAAAGCTGAAAGCAATTCGAAAACATATTTTTATCGTGGAAAAACATATTTTTCGATGAATAACTATGATAAAGCGCTTTTAGATTTTGAGAAAATAGATAATCCAGAGGAAAATACTTCTGAACTTTATTATTATTTAGGTGTTATTTATCATAAAAAAGGTAATTTAGAAAAGGCTAAAGAATATTTAAGAAAGTCTAGAGAAAATAACCCAAGTAGTACCTGGGGAAGAAAAAGTAGCATATATTTATTGAAACTATAAATTTTAAAAAGGGAGAAAAACTATGGAAAAATACTTTGACAGAGTTGGAAAAGAACGTCTTGTTATGGAGCAATGGGAAAAAGTAAAAGAACTTGAAGAGCTTGGGGTGTATCCTTTTGGAAAGAGATACGATAAAGCTTTCATGGTTGGAGATCTTTTATCAGCTTCTCCTGAGTCTGAAACAGTATTTAAAACTGCTGGAAGAATTATGGGATTTAGAGAGCAAGGTAAAGCTGTCTTTGCTCATATCGAAGATCAATCTGGTAGAATACAAGTTTACATAAGACAAGATCAAATCGGTGAGGAGCTTTACACTGTAGTTAAAAAACTTGGTGCAGGAGATATCATCGGTGTGGAAGGAAAACTATTCGTAACACAAAAGGGTGAATTAACATTAAGAGTTTCTTATGTTGAACTACTTTCAAAAAATGTTAGAGCTCTTCCTGAGAAATTCCATGGTCTTACTGATGTGGAAACTAGATACAGAAAAAGATATCTTGACCTTATCATGAATAGAGAGGTTAAAGACACTTTTATTAAAAGAGTTAAAATTATAAATGGTGTTAGAGAGTTCTTAAACAAAAAGGGCTTTTTAGAAGTTGAAACTCCTATGATGCACCCTATAGTTGGTGGAGCTGCTGCTAAGCCTTTCATCACTCATCATAACGCTTTAGATATGGAGTTATATTTAAGAATCGCACCTGAGCTTTACTTAAAAAGATTAATTATCGGTGGATTCGATAAAGTTTATGAAATTAATAGAAACTTTAGAAACGAAGGAATGTCAACAAGACACAATCCTGAATTCACTATGATGGAGTTATACCAAGCTTATGCAGATTATAACGATATGATGGATTTAACTGAAAACCTATTCCAATATCTTGCTACAGAGGTTTTAGGAACAACTAAAATTGAGTATAATAACAAAGAGATTGACTTAGGAAAGTTCCATAGAATACATATGGTTGATATGATCAAAGATATCACTGGAGCAGATTTTTGGCAAGAGTTAACTGTTGAAGAAGCTAAAGCTTTAGCTAAAGTTCACCATGTTCAAATTGCAGATCACATGACTACTATCGGTCATATTATAAATGAATTCTTTGAACAAAAATGTGAAGAGCATATTGTTCAACCTACATTTATTTATGGACATCCTGTTGAAATATCTCCTCTTGCTAAAAGAAATTCTGAAAATCCAAGATTTACAGATAGATTTGAGTTATTCATCGATGCTAGAGAATATGCAAACGCATTCTCTGAATTAAATGATCCTGCTGATCAAAGAGGAAGATTTGAAGCTCAAGTTGAAGAAGCTCTTTTAGGAAATGATGAAGCTACTGCTGTTATTGATGACGATTACATCGAGGCTTTAGAATATGCTTTACCTCCTACTGGTGGTTTAGGTATTGGTATCGACAGAGCGATCATGCTTTTAACTGGCGCTCCATCTATCAGAGACGTAATCCTTTTCCCACAAATGAAAAGAAAAGACTAACTAATTTACAGAGGTGTTCACTGAACACCTCTTTTAATATTTTTAACACAACTATCGGAGGTTTTATTTTGTTATATGAATTTCTTATAATTTTATCTGTTAATTACTTTGGTGTTATTTTAGAGAAAGTTTTTCACCTTCCAACCCCTGGAACTGTTAATGGACTTATCATTCTCTTTCTCTTATTGTGCTTTAAAATAGTTAAACTAGACTCTATAAAGAATGTTGGCGAGTTTTTTATAGCTAATATGATTATTACCTTTATTCCACCCAGTGTTAAGCTTTTAGATGTTATTGATTTATTGAAAGTAGATTTTTTTAAATTAATTTTTCTTTTAGTATTAACTACTCTTATTACCATGGTAATAACAGCTTTATTCGTTGATTTTATGATGAGGGGGAAAAAATAATGAAAGAACTATTTTTTGACAATGCTTTTTTTGGAATATTTATAAGCTTATTAGCTTTTAAAATAGGGAAAGATCTTTTCAACAAATTTAAGCTTCCCATTTTAAATCCTATTTTTATTGCAATTATTATTATTTTTATATTTATGGAAGGATTCAATATCCCAACTTCTTATTATAACAAAGGTGGAGATATCTTAGGATTTTTCATTGCTCCCGCAACTGTTTGTTTAGCTATACCCCTATATAAAGAATTAAATACATTAAAAAAACATTATAAAGTTATTTTTTTAGGTTCTATTGTTGGCTCTATAACAGCCATCTTATCTGTTGTTCTACTCGGAGAGTTACTGGGAATTAAAGATGTCATCTTACTCTCTTTTGTTCCTAAATCCATTACGACTCCAATCGGCATTGAGGTTAGTAAGATTCTTGGTGGTATTCCTTCTATAACAGTTTTCGCTATTATGGTCACTGGGATTACAGGTAATATTTTCGCACCTATGATGCTAAAATTATTTAAGATTGAAAGCTCTATCGCCAAAGGTCTAGGTATAGGTATATCTAGCCATGCTGTTGGTACGAGTAAAGCTATTGAAATGGGAGAAATTGAGGGGGCTATGAGTGCACTTTCAATTGTAATTGCAGGAATAATTACGATATTTATAGCACCACTTATTGTTTCTTTTCTATAAAAAAATCGAAGTACTTGAATGTACTTCGATTTTTTTATTTATCGACAAATAAAAAACCCTCCTGGGGGGGAGGGTTTTTTCATAACACGGGGGAGTGTTAAAAAATAAAAAAGATTAAAATAGATTTTTGGGGGGTATATAGATCTATTCAATCAAATTCGGTCTCAACATTAGTATATAATAAGAACACTATTATGTCAAGTTTTTTTTTGGTACATTTTCCTTTTTTGTTCTGTTCCGTTTTTTACCGCGAAAACGCAACAATGTTTACAAAAAGGAAGGAGTGGATAATATCCACTCCTTCCTTTTTGTATTATACTAATTCTTTTTTTATCATAGCAAAGGCATATTGGTGGGCATCTACAGTTGCATTAGCATATGCAAACTTCGTTTCCCCTTCAAATAATCCATTAAGTAATATTTGCTGTTGCTCCTCTATATTAGTAGTCAACGCCTCTATTGTTAATCTACCCTCTTTATATTCTTCTAATAATGCATAATACACTGCATCAAAAGTACTATCATAAATCTCATTTTGTATTTCTTCAAAAAACATGTGATTGCACCCCTTTATTATATAATTTCTTTTATGCCCTATGTTAACATTTTTTAGTAATTTTGTCAACAATTATCCTATATAGGCTATTTCAAAATTACTGTGAACTCCGAGGTACTTTTCTTTTAAACTCTTATAATTTTTCTTCAAATATAATAACTGATTAAAAAAATTTTCAGATGCATTTTTTATCATTAATTTATTATTTAATTCTTTCCCATATTCATTCCACAAATTAGTAAATAGTACAAATAAAAAAACTAGTGTAGTTACTTTTATCCCCGTAAAATCTAAAACAACTTCTTCCTCTTTTTTTAATACCTCTTTTAGTTTATCACAAAATATTTTTGCTTTATCTGGATTTACCAAAACAGAGCTATTGAAGTATTTATTCAGCTTTATTTTCATATGTTTCTCCTCACTGATTTGATTGATCAAAATGTTGTTGCTTATTATAATTCAGCTTCCCCGTAAGGGTTCCTTTTTCATTATAATAGTTCCAAATTCCTGTGGCTTGACCATTGTAAAAACTTCCTACTATATGAGGAGTTCCATTCTCATGGTATAATTTAAAAAGTCCATGATCCTTTCCTTTTAAATAATATGTTTGAAATATTCTATATCCTTCTTCATTATATAATATATACTTACCATTTAACTGTCCATTTTCCCAATTTTCAATTGATTTAATTTTTCCATTCAAATAAAAAGATAACCACTTCCCTTCTGCTATTCCATTTTTATAAAACTCCCTATCTTTTCTATATTTTACCATTCCTGTCAAAGGAGTAGTTAATCCTTTGACGAAAATTTTTCCATTTTTGTTTAAAATTTTAGAATAATCTACTTGTAATAACTCTGACAATGAAATTTTAAAAAGTATAAAAAAAATTATCCCTGCCTTTTTGAACATATTTATTACCTCTCCTTTTTTTCTAGCGCAATTATTTTTACTGATTTTTCCATTCTATTTTTTACAACTTTTTTATCATAAACAAAAATTCCTAAAAATGATAATACTAAAAATAAAAATGACATCCCTATATTTTGTCCCTCTGTAAATCCATTTTTATCTCCTAAAAAATACCCAATAAACATTGCTATTAATGGCAAAATATAAACTATTAACGCTGCTTTAAAAACTTGCTTATCCTCCATTTCAAATGTTACAATATCTCCTATTTCAATATCTTTTCTATCAGATATCAATGTAAAGTTATTTGTAATCTTTGCACTCTCATTACATTTATTACAATGAGAACATGCACTCTCTTTATACATTGAAATTGTTATTTTATTTCCTTTTTTATCTTTTACAATACCACTATTTTTCATTTTCACTCCTCATTAAAATGATTATAATGGAATTATAACATATTTCCATTAACTAAAAAATAAAATTGTAAAAAAAAAAGCAAAGGTTCAACCTCTGCTTGTAATTTCTATAATTTATCGTGAAGAGTTCCTCCAACAGCACATTTACAACCCATCCCAACCTCTACACATCTATTCGGATCTATATAAACTACATCCCAACCGTCATCTTCATCGTCTCCATAACCAACTTCACCGATAAACATAAGTTCAAATCCTTTTTCTTTTAATTCCTCTTCAGTTTTCTCAATTTTTTTTAAAAATTCTTCTCTAGTTAGCATAGCACTTCACTCCTAATCCTCTTTATATTGTTAACTTATAATATACCTTTTTAGTGTAAATGTCAACTTGAAATTAGTTTTTTTAATATTATTTTTTAAGTTTTAATTTTTAGTGAAAAATGTTATAATATTCACTGGTAATACAAATAATAGAAATGAGGTAAAGAATGAAAGTTTTAGTTATCGGTGACGTTGTTGGAAACCCTGGAAGACAAACTTTAAAGGCTTTTTTAGATAAAAATAAGTCTCAATATGATTTTATAATTGTTAACGGGGAAAACGCGGCTGCTGGATTTGGAATCACTGGAAAACTGTGCGATGAAATCTTAGATTGGGGTGCAGATGTTATTACAAGTGGTAACCATATCTGGGATAAAAAAGAAATTTATGACTACTTAGATAGATCAAATAAAGTCCTACGTCCATACAATTATCCTAAAGGGGTTCCGGGCACAGGATATACAATTTTAAAAGATAAAAAGGGTAATAAAATTGCAGTTATATCTCTTCAAGGAAGAGTTTTTATGCCACCTATAGACTGTCCATTTACTACTGTGAATAAACTGGTGGAAGAGATTAGAAAAGAATGTAAGCATATTATAATTGATTTTCATGCCGAAGCAACTTCAGAAAAATTAGCTCTAGCTAACTTTTTAGATGGAAAGGTTTCTGTTGTTTACGGCACACACACACATGTTCAAACAGCTGATAATAAAATTTTACTAGATGGAACAGGTTATATAAGTGATGTGGGAATGACTGGTTCAGACTCAGGCATAATTGGTATGAAAAAAGAGTCCATAATCCCTAAATTTTTAACTTCTCTCCCTCAAAAGTTTGATGTCGCTGAAGGAAAAGAAAGACTTAATGGTTTGGATATTGAGATTGATAATGAAACCGGTGAATGCATAAAAATAGATAGAATTAACCTTTCTCTTATAGAGTTAGGAATCTTTTAATTAGGTAGGTTATGATGAAAGTTATTGAAATAAAAGTTATATTTGATAGTGATAATATTGAAGAAACTCAGAAAGAGATTTCAGATATATTTTATAATTTTGGAGCAACTGGTTTAAAGCTAGATGAACCTTTAAAATTTAAAAATCCTTTAGATTTTTATAAAGATGAAAAGAAATTTTTAATGGTAGACCATGCTGTGTCAGCATATTTTCCAATGAATCCTTATTCTCAAAGAAGAAATGATATGATAAAAAATACTTTTGATGAAAGATTTAATGATAGAGATGATGTTATTTTTTCAATTGATTTTTATGAGTATGAAGAGGAAGATTATCAGAATAGTTGGAAAAAATACTTGTATCCTGAAAAAGTGAGTGATAGATTTGTAGTTAAGCCTACTTGGAGAGAATATGAAGCAACTGAAGGAGAATTAGTAATTGAACTTGATCCAGGAAGAGCTTTTGGAACTGGTTCTCATCCAACTACATCTCTTTGTCTAAAATTGATGGAAGATAATATTAAACAGGGTAATTCTGTTATTGATGTTGGAACTGGTTCAGGGATTCTTATGATTGCCGCTGAAAAACTTGGTGCTTCTGAAATATATGGAACTGATATTGATGAACTTGCTATTGATTCCACTAAAGAAAATTTAGTGTTAAACCATATATCAAACGATATCGCACAAGTTCACCTAGGCGACTTAATCTCTATTGTAAAGGATAAACACTTTGATGTTGTTGTTGCTAATATCTTAGCCGACGTTATTCTTTTACTTCTTAAAGATATTTTTAAAGTTGTTAAAAAAGATGGACTTATTATTTTTTCTGGTATAATCGATGAAAAGCTTCCAGAAATTGTAAAGCAAGTCGAAGAAAAAGGACTGGAAATACTTGAAATAAAAAGAGATAAAGAGTGGAGAGCTCTTCTTATTAAAGCGTAACGGAGGATTCTTATGAAAAATTATATAGTCGCCTTAGATGGCCCTGCTGGGAGTGGAAAAAGCACTATTGCTAAACTTATCGCTAAAGAGTTTGACCTTACATATTTAGACACTGGAGCTATGTATAGAATGGTTGCTCTTTATGTTCTTGAAAACTCTATAGATTACACCGATGAACTCTCTGTTGAAAATGTTTTAAATAATATTAATATGGATATAATTGGAGATGCCTTCTTTTTAAATGGCGAAGATGTTTCTTTAAAGATAAGAACTCCAGAAGTTACAAATATTGTTTCTCCTGTTTCTGCTGTAAAAGCTGTTAGAGTTAAACTCGTTGATCTTCAAAGAGAGATCAGTAAAGGGAAGAACGTTATTTTAGACGGAAGAGATATCGGTACTGTTGTTTTTCCAAATGCTGACTTAAAAGTTTTTTTAATCGCATCTGCTGAAGAAAGAGCTAAAAGAAGAGTAAATGACTACCTATCAAAAGGTATCAATGAAGATTTCAATACTGTTTTAAAAGGAATATTAGAAAGGGATCATATTGATTCCACTAGAAAAGAGAGTCCTTTAAAAAAAGCTGAAGATGCTATCGAGGTAGATACTAGTTTTTTAACTATTCAAGAAAGTTCTAAAGCTATCTCTGATTTAATAAAGGGAAATATCGGAGGCTAATCAATGTTTTATAATTTGCTACGAGCATTTATATATCCATTTTTATTTATTTCTTTAATCTTTATGCCTAAGAAATTTATTTTTGTTTTTAAAAGGTTCTTTCAAAATTTTTCTTGTTTAAAAAGGGGAGAAAAATATATTTGGATTCACTGCTCATCTGTTGGTGAAATAAATCTTTCTGACGCTTTAATTAAAAGAATAAAAGCAACCTATAGAGAAAACATATTGATTACTGTTTTCACTGATACCGGTTTTGAAGTGGCACAGAATAAATATTCAAAAGATTCGCAGATAACTGTACTTAGATTTCCTTTGGATGATATCTTTATTATTAAAAAAATACTAACTATTATTGATGTCTCTTATCTTGTGCTCATAGAAACTGAAATTTGGCCAAACCTTATATCTCAAGTTTCTAAAAAAGGAAAAGTTCTTCTTGTCAATGGTAGAATTTCAAACAAAAGTTATCCACGATACAAAAAATTAACTTGGGTTTTAAAACCTCTGTTTAAAAATATATCTAATTTTTGTATGCAATCTCAAATTGATCAGGAACGAATTATCTCTTTAGGAGCTAAAAAAGAGAATGTTTTTATCACAGGAAATCTAAAATTTGATATCTCTTTCGAAGAATTTTCTAATTTAGAAAAAAACTCTTTAAAAAATCAAATTTTATTAAATAATCGTAAAGTTTTTGTTGCTGGAAGTACTCGTGAAGGTGAAGATCAAATAATTATTGATGTTTTTAAAAAATTAACTTCAACTCTATTAATTATTGTTCCACGTCATTTAGAGCGTGTGGCGGATATTGAAAACCTTGTACTTTCTTCTGAATTAACTTTTGAAAAGTTTTCTAATATTGAAAAAATCTCATTAAAAAATGAGGTGGATGTTATTATTGTAGATAAAATAGGAATCCTTAGAAAGTTATATTCGATCTGTGATATTGCTTTTGTCGGCGGGACCCTTGTAAACATTGGTGGTCATAGCCTACTAGAACCTCTTTTTTACGGGAAAACACCTATTTTTGGACCTTATCTACAAAATATAAAAGATATATCTAATGATATTTTGAACCTAAATTTAGGATATAAAATATCTGATGAATCTGAATTTTTAAATGCTATCAACTCTTTAGAAACTCATCCAGCTTCTAAAGATAAAATATATGAATTTTTTAAAAATAATAAAAATTCTGTTGAAAAAATTGTTAAACTTATGGAGGAATAATGAAAGAAAGATTAGAAGATACTCTTTGGAGACACTTCTTTGCAAATCCTAGAATTAACTACAACCCATATATGGTTAAATTAGTTGATTATCCTAATCACATTATTTATGATAGTGAAATTATGGATTCGTACAAAGGACAGTGGAACGAAAAAGCTTTTGGTAACAGTAATCCCGTTTATCTTGAGATAGGTTCTGGAAGTGGTAATTTTGCTATTGGAATGGCAGAAAAGTATCCTGAAAGAAACCATCTAGCTCTTGAAATTAGATTTAAAAGGCTTGTTTTATCCGCAAACAAAGCTATTAAAAGAGAATTAAACAATGTTGTTTTTCTTAGAAGACGTGGAGAGGATATCACTCAATTCATTGATAATAGTGAAATCGAAGGTCTTTACATCAATTTCCCTGATCCTTGGGAAGGAAATGAAAAGAATAGAATTCTTCAACCACAGCTTTTTGAACTTCTTGATGTTATAATGAAAATTGAGGGAACATTATTTTTTAAAACTGATCATGATCAGTACTATAGTGATGTTTTAGATTTCGCTAAAAATTTGGATAACTATGAAGTTATATATCATACTCATGATTTACATAATAGCCCAAAAGCTGCTGATAATATCAGAACTGAGTTTGAGGACCTATTTATTTGTAAACATAATAAAAATATCAATTACATTGAAATAAAAAAAATCAAATAATACATGGAGGTATTTAAATGGCAGGATATGTTGTAGTTGGAACTCAATGGGGAGACGAAGGAAAAGGAAAAATTATAGATGTACTTGGACATAGAGCTGACTATGTTGTTAGATTCCAAGGTGGAAATAATGCTGGACATACAGTTGTAGTAAACGGAGAAAAATTTATTCTTCATCTATTACCATCTGGAATGCTTCATGGACAAGGAAAATGTATAATCGGACCTGGTGTTGTTGTAGATCCTAAAGTTCTTTTACAAGAATTAGATACATTAGAAGCTAAAGGAGCTAAGGTTGATCACCTATTTATAAGTGATAGAGCACATCTTATTATGCCTTACCATATTCAATTAGATATTTTAAAAGAAGAGAGAAGTGGAGATAATAAAATTGGTACTACAAAAAGAGGTATCGGACCATGTTATTCTGATAAATTCTCTAGAGTTGGAATTAGAGCTGTTGAACTTTTAGATATGGAACTATTTGCTAAAAAATTAAAAATCAATTTAGAAGAAAAAAATGAGCTTTTCACAAAAATATACAATGCTCCTGTTATGATTTTTGAAGATATTTTTGAAGATTATAAAGGTTATGCTGAAAGATTAAAACATAGAATTATTGATGCTACTCCTGAAATTAATAAAGCTTTAGATGACGATAAGTTCGTTCTATTTGAAGGGGCTCAAGCTATGATGCTTGATATTAACTATGGAACATATCCATATGTTACTTCTTCATCTCCTACAAGTGGAGGAGTTACTACTGGAGCTGGAGTTTCACCTAGAAAAATTGATAAAATAATAGGAGTTATGAAAGCTTACACAACAAGAGTTGGAGAAGGTCCTTTTGTTACTGAATTAAACAACGAGTTAGGAGAAAAGATTAGACAAGTTGGTGGAGAGTTTGGTGCTACTACTGGAAGACCTAGAAGATGTGGTTGGTTAGATCTAGTTGTTGGTAAATATGCTGTAGATATCAATGGTTTAACTGATGTTGTTATAACTAAGATTGATGTTTTAAGTGGTTTAGATACTCTTCAAATTTGTACTGGATATGAAATTGATGGAAAAGTACATACTACTGTTCCTGCAGCTACTGAAAAATTAGCTTTCGCTACTCCTGTATATGAAGAGTTACCTGGTTGGACGGAAGATATCTCTCAAATGAAAAATTATGATGATTTACCTGAAAACTGTAAAAAATATCTTGCTAGAGTTGAAGAGTACTTAGGTTGCCAAATAACTGTTGTTTCAGTTGGTCCTGATAGAACTCAAAATATCTTCTTAAAAGATATCTAAAAAAACAAGAATCCCCTAGGTAACTAGGGGATTCATTTTACAAGGGGGTTTGTAATGCTTGAAAAAATATTAATCATAAATACTGGTGGAACAATTGGTATGGTCAATAGTGACGAAAATGATTTAAATAGTCCTTTAAGACCAGCCAAAAATTGGTTTGAAGTTGCTAAAAATCATCCTATTTTGGAAAGATTTCCTACAGATTATTGCCAAATACCAACTCTTATTGACTCTTCTGACATGAATCCTGATCTTTGGATTGAGGTTACAAAGATTATAGAGAAAAACTATTATACATATAGAGGGTTTGTTATTCTACACGGAACAGATACTATGGCTTTCACTGCATCTGCTCTTTCATTTATGTTAAAAAATTTGGATAAACCTGTTGTTATAACAGGCTCTCAAGTTCCTTTAATTACACCCAGAAGTGATGCTCTTCAAAATCTTATCACATCAATTCAAATAGCTGGAAATAGAATTTATGGGGTTAAAAATATTCCAGAAGTTACCATCTGCTTTAGAGATGAGCTTTTAAGAGGAAATCGTGCTAGAAAAATTGATGCAACAAATTATTTTGGATTTTCTTCTCCAAACTATAGAGCTCTTGGTGAAATTGGGTGTGAAATTAAAATTCACGATAAAAAAGTTTTAGATATGCCAAAAGATGAATTTTATGTGGATTCTACAATCAATAACAATGTTATCATTATAGAAATATTCCCTGGATTTAATCCTGTCTATATAAAAACAATTGTAGATGCTCATCCCGAGATAAAAGGAATTATTTTAAAAACATATGGAAATGGTAATGCTCCTACTTCTGAAGTTTTTTTAGATACTCTTAAAGATATCATGAGTAAGGACGTGGCCGTTATAAATGTTACTCAATGTGGCACTGGAGCTGTAAAAATGGGTTTATATGAGGCTAGTAGTGCTTTAAAAAGCTTAGGGGTAATCAGTGGTGGAGATATGACACCTGAAGCAGCTATAACTAAACTTATGTATCTCCTTGGCAAAAACTTATCTAAAGAGTGCATTAAAAAATATATGGAAAACTCTCTTTGTGGAGAAGTTTCTATTTAGGAGGATAGATGGAAAATAATCTTTGGAAAAACAATAAAAATGGAAAATTATACCAAGTTATAAATCACCATATTTTAAACTGTACAAATGAGCAAGATGGACAAAATATGTATCTTTACAAAGTTTTTTCTGACAAAATTTTAGATAAAAATGGAGAAGAGATGTTATTTGTTCGTTCAGAAGAAGAGTTTAAACTTAAATTTACTAAAATATAAAAAGTACCGCAGAAAGTTAAATTAATTTTCTGCGGTTATTTATTTATTTTTCAAACCTTTGTGGTTTTATCCATTCACTAGTTTTTCCCATTAAATAATTTTTTTCAAATTCAGATTTAAATTCTAGGAATCTTTGTTCTTTTATTGCTTTTCTTGAATCTTTCATAAGTTTTAGAAGAAAATATAGGTTATGGTATGTTGCAAGTCTACCACCTAAAATCTCCTGTGCTTTAAAGAGATGTCTTATATACCCTCTGCTGTAGTTTCTACATACATAACAGTCACATCCATCATCTAAAGGTCTAGAATCCTCTGCATAAGAAGCATTTTTTACAACAAGTCTTCCATACTTTGTAAATATAGTCCCATGTCTTCCTATTCTACTTGGTTGAACACAGTCCATCATATCTATACCAGATGCAACAGCTTCTAACATATCTAAAGGCTCTCCAACACCCATTAAATATCTTGGTTTATTCTCAGGTAACTTCTCAACTATGTAGTCAAGAATTCTATACATATCCTCTCTTGGTTCTCCTACAGCTAGTCCTCCAACTGCATATCCTGAAAAAGATTCATCCATTTCAAATAATTCAGCTAAACTTTTATCTCTTAATTCTTCATATACTCCACCTTGAACTATTGCAAATAATCCTTGTTCATCTGGTCTTTTATGAGCTTCAACACATCTTTTAGCCCATCTAGTAGTTCTTTCAATCGAAGGAATCAAGTATTCTTTTGATGACATTCCAGGTGGACACTCATCAAATAACATAACTATATCCGATCCTAAATTGTTTTGAATATTAATCGATTTTTCTGGTGATATAAAATGTTTTGACCCATCCAAGTGAGATCTAAAATAAACTCCCTCTTCTTTTATATTTCTTAAATCACCTAAACTAAATACTTGGAATCCACCACTATCAGTTAATATAGGTTTTTTCCAGTTCATGAATTTATGTAGTCCACCAAATTTACTAACAAGCTCATCCCCTGGTCTCAAATACAAATGATACGTATTCCCTAATATAATTTCTGACCCCATCTCTTCTAACTCTTCTGGAGTCATTCCTTTTACTGTTGCCTGAGTTCCAACAGGCATAAATACTGGTGTTTCAATTTCCCCATGCGGTGTTGTTATTTTTCCAATTCTAGCTTTTCCATTTGTTTCGTATAACTCATATGTTACAGGTAATTTTTTACTCATTTCCTCTCCTATCTATCTATTGATATTATATCTTTTATTTTTAATAAATGATTTACTAATGCCTTATATTCTTCCTTAGCATTCAATTCTACTGTAATTTTTACTACAGCTATAGTATCTAGTCCTTTTTTTATATTGTGTGAATTCAATGAAATTACATTTATTTTATGATTGGATATTGTCGTTACAACATCCATCAATATATTTTGTCTATCTAAGGCTTTTACTACAAAAGTAAATTTATACTTATTTTTTTTGAATGATTTATCCAATATTTTTTCATCCCAATTTACATCTATAGCTCTAGCTGGATCATGTAAGACCATGGAGATATAATTTGGACAATCTTTTCTATGAATTGCTATTCCTGTTAGTTTTGTTACATAGCCCCCGATATTATCTCCTGGAAGAGGAGTACAACATCTTGCAAATCTTATTAGGGTATTTTCTGTTCCATCGATAACTATTCCTTGATCATCTTTTTTAGCAGATTTCTTTTTTACTGGCTCTTTTATAAAATCATCTAAAGTATTCTCTATGATAGAACGATTTTTTTCTAACTCTAATTTCAATTTTCCAATGATAATATCTATCTTACTTTTAGTTTCTCCCATATGAAAATAGAAATCATTCAGTGTTGGTATATTATGTTTTTCTAGATGCTTTTTTAAAGTTGGTCCCTCTTCAAATTCTTTAAAAGTAACCCCTAACTTTAACAACTCTTTTTCTATAAGTTCTTTTCCTATTTTTATATTTTCATCTAATTTTTGATCTTTTAACCATTTTTTTATTTTACTCTTAGCACTTTGAGTTGCTACTATATCTAGCCAGTCATTTCCTGGACCTTTTCCTGTTTTAGAAATTATAATTTCTACTCTATCACCATTGTTTAATTTTGAATCTAAAGGAACTATTTTTCCGTTAACTTTAGCTCCAACACACTTTATTCCTATTTCAGTATGTATATTAAATGCAAAATCAATCGGAGTTGCTCCTTGGGCTAACTCCACTACATCTCCTTTTGGAGAAAATACAAATACAGTATCCTTTACTATATCTCCTGTGACTTCTTTTATAAACTCCTCTGTATTTTCTGCTCCTTGATTTAGCTCCACAATATTTCTTAACCAACCATACACTTGGTCTTTTTGACTAATTTTTTTGTGTTCTTTATAACTCCAGTGGGCAGCAACCCCCTCTTCAGCAACTCTATCCATCTCTTCAGTTCTAATTTGTATCTCTACAAATTTACCCATTGGCCCAACTATTGTTGTATGAATTGATTGATAATTATTTGATTTGGGAACTGCAATATAATCTTTAAATCTTCCAGGAACAGGACGATAATTACTATGAATTACCCCCAATGTATTATAGCATTCCGCTTCTGTATTTAAAATTATTCTAATCCCAATCAGATCATATATCCCATCAAAATCTTTTCCTTTTTCAAACATTTTCTTATAAATACTATAAAAATGTTTAAATCGTCCCTTCACTTTAGCGTAAATTTGAACTTCATCTAAAAGATTAGTTATATTATCTACCATCTCTTTTAAGTATTTTTTTCTTTCATCTTTTTTTTCATCAATAAGTGCTTTAATATCTCTATATTTTTCAGGTTCTAAATAATATAAAGACATGTCTTCTAACTCCCACTTTATTCTAGCTATTCCCAGTCTATGTGCTAATGGAGCATATATTGCAAGTGTTTCTCGAGCTATTCTTTGCTGTTTTTCTGGAGACATAAATTTTAATGTTCTCATATTATGGAGTCTATCAGCCAATTTTATAATAATTACCCTTACATCTTTTGCCATAGCTATTATCATTTTTCTGATATTTTCATCTTGTTTTTTTGTTCCATTTGGTAGGTTATCCAACTTTGTTACCCCATCAACAAGATGTGCAACTTCATCTCCAAAATTATACTTTATATCAGCTATTGTAATTAGAGTATCCTCTACTATATCATGTAATATTCCTGCTATTATTCCCTCTGTATCCATTTTCATATCAATTAAAATTTTAGTAACTTCAACAGGGTGTATTATATAGCTGTCCCCTGATTTCCTGTATTGTCCAACATGGCATTCTTCTGCAAAAAAGAAAGCCAATTTTATTTTATCTTTATCAACTTTTAATTTATGTTTCTCTATTTCACTTTCTATTTCTTGCCAATATTTCATAACACACCTCTTTCCTCTAATGTTATACAAACAAGGCGACACAGAAGTGTCGCCTTAAAAGTTTATTAATACTTCATTAAAGTTAGAACTGGATATCCTTTTAATTTTTCTCTACCATTTAGGTCTTCAAGTTCAATTAAAAATGCTAATCCCGCTACAACTCCGCCTAACTCTTCAATTAGTTTAACTGTTGCCTCAACAGTTCCCCCAGTTGCAAGTAAGTCATCAACTATTAATACCCTCTGTCCTGGCTTGATTGAATCTTTATGCATACATAAAACATTTGATCCGTATTCTAAATCATAAGCATATTCTACAACCTCTCTTGGTAGTTTCCCTGGTTTTCTAACTGGAGCAAAACCAACGCCTAGTGCATATGATACAGGGCATCCAAATATAAATCCTCTTGCCTCAGGTCCCACAACTAAATCAATATGGTTTTCTTTTGCAAATTCAACAACTTTATCTGTTGCATATCTATAAGCTTCTCCATCTCCCATTAGGGGTGTTATATCTCTAAATTTAATCCCTGGTTTTGGGTAATCTTCAACTAATGCTACATATTTTTTTAAATCCATTTTTTATTTCCTCCTAATTGCAACCTTAAAAGTCACCTTCTATATTATCTTAAAATCAAGTTCAATGTTTTTAAACTCTCCTCTTTTTTTCCCATGTCAGAATATAAATTTGATAATTTTTGTAAAATTTCGTTATTTAAACTATTATGTGTTAAATAATTTTTCATTACTTTTTCAGCTAATTCATATCTTTTTAAACTATTTTTATAAAAATTGAATAAAACTATTGTATTTTTTTGACTATATACTATTTTTTCTTCAATTAATAGTAAAATTTTTACTTGAGTTACTTGGTCATACTCTTCTTCCAGAACTTCTAAATATGATTCAAAAAATAAAGAATTACTATACATTATATCATTCTTTATTAAATTATAATTAATTAAAGAATCTTTATAATTTCTATTTAAGTATTGAATATATGCAAGCATTAGATAGTCTTGATCACTTTTTAAATCGTTTGGAATTTTTTCTAAATACTCAAAACTTTTAGAATATTCTTTTTTTTTGAAACATATATATGCCAAATTTTTTAAAACTATTATATCGTTTGGATTTTTTTTAAAAACCAAATCTAAATTTTTTTCTCCCGCTTTTAAATTTTCTAGCTGTGCTAATATTATTCCTTTTTCTCTCAATGCAACTAAATTCTGAGGATTTAATTTTAATGCGTCCTCATACATTTTTAAAGCTTCACTTTTTTTCCCAACAGAATATAAATTTGCTCCTTTTAAAACTAAATATTTTTCATTTGAACTCTCACTTTTCTCTAAACTGCTACATCCTATTAAGATAAACATAAAAAAAAGATAAATCCACATTCAACTCTCCTTTTTATTAGGCGGTAAGATAACTCCACCTGAGATTATTAGTTTTATTGCATCGTCTACTTTTATATCTAAAATTTTAACTTCTGATTTTTTTAAAATAATAAACATACCAGATGTTGGATTAGGAGAGGTTGGTATAAAAATATTGCACATTGCTTCTCCTGTCACTTCCTCAACTAAATGATTTCCATTTGACGTCATGAAACCAATACTATATACTCCTTTTCTAGGATACTCAATCATTACAACTTTTTGATAAGCCTTTTGTCTATCTGATGCAAAAAGTGAAATAATCTGTGTTATTGTGCTATATATTTGACTAAATAATGGAATCTTAATTAATAATTTATTTAAATATCCACCTATTTTTTTAAATAAAAATACTCTCATTGCAGTTCCGATTATTATCAACATTAAAATTAAGGTCACAAATGACAACATATTGATTAGAATATTTGTATAAAAATAAAGATCCTGTTCTTTTGTCGGTCCCATTTGTAAAACTAAACTTTTTATTGCTACTGTTACAAATGAATCCTGTAATAAAGTAAAAAATATTTGAAATATCCAGTTAAAAATATATATAGTTATAACTATTGGTAAAATTGCGATTAAGCCACTATAAAAACTAGCTTTAATTCTTTTCATGCTATTCTCCTTTTTCAATCTCTACCTTAGATACTCTCATTTTTTCAACTTCAACTACTATTAATTTAACATCTTCAAACTCAACAATATCTCCAATTGAAGGGATTTTTCCAAGTTCTGACATCATTAAACCACCCAAACTTTCATAGTCATCTGAGGTTGGTAACTCAATACTCAAACTTTTATTTATTGTTTCTATATCTAACATCGCATCAATTTCATATCTATTCTCATCTATCTCTTTAATTGATTCTTCCTCTTCGTTATCAAATTCATCTCGAATTTCTCCGACAATCTCCTCAAGTAAATCTTCAATGGTTACAACACCACCAATTCCACCATATTCATCTAAAACAATAGCTATATGAACTTTTTTACTTTTAAATTCTTTAAGTATCTCTATAATTGATTTAGTTTCTGGAACAAAATAAGCCTCTCTTACCAAATCTTTAACCTTTGTTTCTGTACTATGTTCTTTCAGATAGTTTAATACATCTTTTGTATAAAGAACTCCTATAATATTATCAATAGTTTCTTCATATACAGGTATTCTTGAAAATCCAACTTCAATCATTTCTATCCAAATATCATTTAATGTTTTATTCCCTTCAACAGCGAACATCGATGTTCTAGGAGTCATTATTTCTTTTGCATTGGTTTCTCCCAATCCAACTATTGAATGAATCATCTCTTTTTCTTCCTCTTCAATAATCCCTTCTGCTTCTCCCACATTCACAAAAGATATTAAATCCTCTTCTGTAAACATCAAATTTTCTGATTTTACCTCTACACCTAAAATTCTCCCAATCAAAATAGAGGTCCACATAAGTATTTTTACAATCGGTTTCATCAATAATCCAAAATAATACATTGGCCCTATAACTAATTTAGAAAACCACTTCGAATTGTTTTTTGCCATAATTTTAGGAGTGATCTCACCAAATATCAATATCAAAATCGTCATAACTCCAGTCACAATTGCCAAACTTCTTGGAGAATTTCCCATCCTATTTATAGCTATAGCAGTAGCTATAGATGACGCTAAAATATTCACTATATTATTTCCTAAAAGCATTCCTGTTAAAATTTCATTCGGACTCTTCAACCACTTTTTCAATAGATGTGCCGTCTTTTTACTTGTTTTTTCAACATCTTCCAAATCTATTGTTTTAAAAGACGTTAGCGCCGTTTCCGATGCGGAGAAAAAACCAGATAATAAAATCAAAACAACTAATATAATAATATCACTATACGTGTCCAACTTTAAAATACACCTTCCTTATTTTTATATTATATACTTAAATATTCTACCATAATTCTCTAGAAAAAACAACTAAGTCTAATTCTTATAGACGAAAAAGGAAAGCTTTACGCTTTCCCTTACTTTACCACAAATAATGTTTCTCCCTTTTTTATAACTTTACCATTTTCAGATTTCATAGCAACTATTGTCCCAGAAATCGTCGATTTCACTTCATTCATCATCTTCATCGCTTCAACAATACATACAGTATCGCCCACTTCTATTTTATCACCTATTTTTACAAAATCTTCTGAGTCTGGAGATGGAGCTGAATAATATGTCCCTACCATTGGGGATACAATATTCTCTCCCTCAATAACTTTTTCTAATTGGTTTGGTACTTCAATTATCTCTTCACTAGTTGTGCATAGTTGCTCTTTCTCAAGATACTTTACATTATTAGAAAATTCCTGTTTAAAATCTTCTTTTTTCATTGTCAGTTTTGTTCCATTTATTTCAACCGTAATTTCCGATAAATTATGCTCTTTAATATTTTTTGCTAATTTCTTTATGTTCTCTAAATCTAGTTTCATTCTCTTCCTCCTTAATTGCTTCCTATTACCCTTAATTCCTTTACAGAGCTTAAAGAACTAATCTTTTCTAACATCTCTTCAATCTTTCTCAGTAAGTTTTCTGTTGTTTGTATTGAGATAGTCACTCTGCTTATTCCATCTATTGCAATATTTTGAACTATTGTCAATATATTCATCTCTTCTCCCGCAATAATATCCAAAACTCTTGCTAAAATTCCAGGTCTGTCTACTAAAGATAAATGTATACTGAATACTTTTTCTTTTCCACCTTCGAAAAATGGTTTTATATAATCTTTATATTTATAATATGTACTTCTACTTATTCCAACTCTTTTTATCGCTTCATATTTTGAGATTCTCTCTGCTTGTACTATATCATTTACCTTTATAACACTTTGAATAGAATTAGGTAAAATCCTTTTATCTACTATATAATACTCTTTTTTATCCATAAATATCTCTCCCCTATATTTTTTTTCCATTTTTAAATGCTTTTAATGTGTTATTAAGTAGCATAGCTATTGTCATAGGCCCTACTCCCCCTGGAACAGGTGTTATAAATCCCACTTGTTCCTTTACACTTTCATAGTCTACATCTCCACATATTTTATTATTTTCATCCCTATTTATGCCCACATCAATTATCACAGAATCTTTTTTTACCATCTCTGCCGTTAAAAAATTAGCTTTTCCAACCGCTACTATTATTACATCCGCTGTTCTTGTTTTTTCAGAAATATTTTTTGTTTTACTGTTACAAACTGTAACTGTTGCCCCTTCATTTATTAAAAGTGCTGTCATTGGTTTCCCTACAATATTACTTCTTCCAATAACCACAACATCTTTTCCTTCTAAATCTATATTATACTCTTCAAACAGTCTTAATATCCCTGCCGGTGTACAAGAGATTAACGCTGTCTCATCTCCTAAAACAACTTTTCCTAGATTTTCTGGTTTAAATCCATCAACATCTTTCCCTATTTCAATTGCCTCTATTACCTTTGGTGTATCTATATGATCTGGTAAAGGTAATTGAACTAAAATTCCATCTATTGTGTCATCATTGTTTAATTCTTCTATTTTGTCTAACAGTTCTTTTTCACTAACACTTGCGGACATTATAAAGTTTTTTGACTCTATCCCCACTTCTGCACATTGTTTTATCTTTGAATTAACATAAATTTTAGATGCTAAATTATCTCCTGCTTGTATTACTGCTAACCCTGGAACTTTTCCTGTTTTTTCTTTTATTTCAAATATCTCTTGTTTTATTGAATCTCTAACTTTTTGAGATACATATTTACCATCTAAAATCTTCATTACTATTCCGCCTTTTCTTTCCAGTAATTCAATTCTTGTAACTTTCTATTTAGGTCTATATGCTCTATTACAACATCTTTTGGAACTTTTATTTCTAAAGGTGTCATATTTAATATTGCTTTAATTCCAGATTGAATAACTATATCGGTAACTTGTTGAGCTATTGATTTATTCTCTGTTATTATTGCCATATCTATCTTTTGTTCTAACGCAATTCTTGGAATATCACTCACACTACTTATTTTTATTCCTTTATACTCTTTTCCAATTCTGCTCTTAGTTATATCAAAAATCCCAACTATATTAAATCTTGGTTTCTCAATATCCCCTTCCAAAAAAATCGCATTTCCTAATTTTCCAGCTCCAACTATGATTACATTATTTTGTTTATTTATACCTAAAATACCTTCTATCATTTCGTAAAGACATTTTACATTGTATCCCTTACCCCTTATTCCTACACACGAATCTATATCCCCTATAAAGTTTGAAAAATCTTTTCTTATTTGTGCTGCTGTAACACCAAGTAAAACTCCCATCTCCTCCGATGAAATATAATCCTCCGGTGAAAATTTATCTAAACATTTTAAATACATTGTTAGTCTTTGAATTGTTTTTCTGGAAATTTTCTCTTTTTTTTCTAAATTTTTCATTATAACGCTCCCCCATTGTTTTTTTATTTTAAAATCACACCCATTTTTAAAATATTTCCGTTTATACTATCATTACCTGAGATGTTTTTCTTGTTTTCTGGCTTTATATTTGTCAATATAACACTTCCATCTTTAACTTTTATTACAAATCCTTTACCTTTTATTGAATCAACTACTTCTCCTACTTCTCCTAGTTCATATATTTTTTTATTTTTTTCAACTGTATATATTTTCAATATTTTTTCATTCTGATGTGTATAAGCAGTAGGAAAAGGATTCATTCCCCTTATAAAATTAAATATCTCTTCCTCTGTTTTATTCCAATCAATTATACAATCGCTTTTTTTATATGGTTTAACAAAAGTTACTTCTTCTGGATTTTGGACCTCTCTTTTAGCTGTTCCATTCTCTATTTGATCAACAGCCTCAATTAATTTTTGAGCCCCAATCTCTTTTAATCTATCGTGAAGTGTTAAGAACGTATCCTCTTCATAGATAGGAGTTACTCCTTTTAGTATTATGTCCCCTGCATCTAATTCTTCTGCAATATCCATTATTGTTACTCCGGTTTCTTTTTCTCCAGCTATTATAGCTGCATTTATTGGAGCTGCTCCTCTAAATTTTGGCAATAAAGAAGAATGAACATTTATTATTCCATATTTCGGAAAATCTATTATATTATTTGGAATAATTTTTCCATATGCTACAACCACTATCAAATCTGGATTTAATTCTTTTATTATTTCAAAAGTTTCATCTATTTTTAATGAATTTGGTTGAAACACAGGAATATTATTATTTATTCCATACTCCTTTACAGGTGTATATTTAATTTTTCCACCTCTGGTATTTGGTTTATCTACTTTCGTAAATATACCTACAATTTCATGTTTTTCTCTTAGCTTATCTAATGATGGAACAGCAAATTCAGGCGTTCCCATAAATAAAATTCTCATGTTGCCTCCTATTTTTTTAAACTATTTAAGTAGTGGAGAGCCATTTTATAGCTCTCTGAGCCAAATCCTGTTATCTTTCCAACAACAATATCTGATATGACAGATTTATGTCTAAACTCTTCTCTTGAATAAACATTAGATAAGTGTACCTCTATAGTTTTTATTCCCGTAGATAGAATAGCATCTCTTATTCCTATTCCATAATGAGTTAATGCTCCTGGATTAATGATTAAATAGTCTATTACATTATAGCTTTCTTGTATTTTATCTATTATTTGCCCCTCATGATTAGATTGATAAAACTTTACTTCTATTTCTAATCTTTTCCCCAAAATCTCAATTTCCTCATTTAATTTTTCCAGTGTTTTTGAGCCATATACTTCTGGTTCTCTTATACCTAAAAAATTTAAATTCGGTCCATTTATTACTAATATTTTCATCATTTTTTATCCTTTTTTATATCTTCAACTGTATCAAGAAATGATTTTATATCATCAAACTCTTTATATACTGAAGCAAAACGTACATAAGCTACCTCATCTAAGCTTTTCAACTTTTCCAGAACAAGCTCTCCTAGCTCCTGTGTTGTTATCTCATTTTTTAAAGTGTTTTGTATCACTTTTTCCACATCTGCAATAAATTTTTCTAAATCATCTCTACTGATATTCCTCTTATTTGTAGCACGCTCTAATCCTCTTAAAAGTTTTTCTTTATTAAACTTTTCTCTACTTTTATTTTTTTTTACGACGTAGATTGGATTCTCTTCTATTCTTTCATATGTTGTGAATCTCTTCTCACAACTATTACATTCTCTTCTTCTTTTTATGGAATTATTCTCAGGAAATGCTCTACTATCGATTACTTTTGTGTCTTCACTATTACAAAATGGACATCTCATACTCTCTCCTATAAAGCTTCTTCTTTATTTATACAATTCAGTATATCTTTTGAATCTTCACAATTTAAAAGTTTTTCCCTAAATTTTTCATCCCTTATAAGTCTCGAAATTCTTGCTAATACTTTTAAATAAACTTGACTATCTTTAAAAGGTGAAGCAAAAACAAAAAATATTTTTACCTTTTCTTTATCTAAAGACTTGAAATCTATACCATCTCTGCTGACACCAAAAGCAATTGTTAAACCTTGAGCTGCATCTGTTTTTGCATGAGGTATCGCTACTCCTTTACCAATACCTGTACTTCCTAAGTTTTCTCTTTCTAAAAGAGCTTTATAGATGCCCTCTTTCACTTCAATTTTGTTTGATTTGCCTATTAAATCAGATAGCTCCTTTAGTGCTTCATCTTTATTTTTAGCTTTTAAATCAAGTGATACTAACTCTTCTGACATATAGTCAGTTATTTTAACTATGTTTAACATGAGTACCCTCCAATAAATGTTTCTTTAGATTTAATCTTGTGTCTAAATGATAATTCAAGTATTTTTCATATAATAAAATTGCTTCTATTAAATTCGTTTTTCCTTCTTCACTATCCATAAATATTTTTTCATTTCTCTCAATAGAGTTCAAAATATTGAACAATTCTTTTTTCAAAGGTATTACTTTTTCATTTGAATTATCCAGTATTGTTGATTCTGAAATACTAAAATATTTTTCACCATCTATAGCTATTTGATACCCTTCACTTTTTATAATCCAGTTCATCATTTTTAAGGTCATTAAGTAATTTCTATCGCTATTATTTTCTATAATAAAATTCAATCCTTTTTTCAATCTTAAAAAAAACTCTTTTTTCCTTTCACCAGGAAGTACTATTTCATTTACTATAGAAAGAATATACGAAGTTATTTCAAGTTTTTCAATATCCATCTTTAAATCGTAAAAAAAATCAATTGAATCTATATTGTTGAGTATATAACTATCACCTTTTTTATAAAAAGTAAAATTAGATAGAGTCAATAAATCTACCGAACTTTGATCTCTTTTTTTACTTTTTCTAATTCCCTTAACTAAAAGATCAATTTTCCCAAAGTTTTCTGAAAAAACTGTAATTATTCTATCAGCTTCCCCTATATCTCTTTTTCTTATAACCAGTCCCTTAGTTTTTATAAATTTCATTTTTTTAAATCCCTTCTTTTAAGCCCACTATTTACTTTGATATTCTCTAGATTTAACTCAGCTAATTTATTGTTTTCTTGAAAAATCTCCATTTCAACAGGTAAAAGAAATCCATTAATTTTTTCAAATTTTTTAAATCTTATTTTATATGAGTCTTTATATTTTAATTCTTTAATTTTTTTCAAATAATAATTTTTAACAAACTCTTTATCTTTCAAATCCTTGCTTTTTAAATCTTTAATAATTGATAAAAAATTACTCACATCTTCTGAACCGTTCTCTTCTGTTATCTCATCAAATAAAGGTATATAAACTTTAGTTTTATCTTTTTCGTATTGAAATATCTCCCCTTTATTTACATTTGGCAAAATCATCTCTTTTCTTAAATAATCAGGTGAAACATATTCAATTTTATAAACCTTTTCTCTTTTTTCACCATTCAAATAGGTCACTTCTTTAACAATGGAATATATATCCTGTATGTTTGATATTCTTTCCGATGCTGAAAATAAAGTGGTAACCATCATCAGAAACACTAATATATTTTTTATCATCTATCCACCTCTGTCAATACAATTATCTCGTTCATATCCATCACATTAACTGGTAATTTTAAAATATATTCAACATTATTTCCATATTTTTTTTTCACCTCTGAAACTTCACCTATATAGAGCCCTTTAGGATAGATATCACTGATTCCAGATGTATATACTTTGCTCCCTGTTTCTAACTGAGCTTCATAAATTGATACCGGTTCAAATATAAGTTCCTCACTTCTATTTCCTTTTATTATTCCCAAAACATTGTCGCCAGCCATTGCACTGACTATTGAATCTTGAAAAGTTATCATTTGAACAATTGAATAGTCTTTAAATACTCTTTCAACCTTTCCTATCAGTGCTTCGTTGAATAGAACAGGCATATTTTTCCTTATTCCTTCTTCAGCACCTAAATTTATGGCAAAGCTTTCATATAATTCTCTAGTTTGTTGAAAGCTTATTTTACCTACTTTAAATTTGAATTTAAAAGATCCCTTCATCTCTAGTATTTCTCTCAATCTTTCATTTTCTTCTAAAAGTTTGATATTTTTTTCTTCAACTAGCGATTTCTCAGCTAAAACATTTTTCATTTTATTGTTTTCAACTACTAAATCCTTATAATTAATAACATTTTCAGTACTTTCTTTGGCTTTTTTTCCTAAAAAATATATTTTAGATTGAATTGGATAAAACACTTCCTCTAAACCGTTTATAGTATACATAAACACATCTCTCGCAAAAAAAATTATAACCATTAACCCTAACAAGATATATATTATATTCAATGCTTTATTTTTATTTTTTCCTAATTTCATTTTTATCCTTTTATAATTTCTAATAACATTTTTGATAAGTCTACTAAATCCTTAATTTCAATATACTCCTCTAATGTATGAACTTTAGTCATTCCAACCGCCAAATTTACTGAAGGAATCCCCTTGCTGTTATAGATATTAGTATCACTTCCACCACCCGAAGAAACAGTTTCACTTTTTAAATTTATTCTCTCACAAGCTTTTTTTACAATCTCTACAACTTTTTCATTTTCATCCAATGCAAATCCTGGATATTCAACATTTACTTTGTTTTCAAATGTCGCTCCAAATTCATTACAAACTCTTTCAAATATTTCAAACGTTTCTTCTAACAGAGAGTTCAACTTTTCATTTGATAAACTTCTAGCTTCATAGTCTAATTCAACTGTTGGCATAACAATATTTGTTGCTTGACCACCGCTAACAACTCCAATATTAGATGTCGTCTCTATATCTACTCTTCCTAGTTTTATTTTTGTTATTGCATGTGCTGCAACCGTCAATGCATTTATTCCACTCTCTGGAGATATTCCTGCATGTGCTGGCTTTCCTAGTATTGTCAATTTTCCTCTTGCTGCTGATGGAGCTTTTGTTATAATTCTTCCCGGTTTTCCACTTGAATCTAAAATAAATCCGTAATCTATTGAATATTTTTCTATCTCAAAAGATTTCGATCCTAAAAGTCCTATCTCTTCTCCCATTGAAAATACAACTACAATTTCAGGGTGCTCTATTTTTTTTTCTTTAATCACCTTTAACATCTCTATTATAGCAGCTATTCCACCTTTGTCATCCCCACCTAACACAGAAGTTCCATCAGTCTTTATTATTCCACCTTCTATTATGGGATTAATTTTTTCACAAGGTACAACCGTATCCATGTGTGCGCTAAATAAATACTTTTTCTTACCTTTTGCTCTTAAAACTCCAATTATATTTCCACAGTTCCCACCGTTTATTTCTCCAGCACTATCCTCTGTTACCTCTAACCCTAGTTCTTTCAAAACATTTATTAAGTAGTCTCCTATTGCTCTTTCATTTTTTGAAGGTGAAGGAATTTTCACCATTTCTAAGAAGTTTTCCACTATTCTATTTTCTTGTACCATTTTCCCTCCCAAAGTTTATCTTTTTTTTCAATATTCTTCACTAGATTATATTACATTGTCTTACCTTTGTAAAGAGTTAAAGGTAATAAAAAAATAACAGCAGTAATGCACTACTGTTATTTTTTTTTAATACTCTATTTTATTTTGAATAATATTTTGTATGTAATATTCTATGAGCTTCTGAACTTAATGGATGTTCTAAATATTTTTCATACAATGATTGAACATATGGATTTTCATGAGATTTTCTAAACCTTTTCCCTTCATCTATCTTTTGAAGACCTTCTGCTCGTTTAATAACTTTAATAAATTCACCGTGGTGATAAGGCTGTCCACCTCCACCAACACATCCTCCTTTACATGCCATTATCTCAATTGCGTGAAAAAACTCCTCTCCACTTCTAACTTTGTCTAAAATTTCCCTAGCTGCCGACAATCCATTAGCAATTCCAATTCTTACCTTTATATCCCCTACTTGGACTTCACTAATTTTTATTCCATCCATGCCTCTCATCTCTACAAAGTCTACTTCCTCTAAAGTTTCATCGGTCATCCATTCATACAGTGTTCTTGTTGCGGCCTCTATTACACCCCCTGATCTTCCAAAAATTACAGCTGCTCCTGTTGAATAACCTAGGGGATTATCAAAATCATTTTCCTCTAAATCTTTCAAATCTATATTTGATTGCTTTAATAGATGAGCCAGTTCTCTTGTTGAAATAGAATAATCCACATCCGGTATTCCATCTACAAAAAATTCAGGTCTTGAAGATTCATACTTCTTTGCTAAACAAGGCATTATTGAAACATTTATTATCTCTTCTCTTTTTATTCCTCTAGCTGGTCCCCAAATATTCTTCAAAACTGCTCCAAACATCTGTTGTGGTGATTTTGCAGAAGATGGGATATCCAACATATCCGGATAACGATGCTCAATAAACTTCACCCATGCTGGACAACAAGAAGTAAGAATTGGTAGCTTTACACTCTTATCTCCAGCCAAATGTTTTTCAAGTCTCAACTTAAACTCTGCAGCTTCCTCCATAATTGTTAAATCTGCTGCATAATCAGTATCAAACACATCATCAAAACCTATTTTCTTAAGTGCCGTCACTATTTTTCCTGTTACATCTGTTCCTGGTTCAAATCCAAATTCTTCTCCTATAGCTACTCTTACAGCTGGTGCAACCTGAACTGTCACTCTTTTTTGAGGATTTGCTAAATCTTTTATAAGTCCCCATGTATAATCTTTTTCATATAGGGCTCCTACTGGGCAAACTGCAACACACTGCCCACAGAATGTACAGTTAGTTTTATCCAAATCTAATTCAAATGCCGTAGATACAACTGATTTAAACCCTCTGTTTATACCTGATAACACTTGGCATTTTTGAATATTATTACACATATTTTCACATCTTCTACACATTATACATTTATCTAAATCTCTTACTATCGATGGTGAAACCTCTCTTCTATATTCAAAAATTTTACCCTTAAACCTAATATCTCGAATTCCAAACTCCATTGCTAATGTTTGTAAATCGCACTTCCCGTTTTTAGCACAAACTAAACAATCTGTTGGATGGTTCGATAACATTAACTCTAAAACATTTCTTCTTTTTTCCAAAACTTCCATTGTATTTGTATTTATAATCATTCCAGGATAAACCATCGTGGCACATGCCGGAACTAAATTTTTTCGTCCAACAACTTCAACTACACATATTCTACAAGAAGCACAGTCATTTTTAAACCCAATCTCCGGAATATTCATATAGCATAAACTTGGTATTTTTATCCCAACAGATTTTGCTGCCTCCAATATAGTTGTTCCTGCTAATATTTCAACCTCTTTTCCATCTATTGTAACTATAACATTTTTCATCTTATACCTCCATTAGGCTATGTCTATTGCACCAAATTTACAAGAACTATAACAAGCTCCACATTTGATACATCTACTTTGATCTATAACATGTCTCTCTTTAACTTTTCCTTCAATACATGCCACTGGACACACTCTAGCACATGCTGTACAACCAACACACTTGTCATTTATTAAATATTTTCTTAATGCTTGGCACTGTCCCGCTCTACATTTCCCCTCATTTATATGCTCTAAATATTCATCCATAAATTGATTCAATGTTGATAAAACTGGATTTGGAGATGTCTGTCCAAGCCCACATAAAGATGTAGATTTTATTGTTTCTGACAATTCTCTAAGCAACTTTATATCCTCTAGCTTTCCATTACCTTTTGTTATTCTATCCAATATCTCCCACAATCTAGTGTTTCCAATTCTACATGGTGAACATTTCCCACACGACTCATCCACTGTAAACTCCAAATAAAATTTTGATACAGCTACCATGCAGTCGTCTTCATCCATCACTATCATTCCTCCAGAGCCCATCATAGATCCTTTGGCTAACAATGTATCAAAATCTATTGGTGTATCTAAATCTTTCTCTGTTAGACATCCACCAGATGGTCCTCCTGTTTGAACTGACTTGAATTTTTTATTATCTTTTATTCCGCCACCGATTTCAAATATTACCTCTCTTAAAGTTGTTCCCATAGGAACCTCTACTAATCCTACATTATTTATTTTACCAGCTAAAGCAAATACTTTTGTTCCTGGCGAATTTTTTGTACCAATACTTCTGAACCAATCTGTCCCTTTTAATATTATTTGAGATATATTGGCTAATGTCTCAACATTATTAACAATTGTTGGTTTCCCCCAATAGCCTGATTCTGCAGGATATGGCGGTTTCGATGTTGGTTCTCCTCTTTCTCCCTCCATCGAATGAATAAGAGCTGTTTCCTCTCCACAAACAAAAGCTCCTGCCCCGTATTTTATCTCTATATCAAAATTAAATTTAATTCCAAATATATCTTCTCCTAGCATCCCATTTTTTCGTGCATCTTCAATTGCCTTTCTCAACCTTTTAATTGCCAAAGGATATTCTGCTCTTATGTAAACTAATCCTTTAGTCGCCCCTATTGCATAACCTGATATTATCATTCCCTCTATTATATTGTGTGGGTCTCCTTCAAGAATAGATCTGTCCATAAACGCTCCTGGATCTCCTTCATCAGCATTACAGACCACATATTTTTGTTCAGCTATATTTTTAGCAGCATGTTCCCATTTTAATCCGGTAGAATATCCTCCTCCACCTCTTCCTCTAAGTCCAGATTTCTTTATCTTTGCTACAACATCTGTTGGTGACATTGTTGTAAGTACTTTTTTCAAAGCAGCATATCCGTTTACAGCTATATAGTGTTGTATTAGCTCTGGATCTATCTCTCCACAATTTTTTAAAGCAATCCTCACTTGTTTTTTATAAAACTCCATATTTTCACCTTCAAAAACACTTTCACCTGTTCTTGGATCTACATATAAAAGTTCTATAATTCTTTTTTTCCCCACAATATCTTCTACAATAATTCTCTCTGCATCTTCGGGCTTTACCTCTATATAAAATGTGTTTTCTGGTAATATTTTTACTATTGGACCTTTTTCACAAAATCCAAAACATCCAGTTTGAATAACTTCAACCTCTCTTTCTAAACTATGACGCTTTAAAACTTCTCTTAATTTTTTTACTATCTCTTCTCCCTTTGCTGAAATACATCCAGTACCACCGCAAACGAGTATTTTCTTTTTTTCTTCCATATTTAGCCTCCTAAATTACTCTTACTAAGTTATAATCTTTAATTTTTCTCCTCTTGCTCATTTTTTTTACGATATTTCTCTAAAATTTTTTTCATGTCTTTTACCTCTTCTTTTCCATATACGTCTTTTCCTATCAAAACAACCGGTGCAAGTCCACAGGCTCCAACACATCTTAATGCATCAATAGAAAATAATCCATCAGCTGTAGTTTCTCCAACATCTATCCCTAAATAATTTTTAACACTATTTAAAACTTTCTCTGCTCCTCTAACATAACATGCTGTTCCCATACAAACCGAAATTGGATATCTTCCTTTAGGTTTCATTGAAAAAAAATGATAAAAACTTACTACTCCATAGACTTTTGATATTGGAAGACATAACTCTTTAGCTGTAAACTCTTGCACTTCTTGTGGTAAGTATCCAAATATTTCTTGTGCTTTGTGAAGTACCGATATTAAAGCACCTTGTTTATCCTCTATATCTTCTATAAATTTTTTTAACTCTTCATACATTTCATTTTTTAAATTGTTATTGCATGCCATTTCTTACCTCCCTATTTTAAATTTCACTGTACTTTATTACTACATTTGAATCAAAAAATCAATACCTTTTTTTAAATTTAAACAAAAAAAAAGAGAGAATCCTTTAGGATTCTCTCTTAAAATCTATTATTTTCCTGCTTTATATGCGTTAGCTGATCCAAATACATTTTCAATTTTTTGCTTGTAATAAGATTTCATCTCTTCTTTTGCAACACCTAAATATTTTCTAGGATCAAACTCTGCTGGAGTTTGAGCAAATACTCTTCTTACTCCTGCTGTAAACGCTAATCTTCCATCAGTATCCACATTTATCTTAGCAACTCCTGATTTTGCTGCCCCATGTAATTCTGAATCTGGAATTCCAATAGCATCTTTTAATTGTCCACCAAATGCCTTGATCTCCTCAACATATTTTTGCGGTACTGCTGATGAACCGTGTAATACGATTGGGAATCCTGGAAGTCTTCTCTCTATCTCTGCTAATATATTAAGTTCTAACTTTGGATTTGTTCCTGGTTTAAATTTATGAGCTCCATGAGATGTTCCAATAGCTATTGCTAATGAATCTACTCCTGTTTTAGCTACAAACTCTTCAACCTCTTCTGGATTTGTAAATATGCTATGCTCAGCAACTACATCATCCTCTATTCCTGCTAAAACTCCTAACTCAGCTTCAACAGTTATATCAAATTGTTTAGCGTACTCTACTACTTCTTTTGTTACAGCTATATTTTCATCAAATGAATAGTGAGATCCATCAATCATAACAGATGAGAACCCTGTATCAATACAAGATTTTACTGCTTCTAAACTTGGACCGTGATCTAAGTGAAGTGCAACTGGTATATCTGATCCCATTGCTCTAGCTCTATCTACTGCTGCTTTCGCTAATAGTGGAGTTACCTCTTTTGTCATATACTTTAATGCTCCCATTGAACATTGTAGTATAACTGGCGAACCCATTTCAGCACAAGCTTCTACAATCGCTAACATTTGCTCCATGTTGTTGAAGTTAAATGCTGGAACTGCATAGTGCTCCTTATTGGCTTTTATGAACATCTCTCTAGTATTAGATAATCCTAAATCTTTATAATTATATGACATGATTTTCCTCCTAATATTTTATTCATTTATAATATATCAAATTTTGTTATTAAAAGCAATTTTTGAAACTATTAGTTTTTTATCTTTATTTGACTTAAAATATATCTAAAAAACCACTTTATTTTTCTTTTACTTTTAAAAATTTTAAAAACTTCCGGAATAAGTTCAATTACATCTTCAATTATCTGTTGATATGCTGCTAAGCTTTTAGGTAATAATTTTTGAGTGTTTACTAACCAAGATAATACAATCAAATTTATTATCCTTAAAAAACTTGATGCAAAATTTAAAATCCCACCTTTTGTTACATAGATATTAAATAATTTAAATAGTACTTCGCCCTCTTGATGATAGTAAACCTGAGCTATAAATGTTGTCAGATAAATAAATATTAAAAATTTTAACTTTTTTATATTTTTTATCATATCTTTATTAAAAAAAATATTTAGCCCTAAACCAACTAGAAGTAATAATCCTAACAATCTCATATCCTTAGTAAAAAGATTTAAAATAAATAGGACTAAAATACTACTTTTTAACAACTTTCATTCCACCCATATAAGGTACCAATGCTTCTGGCACTAAGAAAGATCCATCTTCTTGCTGATAGTTTTCCATAATTGCTACCAACGTTCTTCCTACCGCTAGTCCTGATCCATTTAACGTATGACAGAACTCACTCTTTGAACTTCCTTCAGGTCTGTATTTAAGCCCCATTCTTCTAGATTGGAAATCTCCACAATTTGAACAAGAAGATATTTCTCTAAATTTATCTTGTCCTGGTAACCACACTTCTAAATCATAAGTTTTAGCAGCTCCAAATCCCATATCTCCTGAACAAAGATGAATAACTCTATATGGTAATTCTAACTTTTGTAAAATTGTCTCAGCATTTACTACCATCTTTTCTAACTCATCATATGATGTTTCTGGTGTTGCTAATTTTACCATCTCTACTTTATTGAATTGATGTTGTCTTATCAATCCCTTTAAATCTCTTCCATAAGATCCAGCTTCTCTTCTAAAGCAAGGAGAGTATGCTGTGTAGTATTTAGGAAGGTCACTTTCATTTAAAATCTCTTGTCTATGAATATTTGTCAATGTAATTTCTGAAGTTGAAATTAAAAACATATCATCTGTTGTCTTATACATATCCTCTTCAAATTTAGGGAGTTGCCCTGTCCCTTCACAAATTTCTCTTCTCACTAGAAGTGGTGTTAAATGCTCTGTATATCCATGCTCAGTTGTATGTGTGTCCAGCATTAAACTAATTAAAGCTCTTTCCAATCTTGCAGCAGCTCCTCTATAAACTGTAAATCTTGAACCACCTAATTTAGCTCCTCTTTCAAAATCTAAAATTTCTAAATTTTCACCAATCTCCCAGTGTTCTTTTGGTTTAAAAGTGAACTCTTTTGGTGTTCCCCACGTTCTTATCTCTACATTGTCATTCTCATCTTTTCCTATTGGAGTACTTGAATGATACATGTTTGGTAGTGTCATTTGGAAATATGTTACTTTCTCCTCTACTTCAGATAGTTTTGCATCCAACTCTTTTATTTTTGCAGAAACAATTCCCATTTCAGATATAATTTCTGAAGCATCTTCTCCTGCTTTTTTTCTTCTTGCAACTTCTGCCGATTCAGTATTTCTTTTATTTTTTAGCATCTCCACTTCAGTTAAAATCTCTCTTCTTTCCGAATCAAGTTTTATAAACTCCTGAAGATCGATGTTACTTCCTCTGTTTACAAGCATCTCTTGTATTGCGTCAATATTTTCACGAATAAATCTTAAATCTAGCATAGCTCTTCTCCTTTATACTTAATTTATATATTTGTTATATTTTATATCCTTTTTTTACTATATGAACATCTTTTACATCTACTTCAGCTAATATTAAAAATGAATTTGGTGAAGTATTTACCAACTCTAATTTTATAACATTTCCTTCTCTTGAAAAGTTCTTCACTCTTTCTCCTAAATTCCTTTCAGAAATTTTCCCTTTTTTCTCTTTTATCTCTATAATTTCATCTCTATTAAAAAGCTCTTCTAGTTTATCTATATCCGCTTCTATTCCAGTAATTTCAAACACAGCATTTGTATATATATCCGCTATACTCCTTTTATCCTCTATTGTTTCTACTTTATTTACAGAAAACCCGGGAACTGCTGCACTATTCATTCTTGACATTACTTCTTCATTTGACATCATTTCTGATAATTCTATATCCATAATCTCACCATAGGCCTCTGTTCCTAACGAAACAGGATTTCCTAATGAAATCTTTGGTCTAGGATGAAATCCCTGACTATATTTCATAGGTATGTGAGCTTTTTTTAATAATCTATCTGCAAATCTAAGCATATCTAGGTGAGAAATGAACCTCATTTCCTCACATTTATCAAAAAATATTCTCTTTTTCATTTATTTACCTCATTTTTTTTATTTTATATATTGTATCATGTTACACCCTTAAATTAAATACCTTTCTTCAAAAAAATAAAAAATCTAAAAGAATTTTATCAACTCTTTTAGATTTTTTTTATGATCTTTTTTCTAACTCTTTAACTCTTTTTAATAATTCAGGTAATTTTTTCTGAGCAGCTTTCACTCTTAAATCATCTTTTAAATTCATTAACGGATGTCCAGCTACCACTTGATTGTCAGCCACATCCCCAATTATCCCAGATTTAGCTCCAACCATAACATTGCTTCCAATTTTTAGATGTCCAGCTACTCCAACTTGACCTCCAAGTGTTGTATTTGCTCCAACTTCAGTGCTTCCTGCTATTCCAACTTGAGATATAATTAAGCAATTCTCTCCTATTATATCATTATGAGCAATCTGAACTAGATTATCTATTTTCGTATATTTTTTTATAATTGTATTTCCTATAGCTCCTCTATCAACAGTTGTATTTGCTCCTATTTCTACAAAGTCTTCCAATACTACACTACCAATTTGTTCTATTTTTGTATTATTTCCATTAACTTTAACAAATCCAAATCCATCCGATCCTATTACAGCTCCCGGTTGAAGAACACAAGAATTACCAATTTCACAAAACTCTCTAATTGTTACATTTGGATATATTATAGTTTTGTCTCCAACTCTTACCCCTTCACAAATTGTTACATTTGGATATATTACTACATCTTTTCCAATCTTCACATCATGACCTATGTATGTATTTAAAGGTATGCTTGTACCCTCTCCAATTACAGATGATTCCTCTATCATTTTTTCCATCTTTTTGGTTTTTCTTTTAAAAAATCCTAATAATTTTGGCATTAATGCTCTTGGATTTTCTGTTACTAATAGATACGTCTTTCCATCTTTTGGCAATTCAATACCTGCTGGCACTAATACTGCACTAGCTTTTGTTTCATTTAATTTTTTTAAAAATTTTTCATCCGATGCAAATGTTAAACTTCCTTCTTGAGCTTGAAAAAAGGGAGCTAGTCCAGAAATTTCTAAACTAGTATCTCCCTTAATCTCACATGCAAGTAGAGAAGCTAACTCATTTATTTTATAAGTCATATCTCTCCTTTATTTATCTATTACTTTTTTGTATCTATTTTTTTACTTTTTTCCATAACGTTTAAAACTTTAGGAGTTATATTCTCTCCACCAAATTTGATTGCTCCTTGCTCTAAAACATAATCATATCTTTCTGATTTAGCAACATTTTGAATTGAAATGTTTATAAGTCTATCTATCTCTTGCATTTTTTTAGCTTCTTCATTCGACAGCTTAGTCTGAGATTCTCTTACAGATTTTTGAAAAGCTGAAACTTTATCTTCAAAAGCCTTTTTCTCAGTTTCAGTCACATCTTTCCCTTTTCCTTGTAGTTCAACTTGAAGTTTTTGAAGCTCAATCTCTTGCTTTTGTAAAGTAGATTCCAATTTTTGTTTTTCTTTTGTCAGATTATCTCTTAAAATTTTAGTTTGAGAATATTTTGCAAATAACTCTTGACTGTTTACATATCCTACTTTTAATGCGAACGCTGATGTTGATAATGCTGCTAGCATAGCTATCATTGTTATTTTTTTCATTTTTATTCCTCCATATACTTAAGTTTATTAGAACGACTGACCCATATTGAAGTAAAACTTCATTCCACTTTCTTCTGAATTCCCCACTGGCCATCCAAAATCAAATCTTAACGGTCCTACAGGTGTATTTACTCTCAACCCTACTCCAACAGTTGTTGCTACATCATCTGGGAATTTCTTATCTCTTTTTTCATTTAAATATCCTGGATCCTCTCCTTGGTAATCCCATGCTCTTCCGATATCAGAGAATACAACAAATCCCAGTACATCATTTATTTGAGTTCTATTCTCTATTGTTCCAGTTAATTTTTGAGTCCCTTGATAGAATCCACCATCGTAACCTCTTAAAGTACTACCTCCACCTACCCAGAATCTTTGTGATTCAGGTGTTGTAGGTGTCATTATTCCTCCAACAGCTCTATATGCAAAAGTATTGCTTTTAAATAAACCTCTATGATATTTTCTTAACTCTAAAGTTGTATTAGCAAAAGTTCCTGAATCTATAGTATCAGCATAACCTACTTCTACCTGATACTTTCCATACCAACCAGCAGTGGGATTCCAATAGTTATTTCTTGTGTCATAAACTATTGAAGGATAGATACTAAACACACCATAGCTTCTCTTATCTCCCCATTTATCTTGAAGTTCTTTTGAATAATTTAATAATTCGTCATCAGCTGACTTCTCTGTTATATACTCTGCTTTTGTTCCAATTCCTAGTCTAAGATTTTTACTTAAACCTTTTCCGACATTAATTTTTGCTCCGTATGTATCTGTTTCACGGAATAAAATACTGTCACTATTTTCATATTCATTTTTATAAAGACTCCATCCCCAAGATATTCTATCTGTTCCTCTTATCCATGGATCTGAGAAATTAAGTGAGAAACTCGTATAGTTTTCATCTGATTTTTCAAATGTTACTCCTAGCTCTTGACCTTTCCCTTTCCAGTTCATATCTTTTACGGACACCATTCCCAAAAGACCTATCTCAGAACCGTATGAAACAGCCCCTTGTAAAGTTGCTGTTCTCTCTTCCTCTATAAGAAGAACTAAATCTACTCCGCTATTTTCTCCTGGAGCATTTTTTGTTTCATATTTAACATTCTTAAAATAACCTGTTCTCATAAGATTTGATACAGTTTCGTTATAGTCATTGATGTTAAATACTTCTCCTGGCTTTATCTCAATCTCTCTTTCAACTACGTAGTCTCTTGTTTTTAACAGTGTGTCCGCAGCTTTCCTTCTTTGTCCTTTTTGTTTTGTGACCATTTTAGTAAAGTCAATTCTATCGACTATTCCTTCATTGATTACAATTTCAAGATCATTAGCTCCACTCAAATCAATATCTTGTATCTCAGCTAAAACATAACCATCTTCATTATATTTTTTTAATATTTTATCTCTTGCATCTCTTAGGTTATTTAAATTTAAAACTTTACCTGGCTCTATATTTATAAGCTTTTTAAGTTCTTCCACTGAATACTTTGTATTTCCAGTTATAGTAATTCCGTTTATAATTGGATTTTCAATTACAGAATATACAACGACTAACCCTTCCGGATATTGATATACATCTGGTACTACTTCTCTATACATACCAGTTTCTAAAAGTTCCCTTTGACCTTTTAGAATTTTATTTTTTGAAAAATATCCACCTGCTTTTATAGGAATTCTCTTTGCTACATCATTTACTGGAACATTTACACTCCCTATTATTTCTAAACTTGAAACAATTAAAGAAGTATCTACTTTCTCTCTTTCTGATGTTGGAATTATACCTTTTTTCTCAAGTAGTTCTTTTGTATTTTTTCTCTCTTTTACATCTACTACTAATTTTATTCCCCCATCGTAAACTTGAGGATATATTGCTAATTCGTCTACATAATCACTCTTTTTTATATTGTTGTAATCTTTTAGCAATCCTTCTGTTGAGAATACTTGTCCCTTCTTTAAACTCATCTGCTGTATCAATACATCTTGAGGTATCTCATTTAAATTTCTAAACTCTACCCCTTTTACTAAGTACTCTCCTTCTGCTCCAAACGAAACGACTGAAGCTATAAGAGATACTAATCCTATTAGGTGCTTTCTCATCCCGACTTGCCCTCCAATTATTTTTTATTAGAAAAAATATCCTTTATACTATTATATTTTTTTTCAAACTTAAAATCAACATAATAATTTAAATTTCCCCTTTTCTTGTTTTCAATCATATTTGCATCATTTAATTTTGAAATACCAAGACCATAAGACCAACCCGATTGGTAACGTCTTTCTACTTTGAAATCAAACTGATTTACTGAGTTCGAAAACTCTCCTCCTCGATTTTCGCCACCAGTTCCACCTATATCATATTTAGTTCCATCTATAATACCTAATTTTAAAATCCAAAAATATTTATTTTTATATATTGGGTTTTCAGCCTCTAAATAAGCGCCAAAGCCAAACATATTCGGATCTTGCATTCTTGGATTATCAGAATTTGCTAATACTTCTTGATTAAAAATATCTGAAACAATTCTAAATTTAGATATATGCAGTGTATCTTTTATAGTTCTAGATATTGGTCTTAGCAGAGTACTTGAAATTTGGCTATCTATTATAGTCTTAAACAAAAGTGCCACAACACTTTTATCATTTCCATCATCACTTGAATCCCTATTAAATAGATTCTGTAGACTACTACTCTCTGTCCCTTGATTTGTTATTATATTCAATCTTAAACTATTTAGCTCTCCTTGTAAAGAAATTTCTATGTTTCCGTTTGAAGTCATAGATGAAATATCAAAAATTAAATTTGGATTAAACTCCGACAAATACCCATTTCTCTTATCTGAAAGTAGTAAAGCTCTATTTACTATAAAATCTTCACTTCCTAAAACAAATTTTCCATTTTGAATTTCTAACTCTCCTATTACTGCTATTTTTTCATTTTTTCCAGTTATATTAAACTGACCTAATAGTTTTCCTTTTACATCTTGTGCAAAAGTTGATATGTCAGGAATATTTATATTTATACCATCTTTTATTAAAACTCCTACATTAAATTCTGGTGTTTGTTCTATTTGGCTTTTAATCTCAAACTCTTTTCCTAACTTTTTACTTTCTCCTATCAGAGATCTTGTTTTGTCTATCAAGAAATTGAAAATTGTCACAAGAAGTCCTTTGTCCTCTTTTAATATTCCTGTTATTTCACCACTATTTACAATAATATTTCCTGAGATTTTATTTTCGGAATAAACTAAATTAGTTGATAAGTCAATCTTAAAGAACTTCTCCACCTGATATACAAAATTTTTCAGACTAAAATTAAACGCGTACTCTAAATTTTTATAAAATTCATCATCAGCTTTTATTTCATCTATTGTTGGCAACTCAACATATCCCTTCCCTGTTATCTGCCCACTGTTCAAATATCCATTTAGTTCTTTTACTACCAATCTTTCATTATTTATTTCTAGTTCCATATTAAAATCTTTTAACTCTAATAAAGCTTTTGGTATATTTATATTCACATTTTTCAAATCTATATATCCAAAATTAGATTTTATATCACTTGATATTTTTATATCAAAATTAGCTATTCCACTTATATCTTTTATCTCTCCTTTTGAAAAAATTGCATTTAAAAAACTTAAATCTATATTTTTTGAAAAAAGATTAAAATTGTATGCTTGAGCAAAAATATTATAATTTCCAGACCCTTTTATCTTATTTTTTTCATAATACATTAAAAACTCTTTCACTTCTAATAACTCTTTATTTCCAGATAAATCCAATGATATATTATCAAATTCAAATCCTTTTATTTTAACATTTCCTTCAGAAAGCTTTAAAAAATAATTTGGATTTTTTATTGGTCCGACTATTTCACTCTGAATATTTATACTTCCTTTAATATCTTTTGTATCTATAACTCCTTTAAAATCCTCAAATTCTATCTGTTGTTTATCTATATAAAACCTTATAGTTTCCTCTATCAAATCAACACTACCTTGAGAATTAATTATTTTATTTCCAGATAAACCAACTAATGTTAGCTTAGATATATCTATCTTATTTTCAAAACTATTTTTAGTATAACTTATATCTCCAATTAAATTTGGAAGTTGATTACCATTTAAATAAACCCTATCTATATTTAACCCTGCTTTAATAGAGATGACTCCATCTGTTATTTTTCCCGCTACTCTAGAAAGTAACCTATATTTTAAAGATTTATAATTATAATATTTCGGTAAATTTTCCTCTAATATATTGAAAATAAACTCACCATTTTTATTTTTAATATCATATTTTAATCTTCCTAAACTTTGGTTTACTTTGAAATCTTGAACTAAAACTATATTGTCTCTATAATCGATTTTTCCATTTAAAGATAGTAGCTCTTTATTTGGCATTTCTAAATTAGCATCTATTATATTAGCATTTGCTGATATATTATCAAATTTTCCATTGATTTTTCCTTCAACATTTCCTAATATCAAATTTATATCCGTTTTTTTAAATTCATTACTTTTTAATCCGCTAATATTGTAACTTAAATCGAGATTCCTTTTTTCTAAGTCTATTATTCCTGAGATTTTAAAAATTTCATTTCTTAAATTTGAGATTTTAAATGCTCCATTCTCCAATGTTGAATCCAATTTTATACCTTGAAGCTTAAAATTTTTATACTTTATTTCTCTAAGTTCTCCATTTAATTGAGATTGAAACCCATTATCATTCAATACTGAAATATTTGCATATGCATCTAACCGGATATCTTCATTTTCTATTCTTATATCTTTAGCTACTCCTCTAAGAATAAACCTTTCTTTCTCTCCTGCTATCTGACCAGTAAAATCCAATTTACTTTCTACACCAAATCTTTGAAATAAACCTTTCTCTCTCAAATTTCGTGTTTGAATCTTAAAAAAATACTTTAATTTTTCTGGGTTTAATTCTCCTGAAACTAAAAGTACTTTTTGCCCTTCCAAACTGACCATAGATATCTCTTCAAATTTTATATTTTCTTTATCACTTTTAGCTTTTATAAAAAAGTCATATTCACCTATAATATTTTTAGCTTTTATTCCAAATATTTCTAAATTTTTTATATTAAAATCATATAAAAGTGCTAATTTAGACTCTTGATAAACTTTCAAAATCCCCTCTTTTTTTTCATAAACTCCATTAAAATTTATATAGTTTGTTTTGATATCAAACTTTAAATTTTCTGAACCTAAATCTAATAATGCTTCATACGAGAGCTTCTTTTCATAATCTAATCCCGGAATATATATTGAAATATCCTTCCCATTTAATTTCAATATATTATCTTGAAAAATAACCTTTCCACTTAAATTATTGATATCTAAACCTAATGTTTTAAACTTTTCACCCCTGTAATCAACTACTGCTTTAAATCCTGTATCTTTTTTATAAAACAATCCTACATCCACATTAGAAAACTTCAAGTTTTCTAAAGGTAATTTTAAATCTCCCAACATCTTATATCTAGATGCAGTTGTATAAGGAAGATCTTTAAAATTAAATTCAACTTTTACTCCCTCTTGATCCGAATAAAAGACTTTAAAATCCCCTGGATTTCTATCTAATAAATAATTAAAATCTACAAAAATTTTATCTGTTTCAAATTTTATTTTACCATTTATATCCTCTACAATTCCTTCTAATCCATCATATATTACCTTTCCATCGCTTAACTGAGCTTCACCTATAAGCCCTTTTGTAGCTATTGTTAAGTCCATATTAAATAATCCCGATGCTTCACTTATTTCTTTATCATCATATCCATATTGAATTAGCTCTGAAGAAACTTTAATATTTTTTAAAACTATATTCATATCTAAAGGTTCATTTAAATTATTGAACCTATACTCATACTTCTCTTCTTCAGAAGTCCCTTTAAACTCTAAATTTATTCCTGTTTCTCTGTTAAAATCTACATATCCATTCACATCTACTAAGTTTTTTATTATCTCTCTCGAGTAAGTATTATCAGTAAATAATAACTTTGCATTGTTTACCGATATTTTATCTATTGGAACACCTACTCCTGCTTTAGAATCAGAACTGCTCCCTCCGCTTGAAAAAGCCTCAATTATATTTATGTCACTACCCTTTCTATCTATATGAACCCAAGGATTATTAACTTTAATCTCTTCTAATCTAAATTGTTTTAAAGAATTTTTAGAATACATTATTTTCACTTCTGGAGCTTTTACTATAACATTTTTTTTATCGGATAAAATTACTCCAGTTGCTTCAATTTCACCAAATTTTGGAAATTTAATCTCTTGAATTGAAATTGTTGGTCCAACAGCTATTTTCAAAACAACCTCTACTATCTTAGGAAGTTCATATTTCACCAACAAGCCTCCACTCAAAAGAATAAAAAAAGAAAGAGATATGATTATAAGTTTTTTGTATTTTTCAAAAATTTTCATATCTCTTCCTCCTATTTTTTTATTATAGCGGTTTTTTTAATGCAACCCCCGCTCTTCTTGGGTATTTGTTATCTGTTGTTTTTTCTTTAATTATCTCTACAACTAATCTTTCATCTCCATAATTAGGTAAATTATATCTATGTACCTTTACTATTTTAGCTCCTAAAATCTCTAACGCAGATTTAGCTTCATCTTCCTCTTCCGTTCCCACCATTTTCTGTGCTAAAAAATAACCATCTATTTTTATAAAAGGAATCATATATTCTAAAATAATATTTAATTTACTTACACCTCTGCAAAGTCCCACATCAAAAGTTTCTCTATTTGTCTCATCAATATAATCCTCTGCTCTTGAATTTACAACTGTGACATTTTTTAAATTTAAAAATTCCTTAACCTTTTGTAAAAATATAGTTTTTTTTCCCACAGAATCCATCAATACAAACTCCATATCAGGATTAAATATAGCTAATACCATACCAGGAAAACCTGCTCCTGTTCCTATATCAATCGCTTTTTTACATTGTCTTTCATCCAATAGATTTTGTAGTAATAACGAATCTAAAAAATGTTTTTCCAATACATCATTAGCGTCTCTTATTGCAGTTAAGTTTGTATGTACATTATATTCCATTAGATATTTTAAATATTTTATTAAATTATCTATTTTCTTATCCGTATAATTTAAACCTATTTTTTTTATACCTTCAATTAAATACTCTCTCATTATTTATTTCCCCTCATCTTTAAATACATTAAAAGCACTTGAATATCTGCTGGAGAAACACCCGATATTCTTGAAGCTTGTCCAATGTTATATGGTTTAACTTGTTTTAACTTATCTTTTGCTTCTTTTGGCATATTTTCTAACAAATCATAATCCATATCTTCGGGCAACTTTTTATTTTCTAAACCTTTGTGCTTTTCTATCATTTTTAGTGATTTTTGAATATATCCAGAATATTTTACTTGAACTTCAGCTTGATATTCTGTATCCTCATCATATTCTCCTAAATCAAATTTGTCTACCATCTCAGATATGTACTTTATATCTTTATAGAACACTTCAGGTCTTCTTAAAAGTTCTATAAGTGTTATTCCAGATTTTACCTCTGGTTCATTAGCTTTTAATAAAATCTCATTTACTCTCGGATTGCTACTTCCAACATGTTGCTTTTCCAATTTTTCAATTATTTCTAAAACATCAGTTTCTTTTTTCTGAACTCTTGCATATTCCTCTTGAGAAACTAGTCCAATTTCATAACCTAATTTAGACAATCTTAAATCAGCATTATCCTCTCTTAAAACCAATCTATATTCACTTCTTGCAGTAAACATTCTATATGGTTCATTTGTCCCTTTAGATACTAAATCATCTATCAATGTTCCTATATACGAATCGGCTCTATCTAAAATTACTGGTTCTTTTCCAAAAACTTTTCTTGTTGCATTTATCCCGGCTATAAGACCTTGAGCTCCTGCCTCTTCATAACCAGATGTTCCATTTATTTGTCCTGCTAAAAATAAATTTTCAACTTTTTTTGTTTCTAAACTATATTTAATCTCTTCTGGAATAATATAATCATACTCAATTGCATATGCATATCTCATTATTTTAGCATTTTCTAACCCTTCAATACCTTTTAACATCTTATATTGAACATCTGTTGGTAGCGATGAGGAAAATCCACTGATATAAACCTCGTTCGTATCATATCCTTCTTTTTCTAAGAATAAATGATGTCTATCTTTATCTGGGTATCTAAAAACTTTATCTTCGATAGATGGGCAGTATCTCGGTCCAGTCCCTTGAATTGTTCCATTGAATAACGGAGATCTATCTTTATTTGAGATTATTGTATCATGAACCTCTTGATTGGTAAATACCATATGACAAGGAATTTGTTTTCTACTTAAAACCTCTTCGGCTGTTGTTCTGCTAGAAAACTTAAGAACTCCTTTATCTCCTGGTTGAACTTCCACTTTTGAATAATCTATTGTTCTCGCATCTATTCTTGGTGGTGTTCCTGTTTTAAATCTTCCTAATTTTAAGCCCGCCCCTAATAACGATAACGGTAATTCTTCAGAAGATAATTCACCCATTCTTCCACCTTGAAATTGATTCTCTCCGATATGTATAAGTCCCCTCATGAATGTTCCTGTAGCTATAACAACAGCTTTAGCTCTATATTCTACACCCTCTTTTATTTTTACACCTATAACTTTTCCATCTTCAATTACTAGATCTGTTACCATTCCTTGAATAACATCCAAATTTTCTGTATTTTCTAGAGTTTTTTTCATCTCTTTACTGTAATTTACTTTATCTGCCTGTGCTCTTAAAGATCTAACAGCTGGTCCTTTTTTAGTATTCAAAACTCTTATTTGAATAAAGGTTTTATCAATATTTCTTCCCATCTCTCCACCTAAAGCATCCACTTCTTTAACTAAGTGAGACTTAGCTGGACCTCCAAGTGAAGGGTTACACGACATATATCCAATATTGTCCAATAATATCGTAAAAATTGCCGTCTTCGCACCCATTCTTGCTGCGGCCAAGGCTGCTTCACATCCAGCGTGCCCCGCTCCTACAACTATAACATCAAAATCTTGCATTTTTTTTGCTCCTCTCATTACTTTAAATTCTTTAATTCTGCTGCTGTCTTTGCATCAGTTATTACTAACAAAATATCCCCTTGTTCTATGATTGTATCTGCAGACAAATTAGGAATAAAACTTCTATTTTCTTTTTTTATTCCAACTATATTTACATTATACTTCTTTCTTATATCTAACTCAATAAGAGTTTTATTCCAAAATACTTCTGGCGACTTAATTTCCGCAAGTAAAAAATCCTTTGAAAATCTAAAGTGCTCTATCATATTTGGATCCATTGCGGCCAAAGCTGCTCTTTTTCCCATATATTCCTCTGGGTAAACAACTTGATTAGCACCAATTTTTTCTAAAACTTTACCATGTCTTCTTGAAACTGCTTTAACTATAATTTTTTTTACACCTAAATCTTTTAAATTCAACGTTACCATAATACTTGGTTCGATAGCCCCTATACATACAAAAGCTACATCAAAACCCTCTAACCCTATTTTATTGAGTTCTTTATCGTCTGTTGCATCTGCGACAATAGCATTTTCAACAACTCCACTATTCACTGCTTCTTGTATAATGTCTTCAGATTCATCAATCGCAAGAACCTCTTCATTTGCCTTATAAAGTGTTTCTGCAACACTCGAACCAAATCTTCCCATACCTATTACAACATATTGCTTCATCTCAAAATCTCCTCCATAGTTATCGTTATCCTACTAAAATATTTTCTTTTGGATATCTTAAACTTTGTTTTATCTTTTTTTCTCCTAAAGCCAGTGCAAAAGTCATAGGACCCAATCTTCCTATAAACATTGTCACTATTATAAGTATCTGCGATAGAGGACTTAAATCAGATGTTACCCCTAAAGATAGCCCCACTGTACCAAATGCTGAAACCACTTCAAACGCTACTTTTTCAAAACTAATTCCATCTTCAATAGTCATCACCAACATAGTTATTATTGATACATAAATTATAGATATCACTAATATTGCCAAAGCTCTATTCAATATATCCCAACTAATACGTCTATTAAAAACATTTATATGTTCTCTTCCTTGAACAACTCCAATAACATAGAGAACTATTACTCCTATTGTAGTTGTCTTTATTCCTCCACCTGTAGATCCCGGCGAAGCTCCAATGAACATTAAAATACAAAACATAAATATTGTTGCTGGCTTCAACGCAACCATAGGAACCGTATTAAATCCTGCAGTCCTAGTTGTCACACTCTGAAAAAATGAAGATAACACCTTATCTATAAAGGTCAAATTTCCAATTGTAGTTGGATTTTTATATTCAAGTAAAAAAAATAAAACCATCCCTATAAAAGTTAAAAACATTGAAACTAGAATTGCTACTTTAGATGTTAAAGTAAATCTTTTAACATCTCTTCTTACAGCCATTAAAACTGAATTGATAACTGAAAAGCCAATTCCACCTAGTATTATTAAATATGCTATTGTCATATTCATCAAAACACTTCCGTGATAATTTTCTAAGTTATTAGAAAACAATGAAAATCCTGCATTACAGAAAGCTGAAATGGAGTGAAAAATTCCAAAATATATAGCTTTTGTAAATTCAAATTCTTTTAAAAATTCTAGAGTTAAAAAAAATGCACCAATAATCTCTATCGACAAGACTATAATCACTATTTTTTTTATAAAATCTACTATTTCTCCACTACTTTCTGCATTTCTTTCCTCTTTTATAAGCTCTCTCTCTTTATAACTCATCTTTTTTCCTATCAACAGAAAGAAAAGAGATGAGAACGTCATAACACCTAATCCACCCAATTGAATGAACAAAAGTAATATTAGCTGCCCTTGAAAAGATAAAACTTTGCTTATATCAATAACAGATAATCCTGTTACACAAATTGCAGAGGTTATTGTAAAAATTGCAGTTAAAAAACTTATGCTTTGTCCTTCTTGTAAAGAGAAAGGCATATATAATAATATCGATCCCAAAACTATCGCCGTAAAAAAAACTAATATTAGTTTACGAGAAAATGATAGTTTTTTTATAGGCATTAAAAGTCTGCTTATCATTCATTCCTCCTATGAAAAAATGCTTTTGAAATTATACCTCATTTTTACCATTTTTTCAAGTTTACTATAATTAATAAGGATAGAATTTAACAATCCTATCCTTATCATCAATAATATTAATTTCTACTTATAGGAAATATAATTAGGATTTACTCCTTTATCTACAAGTGTTCTCAAGATATCACTGTATCCTAATTTTTTTGCTTTTAAATAAACTTCACCTAAAATATTTTCTCCATATATATTTGTTTCCTCAGGATTATATTCACCCTCTAAAAGAATTTTCATAACCTCTCTTGAATTAGCATAATATATTGGATAATTTAATTTCCTATCTTTAAAAAGATATTGCTTTCGATCTCTGCTCAATATCTCTTTTAGAATCTTTTCACTCTCTATATTTACAGCCCAAAATATTGGATACCATTCACTCATATCTACTATATTTAAATTAGCACCATTTTTTATCAATGTTATTGCCAAATTTTCTGGCCTTGCTTTTATAAAAAAGTTTAAAAGAAGCTGCCCATCATCACTGACTTGATTTAAATTAACTTTATCATTAATAAATAAATTCAAAGCATCAATACTATTCACATAAAATATTGGTGGTCTAGATGGTATTATAATATTTGTTCCCATAATTTTTTTAGCCGGTAAACTTTTATTTCTATCAGCACCATTAGCTAATAAACTAGAAATCACTTGAAGAGAATCCTCTTTTAAGGCTAAACTTAAAAGAGTATCTCCACTTTTTAATTGTTGATCTATGTTAAAACCATTTTTTATTGCCCTATTTAAAATATATACATTATCCACAACAACAGCTGCGACTACTTCATCTTCTGTATATAATCTTCTATTTCCATTACTACAACCAAGTAAAGTTAACAACACAATAATACTAAGTAATAATCTCTTCATAGACTACCTCATATTTTTATTTTGAGTTTCTTCTTCTATCACTATCTTTTAAGAATTTTTTTCTTAATCTAATATTTATTGGAGTGATTTCTACTAACTCATCATCAGCTATATAATCTAATGCTTGCTCTAAAGTAAATTTCTTTGGAGTTGCTAATTTTATACAGTCGTCACTTCCTGAAGCTCTCATATTTGTTAATTTTTTAGCCTTACATACGTTTACAACTAAATCATTATCTCTATTGTGCTCTCCAACCAGCATTCCTTCATAAACTGCTACTCCTGGATCCATAAATAAAATTCCTCTATCCTGTAATCCACCTAGTGCATAACCTACAGTTGAACCTTGCTCTAAAGATATTAAAACTCCTTTTGGTCTTGTTGGAATTGGACCTTTATATAACTCGAAATCATAGAATGAATGGTTTAATATACCAGTTCCTTTCGTATCAGTTAGGAATTCATTTCTGAAACCTATAAGTCCTCTTGCAGGAACTTTAAATTCAAGTCTAGTATATCCATCAGTACCAGGATTCATTGTTACCATTTCTCCCTTTCTGATTCCCATTTTCTCGATAACTACTCCTACAAACGCCTCATCAACGTCAACCATTGCTAATTCAATTGGTTCGTATTTTTCTCCATCAATATCTTTTAAAAGAACTCTTGGTTTTGAAACTTGAATCTCATAACCTTCTCTTCTCATGTTTTCTAACAGTATTGAAAGTTGAAGTTCTCCTCTTCCTTTAACTACAAATGCATCCGCATTTTCTGTAGCTTCTACTCTCATACTTACATTTGTTTGTAACTCTTTTTGTAATCTATCCCAAATGTTTCTAGATGTAACAAACTTTCCTTCTTTTCCTGCGAAAGGTGAGTCATTTACCATGAATGTCATAGCAAGTGTTGGCTCATCTATATCTATAACTGGAAGTGCAATTGGTTCTATGTTATCAGCGATTGTTTCTCCGATATCTATGTTGTCTAATCCTGCTACAGATAGTATATCTCCTGAGAAAGCTTCTTGAATTTCTACTCTTTTTAATCCTTCATAACCATAAAGAACTGAAACTTTTCCTTTTACTTGCTTTCCATCTCTTTTTATTAAGATTACTTCTTGGTTTCTTTTTAAAGTTCCATTATATAATCTTCCAACAGCTAGTTTTCCAACATAGTTGTCATACTCAATATTTGTTATTAAGAATTGAGTTGGCTTGTCGTTATCCCCTTCTGGGTCTTCTACATGCTCTAATACAGTTTCAAATAATGGTATCATGTTCTCACTCTTATCTGATAACTCTTTCTTAGCAAATCCTGCTTTTCCAGAAGCGTATACTACTGGGAACTCAAGTTGTAAATCATTAGCATTCAGTTCAATAAATAGGTCATATACCATATATAAAACCTCTTCAGGTCTAGCATTTGGTCTATCAACTTTATTTACAACAACTATCGGTCTATGACCTTGCTCTAAAGCTTTCTTTAATACATATTTTGTTTGAGGCATTGGTCCCTCAAATGCATCAACTAGTAAAACAACACAGTCAACCATTTTCATGATTCTTTGAACCTCTCCTCCGAAGTCAGCATGGCCTGGAGTATCTACAATGTTTATTTTGTAATCTTTATATTTTACTGATGCATTCTTAGAGAATATAGTGATTCCTCTCTCTTTTTCAATATCATTTGAATCCATAACTCTTTCAGAAACTTTCTCAAGTTCGTGAGCTCCGAAAACTCCTGATTGTCTTAACAGACAGTCAACCAATGTTGTTTTTCCATGGTCAACGTGGGCAATAATTGCAATGTTTTTAATTTTCATATTTTTTCCTCTCTATTAAATAATTAATAATACTTATATCCTTTTAATAACCCTTTTGTAACTTCACCTAAGCCTATAAATTCACCATTAGAATAAACTCTGTACTTTCCATCATCTAATAGTTTTTTACATCTCTGTCCATTAACAAATAGTTTTAAATCCTGTTCATCTTCAATTTCTGTTTTTGAAAATTGAAAATAATTTTCAACTGATATTAAGAAACTCATATCTCCATTTAAAGTTAACTCTTCGATCTGTTCTAAAGTGAATGACCTATCTAAACTTTCCTCTCCTACTCTAGTTCTTCTAAGCCCTGTCATAGTTGCAAATGTTTTTAATTTTTCACCTAAATCGAATATTAAACTTCTTATATACGTCCCTTTAGAAACTTGACAATCAATTTTAGCAATTTTTCCATCAAATTCTAAAGTTTTTAAAGCTGTTATCCTAACATCTCTAGCTTTTCTTTCAATCTCTATTCCCTCTCTAGCAAGCTCATAGAGTTTTTTTCCATCAACTTTTATCGCAGAATACATTGGTGGAACTTGTTTTATATCACCTTTAAATGTTTCCAAAGTTTTTTCAAACTCATCCTGAGATATATCAAATTCATCTACTTTTTCTAAAACTTTACCCTCTATATCGTAAGTGTCTGTTCTAAATCCCAGCTCTAAATCTGCAACATACTCTTTTTCATACCCCTCTATATCCTGTGCCAATTTAGTGGCTTTCCCTACACAGATTATCAATATACCTGTTGCCAGTGGATCTAAAGTTCCTGTATGTCCTATTCTTCTCTCTTTTAAAGTTCTTCTTAAAACCCTTATTACATCAAAGGAGGTGATGCCTTTTGGTTTGTCTACAACAATTATTCCTTCCAATTCCGATTCCTCCATTTAGTTCAAATGACATTATATCATACACTATACTTTTTTTAAACATTTTTTTTTATTTAGCTGTGATCTTATAATTATTACTTGGACTCCAAAGTAAATATTCTTTTACTCCCAAATCATTCATAGCTTTTATTTGCTCTCTAATCTCTTTTTCATTATAATTTATATGACCTTTTACCCACGTAGCTGTAAACGCTTGGATCCAAGGTCTTATTACAGATGGATTAGTTATATTCTCATTTCTATTAACTGAATCTTTTACCGAATGATATATTATTTTATAAGGTTGTGCATCTGGAATAGCTACTCCATAAGCTCCATTTCCATAGTGGCTCGGATACATCATTGGAGAGATATAGTCCACAACTTGACTCACAGTTTCCCAGTGTTGTCCTAGTCCCATATCGTCATTAAATGTCCCTACTTGTCCATATACATCTGCGCTTGTATAAACATTTAAAGGTGTTAATCGTTCTTTTGCATATTTTAAATATTTCTGGATAGTTTCAGGTTTAGACTCATTTTTGGTATTTCTATAATTTAACTTAGAATCCAGTTTTCCACCATTTGATGCTGGAAATCTCACATAGTCAAACTGTATTTCATTGAAACCAACTTTTGCTGCCTCTTCTGCTACTGTTAAATTATAATCCCACAAATTCCTATCATGTGCTGATACCCAAATAATCCCATCACTGTTCGTATAAGGTTTTCCTGTATCTCTTGACACAATCACTTTATCGGGATTTGATTTTGCATATGTCGGATCTTTAAACGATACTATTCTTGCTATTGTATATATGTTATTATCTTTCATTTTTTTCATAAAAACATTTATATCTTTTATTGGATAATTTTTCTTTAGTGGTATTCCAAATTTTTTAGGAGCTTCCATTTCAAAAGAAAGAACACCGTTATCATCTTTTATATCTATTACAAAAGCATTTATTTCTGTATCATTAGCTAATTTGATAAGTCTTTCTAATTTTTTTTCACTTCCTATTGTATAAATATTTAAATAGACACCCTTTACTTCTACTCTTGGATTATTTTCAAAATTGTTTATAGAATAATTTGTATCAAAATCTAAATTTTTCCAATTTGGAATCAAAGTTTCATTTAATTTATCTGCTAGTTCAATTTTACTGATCCATCCAACTTTATTTTTCAAATCTTTTTTATATTTTATTTTTAAAACCGATTTGATTTTTCCATCTTTCTCTAAATCTAAAACTTCTAAAACTTCTACTCTTGTACCTTTTTTTAATGTATCTATTTTATTTTTTTGAAAACTATCACCATATACAAAAATTGTTTGATTTTTTATAAATTTATACTGACTTATGGAATTAGTCTCTGACTTTGTTTCTATCGTTGGTACAGATTCTATGTATTTTTCCTCTTTTTTTATTTCTACACTAACATCTTGAGGTTTTTTTTTTATCTCTTCAAGATTCAATCCATTTTTAGATAAAACATCTACTTTTATTTCGTCTACTACCATTTCTGGTTTAGCTTGCTCTTTTTTGAAAACCAATCTTTTTACTCCACAAGAAATTGTAAAGATAAAAACTGTTAACAAAATAATAAATCTAAAAAATTTTCTTTTGTCTTTGACTCTCACTATAACCTCCAGTTATTATTTATTCAATATATTCTATCAATTTTATTCAAAAAAATCTACTAAATAATCCTTGTTAATGACATCTATAAAATGGTACTATCTATTCATAATTCACTAAAAGGAGGAAGCAATGAAAAAAAAATATTTATTTTCTGTATTTTTATTTTTAATTCTTAAAACTTTAATTTTTACTCAAGAAACCATCGACTTTAGTAACTCAAAAAATCTTGTTAGTGGCGAACTTAAAAATGGGTTAAAATACTACCTATTCAAAAATAAAAAACCTGAAAATAGAGCATCTTTAAACCTAGTGGTGAATGCCGGTTCTCTTCTAGAGAGTAATGAACAACAAGGTTTAGCCCATTTTTTAGAACATATGGCTTTTAATGGAACTACAAAATATAAAAAAAATGATTTAGTTAAATATTTACAATCTCTTGGACTTAGCTTTGGTGGAGATTTAAATGCTTATACAAGCTTTTCTGAAACAGTTTATGAGCTCCAAGTTCCTACAAATGAAAACGACTTAAAAATAGGTCTTGAAGTTTTAAAAGAGTGGTCTTCTGAAATAACTCTTGATCCTAAAGATATTGAAACAGAAAAAAATATTATCATAGAGGAATGGAGATTACGACAAGGTATCAATCAGAGAGTAGGCGACTTACAAAAACAAATTTTATATGGAAACTCTTGGTACTCTAAACGTTTTCCAATCGGGTTTCCCGAGACTATAAAAAATGCTGATTTTGAAAAGTTAGAAAATTATTATAAAAAATGGTATCAACCTAAAAATATGGCGATTATTGCCGTTGGGGATTTTGATGTGAAAAAAACTGAAGAATTAATTATTGAAAATTTTTCATCATTAACAAATACCGACTTCACCTCACCTAAAGAGTTTAAAATAGATTTATCCACTAAAGATAGTGTGACGATTTTTACAGATCCTGAGTTGACAACAACCAATTTCAATATTATGTGGAAGGAAAATATTTCTCCTTTAAATAATAGTTTATCTTATAAAAACTATTTAGCTAAACTAATTTTAAACTCAATACTGAATACTAGATTCTCAATATTATCAAAAACTAAAGATGCTCCATTTATATACTCTTCTATTTATAATTTTCCTTTAAACAAAGAGACTGGGATCTATGCAATCTCCTCTCTCGTTAAAGAAAATAGTTTAGATATATCTATCACTGATATTATTAATAATATCAAATCTATATCTCTTTACGGAGTGTCAGCAGATGAGTTAAATAATGAAAAACTAAATTTAATAAACAATTTAAAAACTCTTGTAAATAATAAAGATAGCATTACCAATGATATATATGCTCAATCCATACGAGATTTCATCTTAAAAGATAGCTCTTTTATTGAAAGTGATGAAGAGTTAATACTTACAGAAACATATCTAAAAGATATCTCTTCAGATTCTCTCAAAGATCTCTGCACTCGTATTTTACAGAGTAACTATGATATTTTGATTACCTCTAGAGACAATCTTAAAAGTTCTTTACCAACTGAACAAAATATATTTGAATTGGTAAATAAACTCATTAATCAAAGTAACATAAATATATCAAATAACAATTTCACTCCAAAATTAGAACCTTTGGACTTAATACCAGGTTCTAGTAAACTTATTTTATCCACAGATAATTATAAAGAATTTTTACTTTCTAATGGAATGAAAGTTCTCTACAAAAATACAGATTTTGACAGAGATAAGATTTTTATTAAACTTACCAAGCTTGGTGGAAGTTCTAATTTAAACCAAAAAGAATATATCAACGCTCTATTTTTACCAAGCATCTTAAACGATTCTGGTTTAGGTAACATTGACTATAAATCTTTAGAGATTTATTTCAAAGGTAAAAATTTCAGTGTTTCTCCATTTATTGACGACTATACACAAGGTTTTATTATCTCAACCAACAAAGAAAATCTTTTTGAATCTTTAAATTATTTTAGAACTCTTATCTCTAATCCTATTATTGATGAGGATATCCTGAGTTCTACATTGACATCAAATGTTGAACTTATTAAAAACCGAGATTTCTCTCCTAAATCTGTTTTCAAAAAAAATCTTCTATCAACTTTAAATTCGAATCACCCTAGAAGAAAAATGCTTGAACTAGAAGATTTAGACGTCGTTTCTAAACAAAATCTAACCACTGTTTTCAATAAAATTTTTACAAATTTTAAAGATTACAAAGCTACTATCACTGGTTCTATAAACGAAGATGAATTGGTTAAAGTTTTAGATATGTACCTTGCCAATCTTCCTACTCAAAATGAGTATATCGAGGCAAAAAACCTAAAAGTCGTTTATCCTAAAGATAATGTTAAAAAAAGTATCGTTCAAGGTATTGATAAAAAATCTACTGTTGTTTTAACATTTCCATACCATGGTGAATTTTCTTTAGAAAACCGTCTTCTTTATGGTGCTTTTTCCAATCTTTTAAACATTCTCTTGATTGAAGACGTCAGAGAAAAGATAGGTGGTGTTTATTCAATCTCATCCCGTTCTGAGTTAGAAAAACTAAATTTTGGAGAAAACTATCTTCAAATAGCATTTAGTACAGATACTAAAAGAACTGATGAGGTTATCAACAAAGTAAAAGAGGTTGTCAGTAATATCCAAAATGGTAACTTCCCCAAAAATAAAATTACTGATGTTCAAAAAAACTATGAACTTAACTATGAAACAGCAATAAAGACAAATTCTTTTTGGAATAATTTTTTAGAGAAAAAAAATTTAATAACAGACTATGAATTTTACACTCCTATGAGGTATAATAGTATTGTAAATTATAATTCTATTGTTAATTTTTCCAATAGAGCAATCAATAAAAATAACTGCATTGAGGTAGTTCTTCTACCTGAGAAGGAGGATTGATTATGCCACATTTAAAATTTAGAGGTATAGACAAAAAAGTTCTTATTGCAAACAGCAAGGAACTAATAGACGGATTAACTGAAATTATAAAATGCGATCGGACTTGGTTCACTGTTGAGCACATTGAAACTGAATATATATTCGATGGAGAAATTGTTTCAGGATATATTTTTGTTGATGTTGCTTGGTTTGATAGAGGTCAAGAGACAAAAGATCTCGCCGCAAAATTCATTACAAATTTTTGTAAAAAATTAAAACATAATAATGATACCACTGTTATCTTCTATCCCCTAGAAGGTTCTAACTATTATGACAATGGCGAGCATTTCTAAGATTTATGAAGGATAACATTGCTTTAATAGGCTTCATGGGCAGCGGTAAAACTACCGTTGGACGTATACTGGCTCGAAGCTTAGACATGAAATTTATAGATATTGACAGATGCATATCTATTCGTGAAAAAAAGACTATACCTGAAATTTTTGAAGAATTTGGTGAGAAGTATTTTAGAGATTTAGAAAGAGAGATCATAGAAGAAGAATCAAATGATAATAACATAGTAATTTCCACTGGTGGTGGAGCTATAATTGATAATGTTAATATAAAAAATTTAAAACAATCTTCTTTTGTTGTTTTCTTGGATTGTGATATCGAAACTATTTATGAAAGAGTTCGACGGAGCAAAAATAGACCTCTTTTAAACAACTCCGAAAATTTATTTGAAAAAATTAAGGATCTTCACGAGAAACGTCAAACCTTATATAAAATTTCTGCTGATTTTTCAATAGAAATAACTTCAGAAACAAATCTTTATGACAGTGTTGAAAAAATTAAAAACGCTTATATCCTAAGCTAAGGGGGTTTCTATGAACAAACTATATGGAAAAACTGTTTTAATTACAGGTGCTACAAAAGGAATTGGAAGAAGTTGTGCTTTAGCTTATGCTGAAAAGGGTGCAAACCTTATTCTTACAGCTAGGAGTTCTGATTTATTAGATTCTTTAAAAGAAGAACTAATGAGAAAGTATGGAATTAAAGTTTATACACTTACTATGGATGTTCGTATCAGTAAGGATGTGGAAGAAAAAATAAACTCTCTTCCTGAATCTTTTAAAAAAATTGATATCCTTATCAATAATGCGGGGTTAGCTCTTGGATTAGACAAAGTCTATCTAACATCTCCCACAGATATTGACACTGTTGTAGACACTAACGTAAAGGGAATGTTATACGTTACTAGCGCTGTTGTTCCTCTTATGCTAAAGCATAAAAGTGGACATATCATTAATATCGGTTCGATTGCTGGAGATTCAGCCTATGCTGGAGGAGCGGTTTATTGTGCCACTAAAGCAGCTGTCAAATCATTCTCGGACGGTCTAAGAATTGATTTAGTTGATACAAATATTAAAGTTACTAATATTAAGCCTGGTCTTGTTGAAACTGAATTTAGTAAGGTGAGATTTAAAGGAGATGTTGAAAAGGCCTCAAACCCTTATAAAGGTATTGACCCTTTAACTCCCGACGATGTCGCTGATGTTATAATTTATACTACTGCTCTTCCTGAAAATGTTCAGTTATCAGAAATTACAATCACACCAAATCATCAAGCCGATGGTAGAACAGTTCATAGAAAATAAAAAATAGAGGGAATCCCTTATGGGCTTCCCTCTATTATAATTATTAATCGTTCATATATAATTTTTTATAAATTAACGGTAAAAATAAAGCTCCCGATAAAAAGTTTCCAATTGTTACTGCCAAGAAATGTACTCCCATTCCTCCAAAGCTGTATGCACTAGTCATCAATATTTTACCTATACTTAAATAATACATATTTGCAACCACGTGCTGGAATCCTCCAAGAATAAATAACATAATTGGAAACCAAATAGCTAATATTTTTCCAGCTAAATCTTTAGATGCCAATGCAAACCAAACTCCTATTGCAACCAATACATTACATAAAAATCCACTAGCTATAGCTTCTATAAAACCTAAATGAACCTTATGTTGCGCAACTCCAACAACATAATTTGAAAATTCAATCGACGAATAACTTCCACCTAAATAAGTTACATATGCAATAAATACTGATCCAATAAGATTCCCAATCCAAACAGCACATAAATTTTTTATGTACGTTACTTTTTCTACTTTACCTTTTGTGAATGCTAAAAGTCCTAAACAGTCTCCAGTAAATAATGATCCTCCAACTAAAACAACAAGCATCAGCCCTGTTGGAAAAACACAAGCACCAACAAACTTTCCTGCTCCTCCACCTATTGTAAAATTAGCAATCAAATTCCCCAAAGCAGATAACGCAATGTAAACTCCTCCCATAAGTCCTAGTAACATTGTTTTTGTAAAAGAGTAATGCCCTTTGTTTTCTCCTAATAGAAGAACTTGTTCCGTTGTTTCTTTGTTTGTTAAATAAACCTTCACTTTTTTCCTCCTAATTTCTTTTCATACAGTTTGGAATTATACACCCTTTACCTATTTTTTTCAAGCAAATAATGAAAAAACCCAGCCTTTTCTCAAGCTGAGTTCCATTTCAATATATTAAGTATATATTAACTTATTCTATTCTTTATTTTTTATAAGCTTACCTATCCCATAAGCTACTAAAGCTGGAATCAACCATGCAAAGCCTACGTTTGAAAGAGGTATAATTGATAAATTTACTTTTAAAACTTCGGCACCACTTACTAGTAATGTAACTAAAGTAACCAATTTAAAACAATTTTTATTTTCAATTCCAAAAATATTTAAAACAATCAACACAATTGTAACTGGATACAATACAACTAAAACTGGAACAGCTAAACTTATTATATAATCTAATCCCGCTACTGCCAATACAGAAGAAAACACACACGTCACTAATGCCACCATTTTATAAGAAACATTTAATAGTTTTGCAAACCAATCACTCACTAAAGCTGTTAATCCTACAGATGTAGTTAGACATGCCGCTGCAACACAAACTCCAAATGCTATTTTTCCAGAACTTCCTAGTGTCAATTCTGCCAGTGTCAATGCTGTTTGAGCTGTTGATAAATTCTCCATTCCACTTATTTGAGATCCTAAGTAAATCAAACTGAAGTATATCAGTCCCAATCCAACTGCCGCTATCATACCAGAACCTGTTAAGAAACTTTTTTGTTCTCTAGAGTCCGTTATTCCTTTCGATTCCAATCCCTTTACAATTATAACACCAAATAAAACTGATGCTAAAGCATCCATAGTTTGATAACCATTAATAAACCCATAAGAGAATTGACTTCCCTCTACTTTACTCGCAACCGCTATTCCGATAGGATTCAACAATCCAATAAATGTTATCAATGCTAATATTACTAAAATAATTGGTGTCAAAAATTTACCCAGTATATCTGTTACTTTTGATTCATTTAAAACTAAAAAAAGTGTAATTCCAAAAAATATAATTGAAGTTACTATCGCTATCAATTTAGGGTCACCATTTATCAATGGTAACACTCCCATCTCAAATGTAGTAGATCCTGTTCTTGGAATAGCAAACAGTGGTCCTATAACCAAGATTAAAGTTGTCAAATATATTGTGTTAAATTTAGATGACACCTTATTTGCGAACTCATCTAAACTTCCAACTTTTGTGAATGCAAGTATTCCCAACAAAGGCAAGCCAACTCCTGTTAAAAAAAACCCTACCCCAGCCACAAGCCAACTTGTCCCAACTGATACTCCCAATGATGGTGGGAACAATAGGTTTCCAGCTCCAAAAAACATTGAGAATAATGCTAATCCCAAAATTAAGACCTCTTTTTTCTTATTCATAACTTCCTCCCCTAATTAAAATAAATTTTATAAAAAAAGCAATCTAGGTTTTAGATTGCTTTAATAAACTTTTCCCAATAGTCGATTATTTTGAATTTAAATTTTTATAATACTAACACTTTTTTTTTATTTTTTCAAGTTTTAATTATTTAATTTTCATTTTAATCTACATATATGTTATAAGCTTCTAAAAAAGAGAGTTTCATTTCATCTTTAAGTCTTTGTGGTTCTAATATTTTTGCCTCTTTTAAAAATGATGAAAAATAAACCTTTGCGTTTTCTAAAGTCATTTCAAAAAAATAAACATCCTCTTCTTTCTTTAAAAGTTTAGGCTTATAGTTTGTTAAACTCTTCAACATGCTCTCACCCACTGGGGTAAAAATAGCTTTCACCAATATTCTCTCTCCTAAAAATGGATCGAAGTTTTTTCTTATCCCATCTATATATTTTTTGTCTCTCACTAATATTTTTTCATTTAATACTCCCAAAAGATTTACATCCTTTAACTTTATACTTCTGTATTTTTTATTCTCATCATCATACGCAAATATAAAATTTTCATCCCCTTGGTCCTCTCTTTTAATGAAATATGGAGATAATGTCAAAATATCCCCTAGACAATCCACTTTTACCTTAACTTTATTTTGTATAGCATCTAACAATAATTTATATGTTTCTTGAAATATAAAAATCTCTCGTTGATATTTAAACTGAGATGAATACACTTCAAATAACCCTCTAAAAAATTCAGCTTCTACTTCAACTCTATTCTCTCTCAATATATCATAGTAAATACCTTTATTTAAAACGTTTAAATCAAACTGGATAACTTTTTTCAATGGTCGTCCTTGAGGTTCAATAAATCTATCTATATCAAACTTCTTACTATATTTAAATTTATCTAAAATAAAGTTACATAATTTATTGTTATTTATACCAAACTCTTCCGAATCTTTTTTTAAAAGTCTCCAAATATCTTCTGAAACAGTAACTCTTATTTTCTTCATTTTCCCCCCACAATACCTTCTATTATGGGTTTATTTTAGCATATCCTTTTATTTTTTGCTCATATTTTTCTAGATATTCTACAGCTTCATTGATCAAAGGACAAATTGCCCCTATATTTATGATTGTCATAATTCCTAATCCAAAGTCTGCCAAAGACCATACGAAGAAGTTTTGTTCTATTCCACCAACATAGACCATACCAACCACAAGGAGCTGATAGCATATATTTAATTTAGAACTTTCATTTATATATTGAAGTGCATTTCTTCCATAAAATGTTACACCTAGTATTGTGCTAAAAGAAAAGAAAAATAGTGTCACAACAGTAAATGGAATTCCAATCCAACCAATATGTGATCTTAAAGCTTCTTGAAAAAGAACCATCCCATTTAAACCTTCAATTGCTGTTGAGTCTGCTAACAATATAACAAAAGCTGTCGCACTACAAATTATCAACGTATCCACAAAAACACTTAACGATTGAACCATACCTTGTTTTACAGGCTCATCTACATCAGCCAGTGCTGCAGCATAGTTTCCATTTCCACTTCCAGCCTCATTCGAAAACAACCCCCTTCTAACTCCTTGCATTATAACCCCACCTAAAGCTCCACCAGCAACTTGATCAATCCCAAATGCTGCTGAGAATATTTTTCCAAACATTGCTGGAATTCCTGTTAAATTTGTTAAAATCACATATAGTACAACTGCTAAATATAAAAATGCCATCATTGGAACTATCTTATTTAATGCTGTTACAATTTTATCTTTTTTACTTTTCCCAAATATTGTTATTGCAACTATTAAGGCTAAAATAATAGCTATCAATTTAGGATTAACTCCATACGCTCCAGAGACAGACTCTGTGACTGAATTAGACATCACCTGAATAACCCCTATATAGCATATTATTGATGCTCCTGCATAAATACTCCCCAACCATTTTTTTCCTAGTCTATTTTTTATAATCCAAGGTGTTCCACCACGATAATTTCCATCCTTATCTTTTTCTCTATGAACAACTGCTAAAATTGATTCTAGAAATGCTGTAGAAGCTCCTAATAACGCAACTAACCACATCCAAAACAAAGCTCCAGCTCCTCCTATTGAAATTGCTGCTACAACTCCCGCAATATTTCCAGCACCTACTCTACATGCAGTTCCAAGATAAAAAGCTTCCAGCGAACTTATTTTTTCGCCTTTTGTACTTTCTCCCTTTAAAGTTTTAACTATATCTCCAAATAATCTAACTTGCATAAATTTTGTTTTATAAGTTGCATAAACTGCTATTCCTATTAACATTACCACCAATATATTTTTACCCCATAACAAATTATTTGTTGAATCGATCAATGTTCTTATCATCTCCATATTTTCCACCTCTTCTATATTTTAATTTTATATATGAATAATAACATCTTCTTTTTTTATTTTGTAGATAACAATTTTTTTATTTTTTTGTTCGTATTTTCATTATCATAACCCACTGATTTTAAAGGGTTTTACTCATTTCAAAAACTTTTATTTGTTCTAAGTACCATTTTATAAGTACAAAGATACCTTTTTTTCAATATTTTATTCTTGCTTTTTGTTTTTTTTCTTGGTACAATCATTCTAATAATTTAATAAGTTTTAAACTTTATATATTTTTCTTACTTTACTAGGAGGTTTTAATGAATAGAAAAAAAGAGGTTTTAGTTTTAGGTTTTGCTTTATTTTCAATGTTTTTCGGTGCAGGAAATTTATTATTCCCACCTTCTGTTGGTATTGCAGTTGGTGAAAATTGGTTTCAAGCTGGTCTAGGTTTTTTTCTAACAGGTATCGGATTACCATTACTAGGAATTCTTGCTTTTACAAAAGTTGGAAGTTTAGATGAGTTTGCAAACAAAGTTTCTAATAAATTCAATATATTGTATTCTACAATTTTAATTTTAGTTATTGGTCCATTGTTTGCTATTCCAAGAACAGGATCTACTACGTTTGAAATGGGTATTTTACCTCTATTTCCAAATTTCAATCCATTAGTTTTAGCTACTCTTACTTCAGCTGTATTCTTTGGATTAACATTATTTTTAGTTTTAAATAAATCTAGTATCACAGATATTTTAGGTAAATTTTTAACTCCTATAATTCTATCTATACTTCTACTTATAACAATTTTAGGTATCAGTAAAGATTTAGGAACTCCAGTTAGTTCAACTGTCTTAGGAAATCAATTCTCTTATGGTTTTATTAGTGGATATCAGACTATGGATGCCTTAGCTTCTGTTTTATTTGGCGTTATTATTATAAAAGGACTTGAAGGGAAGGGGATTGTAAATCCAAAGGATCAAAAATTCTTCTTAAGTAATGCTGGATTTATAGCAGCTATCGGACTTGGTTTTATCTACCTTAGCCTTATATATCTTGGTGCTCAAATTAGTAGCTTAAAAGGTCTTAGTACAGCTCAAACAACACTAACTTTAGCACAACTTACTTTAGGTAATATCGGAAAGGTAGCTTTTGGAATATGTGTTGCAGCTGCATGTTTAACTACCTCTGTAGGTTTAGTTGCACTGGCTAGTGAATGGTTTTCTAAACTTATCAATATATCTTATAAAAGTTTAGCAATAATTATTTGTTTGTTTTCAGCACTACTTTCTGTTGCAGGCCTAGATTACATTATTGCTTTATCTGTTCCTGTGCTTGTTATCTTGTATCCTGTTACTATTGTTTTAATATTACTTAATGTTTTTGGGGTTAAAAACCATCTAAGTTTTAAGCTTGTTGTTGCTGTAACCTTAACCATTAGTATTGTAGAAATATGTGGATTTAATCTTTCGTTTATACCTTTTTCTAAGGAGGGATTTAGCTGGATTATTCCTGCTATAGTTGCTTTTATTTTAAGTTCAATATTAAAAGAATATGTCCCTATCAATAAAAACATCTAATAAAAAATGGGTCCTCTGGCAGAGAACCCATTTTTTATTTAAACATTAACTCTATTATAGAGAAAAATCCGATTGCCCACATTATAGGCTTTATCTCTTTTATCTTTCCATTAAACAGTGATACTAATATGTAGGATACAAATCCAAAAGCAATCCCTATCGAAATGCTATATGTCAATGGCATCATTATTATTATTAAAAAACAAGGTATAGCAACTTCTATTTTATGAAAATTTATATCTAATAAATTTTTAAACATATATACACCTACTAAAATTAGTGCTGGGGCTGTTGCAAATGCTGGCACAACTCCTATTATAGGTGAAAAAAATAGTGAAACTATAAATAAAAGGGCTGTTGTTAAAGCTGTTAATCCTGTTCTTCCTCCCACTGCTATTCCAGATGCTGATTCTACAAACGTTGTTGTTGTTGAAGTTCCTAAAAGAGATCCAACTACTGTAGCTATCGCATCCGCTTCTAAAATTTTGCTTACATTTTTTATTTTCCCTTTTTCATCAATCATCTCAGCTTCATGAGCACAAGCCATTATTGTTCCTAAAGAATCAAATAAATCCACAAACATAAAAGAAAATATTGACCCTAAAAAAATTGGCTGAATTGCTCCTATTATGTCTAATTTAAAAGCTATTGGGGCTATACTCGGTGGCATTGAAATTACACTTGTAGGCAATTCGACTGCTCCAAATACTATCCCTAATACCGTTGTTATAACTATCCCAATTAATATTCCACCTTTTATATTTTTCATCTCCAATAAGCCCATTATGGCAAATCCTACCAACCCTAAAATAACATTTATATTAAATTTTCCAAGTCCCACCACTGTTGCGGGGTTACTAACTATTAATCCCATTCCTTGCATCCCTATAAAAGCTATAAACAATCCAATTCCTGCTCCCACAGCAAGTCTTAACTCTGACGGTATTGCATCAATTATTTTTTCTCGTAACCCTGAAAAAGTAAGCGCTAAGAAGATTATTCCAGATATAAAGACCACTCCTAAAGCTTGTTGCCAAGTAGCTCCATTTCCCAGTACTAATGTAAATGTAAAGAAAGCGTTTAATCCCATTCCTGGGGCCATTGCTAGTGGAGCATTTACCCAAAGTGCAGTTATTCCCGTTCCGATAGCAGATGCTAAACAAGTTACGGTTATCAATGCTCCTTTATCCATTCCTGTCATAGATAAAATTGAAGGATTTACAAAAATTATGTATGCCATAGTTAAAAATGTTGTCACCCCTGCTATAACTTCTTGCTTTACCGTTGTTCCATGCTGTTTTAATTGAAACAATCTCTCCATTTTTTCCTCCTAAATTTATTTTAATTTTTATCTGTATCAGTAAAAATAAAAAAGGCCTGTCATATACAGGCCACAAAAAGCCTAAACAAAGTTAAGCTACGACCCATAGAGAGCTATTTACGGTAGCTCGTAGAAACTCTCCACCAATTTGGAGTATATATGGCTTTTTTATTTATCTCTTTATTTTAATATTAGTTTATTTACACATATTTTGTCAAGTATTTTTAATTTTTTTTGCTTTTTAGCAACAAAAAAAATATAATAGATTGGAGTGAATTTTAATAGTGGGAGGAAGTATTTATGAAAAAATCTTTTGCAAGTGATAATTATAGTGGTGTGCATCCTAGAATTTTAGAAAAATTATCTGAAATCAATACAGGACATGTTTCAGCTTATGGTGCTGATGATATTACAAAAGAGGCCATCAAAGAGATTAAAAATATATTTGGAGATGTTGAGGTTTTCTTTGTTCTCAACGGTACCGGAGCTAACGTTCTATCTTTAGAAGGACTTAAAGGCAAAGCATCTGCTGTTATTTGCCCAGAGAGTGCTCATATTGTACAAGATGAAACTGGAGCACCCTCAAAAATAACTGGAATGCAACTTTTAACAGTGCCAAGCAATAACGGTAAATTAGATTTAGAAGAAGCTATGAAATGGATGTCTTTTAAAAATAATTTTCATAAACCAAATGCCGATATTATCTCTATCAGTCAAACAACTGAATTTGGAACCATCTATAGTTTAAATGAGATTAAAGCTATCTCTAAATTTGCTAAAGAACACGAAATGCTTCTTCATATGGATGGTGCTCGAATTTCTAATGCTGCGGTTGCACTAGGTTGCTCTTTTAAAGAGATGACTGGAGATTTGGGGGTTGATGTTTTATCTTTTGGTGGAACAAAAAATGGGCTTATGTTTGGGGAAGCTATTATTTTCTTCAATAAAGAACTGGCTAAAAACTTTGAATGGATTAGAAAACAAAATCTTCAACTTTATTCTAAAATGAGATTTTTGTCCGCTCAATTTATTCCATATATCAAAGAAAATTTATGGTTTGAATGTGCTCAGAATGCAAATAATATTGCTAAATATTTAGAAGAGGAACTCATTTCAATTGATATTCCTATAACAAACCAAGTCTTAGGTAATGCTGTTTTTGCTATCCTTCCACCTGCAATTATTCCATCTTTACAAGAACATTATCATTTTTATATATGGAATGAAAATAAGCATGAAGTGAGACTTGTTACCTCATTTGATAGCACAAAAGAGGATGTTAACAACTTTATAAAAAAAATTAAAGAATTACTAGGAAAATAAATATTTCGTATGATATAATTTATTTATAGTACGAGAAGTTTTCTTTTATTCTTTGTATGCTTTTTTAAAAAAATAATATTGATTTAATGAACTAAATGTGAAATAATATTACATATATTTCGCATTTTAATTCGAAAGGAGATTTGATTATGGGATTGTTTGATTTCTTTAAAAAGAAAAAAGAGGACGAGTGGTTTAATATCTATTCACCATTAAATGGAAAAGTTATTCCTCTAAGCGAAATACCAGATGAGGCTTTTTCACAAAAAATGATAGGGGATGGATGTGGAATTGATCCAGCTGAAGGCTCTATTTGTGCACCTGTAGCTGGAGAAATCGATATTTTTGCAACTAACCATGCTGTTAGTTTTGAAGTTTCTAATGGACTTGAGTTGATTGTTCACTTTGGAATAGACACAGTTAAATTAAATGGCGAAGGATTTACTAGAATTGCTGAGCCTGGATCAAATGTTGAGGTTAAAGACGAACTTATTAAATATGATTTAGCTTATATCAAAGAAAATGCTAAATCTACTAAAACTCCTGTTATTATTGCTAATATGGATGTTGTTGAAGCTATTGAAGTAGTTGCTTCTGGCAATGTCAATATAGGAGACCTTTTAATGAGAGTTAAAATCAAAAAGTAATTTTTAAGAAGGTGCCTCTTTGTTTTTTATAAAGAAGGCACCTTTCTTACTAAATAAAAAAGCATCACACGGATTTTTAAGGAGGAGAAAATGAGAGTACTAGATTTAAATTTAGTTACTGATGAGGTAGCTAGACTTTGTATTGAGGCTAACTATTTTATTGGTAGCGATGTTTTAAACAAAATTAAAGAATGTCAAAAGACAGAAACAAGTGAATTGGGGAAAGTTATTTTAGGACAAATCATTGAAAACGATGAGATCGCAGCAAATGATAACGTTCCTATGTGTCAAGATACTGGTCTTGTTGTTGTATTTTTAGAAATTGGAACAGAAGTTAAGATTGATGGGGATATCTATGCTGCTGTTAATGCCGGAGTGGCAAAAGGTTATGAAGATGGGTATCTTAGAAAATCTGTTATAAGACATCCTTTAGATAGAGTTAACACTCAAGATAATACTCCTGCTGTTATACATACAAAACTTATTCCTGGTTCTGACAAAGTTAAAATAATTGTTGCTCCTAAAGGCGGAGGTTCTGAAAATATGAGTGCTTTAAAAATGTTTAAACCAGCCGATGGAGTTAAAGCAATCAAAGAATTTGTTATTGATACAATTAAAAATGCCGGAGGAAATCCTTGTCCCCCTATTGTTGTGGGTGTTGGAATCGGTGGAAACTTTGAAAGATGTGCTGAGCTTGCAAAAGAATCTCTATTAAGAGAGATTGACGATATAAATCCAGATCCTATTGCAGCAGCTTTAGAAGCTGAGCTTTTAGATTTAATAAACAAGACTAATGTTGGACCACAAGGTCTTGGTGGGAAAACTACTGCCCTTGCCGTTAAGGTTGAAACTCAAGGCTGTCATTTCGCTTCATTACCTGTTGCTATTAATTTAAACTGCCATGCTGCTAGACACAAGGAGGTTACATTATGATCAAACTAACTACTCCATTGAGAGATGAAGACATAAAAAATTTAAAATCTGGGGATGCAGTAACTATCACCGGAATTATATATACAGCTAGAGATGCTGCGCATGCTAGACTTGTTAAACTTTTAGAAGAGGGAAAAGAACTTCCTTTTAATCCAGAGGGACAAATAATTTATTATGCTGGTCCTACTCCAGCAAAACCAGGACAACCTATTGGAAGTTGTGGTCCAACTACAAGCTATAGAATGGATTCTTATTCTCCTGCTATCTTGGATCAAGGACTAAAAGGTATGATTGGTAAAGGATCTAGAGATCAAAAAGTCAAAGATTCTATCGTTAAAAATCATGCTGTTTACTTTGCTGCTGTTGGTGGTGCGGCTGCTCTTATAGCTAAATCTGTTAAAAGTAGTGAAATTATTGCTTATGAAGATTTAGGGGCCGAAGCTATTAGAAAATTAGAAGTTGTTGATTTTCCAGCTATTGTTATAAATGACTGTGAAGGTAATGATCTTTACACTATTGCTAGAAATAGTTCAAAATAAATTTAATTTAAAGGGGTAATATATTATGTCTACAGTTTTTGAAAAATCATTGGAATTGCACGAAACTCATTTAGGTAAAATTGAGGTTATCTCAAAAGTTGCTGTAACAAATAAAGAGGACTTAAGTTTAGCTTATTCTCCTGGTGTAGCAGCTCCTTGCTTAGCTATTAAAGAAAATATTGAAAATGTTTACAAATATACATCAAAAGGAAATATGGTCGCTGTTGTTACCGATGGGTCTGCTGTTTTAGGACTTGGAAATATAGGACCTGAAGCTGCTCTTCCTGTTATGGAAGGAAAAGCTATTCTTTTTAAAGCGTTTGCAAATGTTGATGCTTTTCCAATATGCTTAGATACACAAGATACTGAAGAGATTATAAAAGCAGTGAAACTGATTGCTCCTGGTTTTGGTGGTATAAACTTAGAGGATATTTCTGCTCCTAGATGTGTTGAAATTGAAACAAGACTTAAAAATGAACTTGATATACCTGTTTTTCACGATGATCAACACGGAACAGCAATCGTTGTCGTTGCTGCTCTTATCAATTCATTCAAACTTGTCAACAAATCTTTTGAAACAGCCAAATTCATAGTTAGTGGTGCTGGGGCTGCTGGAAGTTCTATTATAAAACTACTGATTAAAATGGGAGCAAAAGATATAGTTGTTAACGATATTGATGGTATCATTAATAGAGATGACAATAATAACTATAACTTCTTAAAAACTGAAATTTCAGAAATTACAAACCCTGAAAACATTAAAGGTGGACTTTCAGAAGCTGTCAAAGGAAGAGATGTATTTATAGGTGTTTCCGCTGCTAATATCCTTTCTACAGAAATGGTTAAAAGTATGAATACTGATGCTATTGTATTTGCCATGGCTAATCCTAGTCCTGAAATTATGCCTGAAGATGCTATTGCTGGTGGTGCAAAAATCGTAGGTACTGGAAGATCTGATTATCCAAATCAAGTTAATAATGTTTTAGCTTTTCCAGGTATATTCAGAGGTGCCTTAGATGCTAAAGCTAAAAAGATTACCGAAGAGATGAAAATTGCTGCTGCAGTTGGAATTGCTAAATTAGTTTCTGATGATGAGTTAACTTCAGAATATGTTATCCCAAATGCTTTTGATTCTAGAGTGGCAACTGTTGTTGCTGATGAAGTAAAAAGGATTGCTAAAGAACAAAATATCACAAGATAAAATAAAAACGGTTAGCTCTGCTAACCGTTTTTATTTTATATCCTCATCAACTTCATTTTCTTTTTTTTCTTTTTTTATAACAAGTAGTTGGTCTATTTTAAAATTATCTACATCCACCACTTCAAAACTATAATCTGCATACTCTATAAAAGCCCCTTTTTTAGGAATGCTTTTTAACATATACATCATAAACCCTGCTATTGTTTCATAACTATCCTCTTCTGGAAACGATTCTATTTCAAGAGCTTTCTTTACATCCTCTACAGCTGTAACTCCATCTATAAGCCAAGATCCCTCTCCTCTTTTTATAATATACTCCTCTTGCATCGGATAGACAACATCTCCCATCAATGTTGAAACAACATCATTTAAAGTTATCACTCCAACAACATGTGCATACTCATTTAATATAACCGCGAAATCCTCTCTAGCTTCATTAAATCTATCTAACATATCAGACAAAGTAAGTGTATTTGGAATTATCAGTATATTTCGGATTGTTATCTCTTTTATGTTTTGAAGTCCACTTAACTCCCCTTTTAAAATTCTTGGCAAAATATCTTTAGATCCCACGTATCCATATATTGAGTCTATATCACTTTCACAAACTAAAAATTTTGAATGAGGATATTCAGCAATCTTTTGCTTTATACTATCTTCAGTTTCTTCAAGAGTAAAATAAATAATTTCATCTCTTGTTGTCATCGCTGATGAAACCCATCTTTGCTCAAGTTCAAACACATTCTCAATCAAATGATGCTCTTTTGTATGTACAACTCCCGCTTCTGCTCCAGCATCTACCATTGCAAAAATATCATCGTGAGTTATCATATCCTCTCTTGAACTCGGTGTATTAAAAATTTTAAATACTGAGTTTGCAGTCCCACTGAATACCCAAACAATCGGAGTTAAAAATTTTATAGTTAAAGTCATTGAATTAACCAATGCCATCGCAGTTGACTCTGGATAAACCATTGCCAATCTTTTTGGTATTAAATCGGCAAATTCTATAAATGCACCCGTTACAAATGTAAATGATATTAAAAATACAAGTGTTGGATTACTTATATAATTATTTATAATTGGTGATAATATTCCATCTCCAATTATACCTGCTAATATTGCAACAATATTCAATCCTATTTGAACAGTTGTAAAAAAATTCCCCGGATTATTTTGTAAATCTAAAACTTTTTTTGCTTTTTCATTTCCTTCATCTACTAAAAGTTGAAGTTTTATTTTTCTGGCTCCTGCTAATGATATCTCTGCCATAGAAAAAAATGCACTTATTAAAATCAAACAAAGTATTGATATTAATTTTCCTGTTATTCCCATATAACCTCTCCTTTAAATATAGTTTCTGCCATTCCTGTCATAAATATTTCATTTCCAGTTTTAAGTTGAATTTTTAGAATTCCCCCCTCTGTTTCCACATTTACTTTTTCTTCTACCAATCTTAAATGATTGGCTATAAATACTGCTGAGCAAGATCCTGTTCCACAAGCTAATGTCCTTCCAGCTCCTCTTTCCCAGGTCTTTATCTTTATATTATTCCTATCTATCACCTCAATAAAATTTACATTTATCTTATTCGGAAAAATATCCATTTTTTCTATCTCTTTTCCAAATTTGTTAACTTCAAAATTTTCTAAATCCTCACATATTACTATTAAATGTGGAACTCCTACCAATACTGCTGAAATTGTAAATTCCTGTCCTAAAACTATTATTTTTTCATTTAAAACATGCTCTTTTTCTATCAAAACAGGTATATCTTTAGAATTCAACCTAGCCTCTCCCATAAAAATAGTAATCTCTTTAACTATTTCACACTCTATATTTAAATACGCTATTTTTATTCCATCTCCTGTTTCTATTTTTATTTTTTTTTTATTCACTAACCCCTCATCATAAATAAATTTAGAGAAACACCTAATCCCATTCCCACACATCTCTCCTCTTGAACCGTCTGAATTGTAATAGACCATTTTTATATCAGCTATTTCACTGGATTCAGCTATCATTATCCCATCTCCACCAACACCATAACGTCTATTACAAAGGGTTTTTGCCATTTTAGAATAATCTCCATAACTATTATTTATCCCATCAAATAATAGAAAATCATTTCCTGTTCCCTGCATTTTATTAAATCTCAAATCAATCACCTCTTCAACTAAAAAATTATGTCTATTACCCTATATTCTACCTTATTGTTTCATTTAAAGCAAGCACTTGTAATTTGTTTGATTACACTTTACTTTTATTGTGTTTTATGTTAGTATTTCTCTTGGTATTGTTTAAATACTTAACACATAAACAGGGAGATTTTATGAATAAAGAAAGAGAAATCAAAAATCACGTCGAACTCCTTCACAAAGGAAACAAAGGTTTATACGCCCTTTCGATACTTGTTGGTATTACAACTGGTATAACTGTTTCTGTTTACAGATACGGTTTAAATTTAGCTGGAAATTTAAGAGAACATTTTCTAACAAAAGATGTCCTTTCAAATCCTTCAAAATTATTTTTTATATGGACTATATTTATAGCTATCGGTATTTTTGTTGACTATTTAACGCGAAAATTTCCTGTGACGGGTGGAAGCGGTATTCCTCAAGTTAAAGCACTTATGCTCAAAAAATTAGACTATCTATTTTGGTTAAAAGAATTTGGTGTTAAATTCTTAGGTGGTTTATTAGGAATTGGTGCGGGGTTATCTTTAGGAAGAGAAGGCCCATCTGTACAGCTAGGTTCTTACCTAGGATACGGGTGCTCTAAAATTTTTAAAAGGGACTATACTGATAATAAATACCTTGTAACTGCTGGATCTAGTGCTGGACTAGCTGGAGCTTTTGGTGCTCCACTGGCTGGAGTTATATTTAGCATGGAAGAACTACATCGTTTTTTTTCTTCTAAACTAATTGTTTGTACTTTTTTAGCAAGTATTTCATCTAACTTCATAGCTAGAAGAATATTTGATATGAATCCAGCATTTAGCCTAGCTGTAAAATATCCTTCTGATGTTAATCCATACCTACAATTTGCTTTGTTTATTATATTTGGTATTGTATTGGCATTTTTTGGAAAATTCTTTACCGTTTCATTGACTAAATCACAAGATATTTTTAAAAATATAAAACTGCCTAGAGTCATTAAAATATCTTCTATTATGACACTTTCGTTTATTATTTGTTTTATTATGCCTGATATGGCAGGTGGAGGTCATCATCTTGTTGAGGGACTCCCTTTTAAAAATCAGACTATTTTATTTTTAATATTTATTTTTTTTATTAAATTATTTTTTACTACAACATCTTACGCCACTGGATTTCAAGGTGGAATTTTTTTACCGATGTTAGTTCTTGGAGCTGTTTTAGGAAAAATATATGCACTTATATTGATATCTATTTTTAATTTTAATCCAGAATTTATTATACATTTTATGATTTTAGGTATGGCAGGATTTTTTGTGGCCGTTGTCAGAGCTCCAATTACTGGTATAATTCTTATATTAGAAATGACCGGTAGTTTTGATCATCTTTTGGCTATTGCAACAGTTTCAATCGTTGCTTACTACATAACTGAACTTCTAAAATTAAAACCTATTTATGATATTCTTTATGAAAGAATGCCTAAATTTGAATCTGAATATGATTTAGAAAATGAACACCATGAACATCTGGAAAAAACACTTATTTGTATTCCCGTTGCTGCTGAGTCAAATTTTGATGAAAAGTTTATTAAAGATATTAGTTGGCCTAAAAATACTCTTGTCGTTGCCATTCGAAGAGGTGAAAGTGAATATATTCCAAAAGGAAGTACTAAAATTTTAGCAGGAGATGTTCTTGTTTTACTCCTTCCTAAAAACCAAGCTAATAAAATTAATGAAGATTTATTCAAAATGGGAACAGTTCATTGAGGTTAAAAATAATTTATTGACTTTTTTAAGAAATGATTATACTATTAAATGACACATGTATTTTATAGGAGGTCTATTATGAATAGAATAGAAGGTAAAATTGCCTTAGTTACTGGTAGTGCTAGAGGGATAGGGAGAACAATCGTTGAAAAACTTGCTTCTGAAGGTGCTGAATTAGTTATCTCTTGTGATATGGGAGATACAACTTTTGAACAGACGAATGTTAGACACGAAATTTTAAATGTAACAGATAGAGAAGCTATTAAAGAACTTATTAAAAGAATAAAAGATGAATTTGGAAGAATTGATATTCTAGTTAATAATGCTGGAATAACTAAAGATGGTCCTTTTATCAGAATGAGCGAGGATGCTTGGGATGCTGTAATCAATGTTAATCTTAAGGGTGTTTTCAATGTAACTCAAGCTGTTGCACCTTTGATGACAAAAAATAAAAAAGGTTCGATTGTTACAATTTCATCAGTTGTAGGTTTATATGGAAATATTGGCCAAACTAACTATTCTGCTACAAAAGGTGGGGTTATTGCTATGACAAAAACTTGGTCTAAAGAGTTGTCTAGAAAAGGCGCTCAAGTTAGAGCTAACTGTGTAGCTCCTGGATTTATATCTACTCCTATGACTGATATTTTACCAGAAGATGTTATACAAGGTATGCTTGATAGAACTTCTCTTGGAAAGCTTGGAATGCCTGAAGATATCGCAAATGCTGTTTTATTCTTGGCAAGTGATGAGTCTTCATATATAACTGGGCAGACGATCGAAGTTAGTGGTGGATTAGCTTTATAATTAAAAAATAATTTTAAAGCAAGAATAGCTAATATTCTTGCTTTTTTTATTTAGGAGGATTTTATGAAAAAAAATAATATTTTAACTTTTTCAATACTTATACTGTTTTTACTTTCTTTTGTTCTTGGAAAAGATTTTTATATTAAAAATCTTTTAACACAAAATTTATCTAAATCTTTTAACCAAAACATAGAGATTCAATATGCTCATCTCAATATTTTTTCTCAGAAAATAACTTTAAAAAATACAACTTTTAAGAAAAATCATATTTTAATAAAAGATGTTAATTTCACAATTGATTTTAAAGATATTTTGAGCAACAATATAGTTATAGATACCCTTAATTTAAATGGAATCTCTCTAATTGAGGCTCCTATAAAGAATAAAGAAGAGATATCAACAAGTGATAATACCACGGGATATTTTTTCAAAGAAATTGAAAAAAAAGTTGCTTTAAAAGATAATTTTTCTAAAATAGTTTCTGCAAAATTTAACAAATCTAAAATTATCAACTCAGTTTCTGAAAATTTAATAGATTTTTTTATTACAAATACAGACTACATCGATATAGTTATTCAAAAAGAAATAAATCTACATTTGAAAGATGATATTGTTGGTCTCTCAACTTTTTATAAAGATATTTTTCAAAATTTAGAAAATGAAAAAGCTAATCCTACAATCCAGAAAAATATTGATATCAACAAAGTTAATTTTAATGGAAATATTAAAAATATTGATTTTGATGGATACATAGAAAATTTGTCTAATAACTTTTCTAAGGTTTCTATTTCACCTCTAAAAATCAATATTTCTCAACAAAATGCTAAAGGAGAAATTTTTGGAGATATTGATTTAAATCTTTTTAATAGCTCCATTTACTTTAAAATATTCAACTTTGATTTAAGAGAATTCCCTATTTTGTCGAAGTATGTTTCTCAAGGTAATATCTCCTTTGATCAAATTATTTCTATGAATAAATCTGTATTTTCTATAAATGGTTCCGCAGATATTTCAAATCTTGAAATAAAAAAAGAAGATATTATTAATAGTTTAAATACTACCAATTTAAACAAAAGTATCTTAAAAAATATTATTTCATCGAGTGAGCCTAACCTAAACAATATCTTTATTTCCAATAATTTCTCAACAAATTCAGAAATTATTAGTATTAAAACATCTTTACCAAATCAATTGAAAAGTTCATTAATTAAAAATAGAATTGAAATAACTAAATCTTTTGAAAAAAATATTGAAACTCATCATAAAGATTCTTTTGAAGAGAAGAAGAGTAGTTTTAAAAACTTTTTTAAAAACATCAAAGATATTTTTTAAAATTTCTACTTGTATTTAAAGTTTTTTAATGATATAATTACTCTAGTCACAAGCGTTGTGGCAGGAGCCTTATGGCGGATTATTATCGAACCGTGTCAGATCTGGAAGGAAGCAGCACTAAGGTATATAATCCGGGTATAAGATTACTCTTGTTACATCCTTGTGGCTTTTTTTATATGTATTATATTACTAGTAAGTGTATCTTACAAAAAATAATAAAAGCCAGATTAAAAAATCTGGCTTTTTATTTTATCTTTTTATTCTCTCTACATACTCATTTGATCTTGTATCAATTTTAATCCACTCATCTTGCTCTACAAATAGAGGAACTTGAATTTCAAATCCTGTGTTTATTTTAGCTGATTTAAGAACTTTCCCTGAAGTATCTCCTCTTAATCCTGGCTCTGTATAAGTTATTTGTCTCTCAACAAATGTAGGTAACTCTACTGCAACTGGAGTTGACTCATAGTAAACAACCTCTAATTCCATTCCTTCTTCTAAATAGTTTAAAGCGTCTCCTAAATCCTCATCTTTTAATTCGATTTGATCCCAAGTTACTGGATTAGAGAATACATAAAAATCTCCATCATTATAAGAGTATACTGCTTTAACTTTTTCAAGTCTGATATCATCCATTTTATCGTCAGCTTTGTAAATAGAATCTGATATATTTCCATTTAATAAGTTCTTCATTTTGTACTTCATCATAGCTGAGTTTCTTCCTGATTTGTTATATTCTGCTTTTAGAATTACATATGGTTCGTTTCCGATTCTTACTGTACTTCCTGCTCTTAATTCTTGAGCGTTTTTCATAATTAAACCTCCTAATATTTTAAAATAAATCTATTTAATTTATCTATAAGATTACACTTAGAAATAATAAACTCTGAGTATTTTTCAGAAAATTTCTTAATCTCTTCAAAATTTTTGAAAAAATCATTGAAATTCTCAGAACCAACCTCAAAAGAATTACTCTCTCTGAAATTATAATCTTTTAATAGCCCTGCATATTCCTCTAAAAAATTTATATCTTCCTTTTTTAGAACTTCTTTAAATCTATCTATAAACCCTTCTATTTTATCCATATGTGCTAACTCATTCTGTAAATAAATATGCCATACAAAAGGTTTTCCTGCCAACAATGCACGGACAAAAGAGTCCTCACCTCTAACAAAATTATAATCAACTATATTTATTAACTCTTCATATTCCTCTTGTTCTAAAAACGGCATAAATTTAATTGTTATATTTTTTATCTTATAAATTTCATTATCTAATTTTACAATATCTATTTTTTTAAATAGCTCTAAAAAACTAGTTTGACTTTTCTCTCCTAATATCAATAGAAAATTCTCTTTCCCATTATTTATCAAAGCTTCTATTAACGGAGAAAAGTTTTTTTCATAGCTAAAGACTGTTCCCAATAACATATCTTTATAATTTAAGCCTTTTAAATATTTTTCTAAATAGATCTCTTTGTTTAATAAAACTTTATTTTTTCTTTCTAAAAAAAGACTGTCCACAACTACTCCACCTGTTTTTTCAGTAAATCCAGGCATGAAGAAATATTTCTTTAATTTAGGAGCTCCCATCTGGGATTCCATCAAATGAATATCCTCTATCCATTTTTCTCCTGAGAGATATTCTAAATTTATTAGAAGAGAGGATTCTGTCTTTGCTTTTTCTATATACACCTCTAAAACATTACATCCAAAGGCCTCTATTATAACATTTGCAGGAGAAAAAGTACATATATTTTTAGCCAAAAAACCCTCTGTGAGATAAATAATATTGTCTATTTCTTGATATTCAATATTCTTTGCTTTTTTATTTATTTCCAGAAATTCATCAAGCCTATTTAAAATAACCCTTATTTCAACTTCATCTCCATGAACTTTTTTCATTTCTTTTGCTAATCTATAAACGACTCCAACATCTCCATAATTATCTATTATTTCACAGAAAATATCTAAACTTTTTATTAACATCAATTCACCTTTATTCCTGTTCTTCTAAAATAATCTTTCTTTGCATGTTGAACCCAATTAGGTCTAGCAATCATAGCCCTTCCAATTGCTACTAAATCCAACAGTTCATTTTCTATTAAATAACTTGCTTGTTCCTCTGTCTTTATATTTCTTACACCTATAACAGGAATTCTCACATGTCTTTTTACCTCTACCCCCATATAAACAACCCAATCTAATGGAAACTCTTTTGGAACGTCCACCTTTTCTAATTGTTTTTTTTCTGGATCTGGAACTCCAGAAGATACATGTATTAAATCTACTCCTATCTCTTCTAAATATTTAGCAATTTCTATTCCATCATCTAATGTCGGTTCATTTCCTCCCATTCTATATCCCAGAATAAAATCATCACAAAACAGCTCTTTTGTTCTTGTAACTAATTCTTTTGTAAAAAACATTCTCTTTTCAAAATTTCCCCCATATTTGTCTTCTCTTCTATTCCAAAGTTTCGAATTTAGTTGAGATATTAAATAAGTATGAGCTCCATGTATTTCTATCCCATCAAAACCAGCCTTTTTAGCCCTTTTAAAAGCTAAAATAAATTTTTCTAGAATATCATCCAATAATTCCTCTGAAACTGTTGCAATTTCATCTTTAAACCCTGCATGATGAATTTGAATTAGCATTGGGACACTATATTTTTTTCCTATTTCAGCTATTTTAGAAAGTCCATCTATAAAGGAGTCATCCCAAATTCCAATCTGATTCTCCCTTAGTTTTCCATCTTCAGAAACACAGCTCGCCTCAACAATTATAAGCCCCGTTTCTCCCTCTGCAACATCTTTATACCACTCTAGAAGTTCACCCGTAACATATCCATCTTCTCCTACCATTGAAAACCTAACCAGTGGCGGTAATACAACTCTATTTTTTAACTCTATATCTTTTATCTTTAAAGGAGTAAATAAATTTAACATTTTTCCTCTCTTTCATTTAATTTTTATATTGTATTTTATCATAATTTTAAAAAAAAAGAAAATATAATATATTTCCTATTCTTAAAATTCATGGTATAATATTAAAGATATATGGTAAAAAAAATACGTGGTTAAAATTAAATTAATATTATATAAATGTTTAGGAGGAAATTTTTAAATGATAGCAACTAGCAATCTTGGTATGAGATTTTCTGGTAGAAAGCTTTTTGAGGATGTAAGTGTTAAATTTACACCTGGAAATTGTTATGGACTTATTGGTGCTAACGGTGCTGGAAAATCAACGTTTGTAAAAATTCTTTCAGGGGATCTTGATCCTACTGAGGGAGAGGTAATATTTGATAAAAAGAAAAGAATGGCCGTTCTTCAACAGGATCACTTCTCTCATGAAGATGACTCTGTTATAAATGTTGTTTTAATGGGTCATACAAAACTTTGGAAAATTATTGAAGAGAGAAATGAAATCTACTCTAAAAGTGAATTTTCTGATGAAGATGGTATGAGAGCAGCTGAACTTGAAGGTGAGTTTGCTGAATTAAATGGTTGGGAAGCTGAAACGGAAGCTGAAATGCTTTTAACTGGACTAGGAATCCTTGCTGATTCTCACTATAAATTAATGAGAGAATTAAACGAACCTGAAAAAGTTAAGGTTTTACTTGCACAAGCTTTATTTGGAAATCCAGATGTTTTACTATTGGACGAGCCTACAAATGGACTTGATATTCAAGCTATTTCTTGGTTAGAAACCTTCCTAATGAGCTTAGAGGATACCACAGTAATCGTTATATCACACGATAGACACTTCTTAAATAAAGTGTGTACTCACATTGCTGATATCGATTACGGAAAAGTTAAGATGTATGTTGGTAACTATGACTTCTGGTATGAGTCAAACCAATTAATGCAAACATTAATTAATAATAAAAATAAAAAATTAGATCAAAAAAGACAAGAACTTCAAGAGTTTATTGCTAGATTTAGTGCTAATGCGTCTAAATCTAAACAAGCGACATCTAGAAAAAAACAACTTGAAAAATTACAACTTGAAGATATGCAAATATCTAATAGAAAATATCCATTCATTGAATTCAAACCTGAAAGAGAAGCTGGAAACAATCTTCTTAGAGTTGAGAATCTTACAAAAATTGTGGACGGAGTTAAAATTCTTAACAATGTATCGTTTACTATAAATACTAACGATAAAGTTGTATTTATATCTCAAAATGATATTGTTAAAACTACTCTTTTCTCTATACTTTCTGGTGAGATGGAAGCTGATAGTGGAGAGTTTACATGGGGAGTTACAACTACTCATGCATATATGCCAAAAGATAACACAGCGTTTTTTGAAAACCCTGATTTAGATCTTATTGACTGGTTAAGACAGTATTCACCTGATCAACATGATGTTTTTGTTAGAGGATTCTTAGGAAGAATGCTATTCTCTGGAGAAGAAGCTACTAAAAAATCTAAAGTTCTTTCTGGAGGAGAAAAAGTTAGATGTATGTTATCTAGAATGATGCTAACTAATGCAAATGTTTTATTATTTGATAACCCTACAGATCATTTAGATCTTGAGTCTATCACTTCTTTGAATAAGGCTTTAACAAGTTTCAAAGGAACTATTCTATTTGGAGCACACGACCATGAATTTATTCAAACTGTTGCAAATAGAATCATTGAAATTACTCCTAGCGGTATTGTTGATAAGTTAGTTGAGTACGATGATTATATTGCCGATGAAGAGTTACAAGAAAAAATAAAAGAGATGTACAACGTTTAATTTATAAAAGAGCAGAGGTCATATGACCTCTGCTTTTAATCCATAAGGGGGTTTTTATGTTTGAACTTTTTTTTACTTTTTTTAAAATAGGTTTATTTACTTTTGGTGGGGGATATGCTATGATTCCTCTAATTGAAAGAGAGATGATGTACAATAAAAAATGGATTGATAAAGATGAACTTCTTGAAATTATCTCTATTTCTCAAATGACTCCTGGACCTATAGCAATAAATGCAGCTACTTTTATCGGTAAAAAAAAACTAGGTTTTTTAGGTGCTCTTGCTGCTACTATTGGTGTTGTCACTCCATCTTTACTTGTCATTACTATTATTTCAGCATTTTTTTCTCAAAGTTTTTTAAATCCTATCATGCAAAAATTGTTTATTGGCTTAAGAGCTGGAATTGCTGCTCTTATTTTATCCTCAGTTCTAAAGCTATCTAAAAATACACTTGTAGATTTTTTTAGCTACTCTGTTTTCTTTATATCATTTATAGGTTTAATATTTTTCAATATCTCTCCTATTCTTCTAATTTTATTTTTTGGAATTGGTTCAATTGTTTTTTTTAGCTTTTATAAGGGGGGACAATGATTTATTTTATACTTTTTTATGAATTTTTTAAAATTGGGATGTTTTCTTTTGGTGGGGGACTAGCCATGCTGCCACTTATGCAAAATGTAGTTTTTAAACACGGTTGGCTAACTGAACAACAATTTTTAGATATTATCGCTATCTCTCAAGTTACTCCTGGACCTATCGCAATCAATACAGCAACTTTTGTTGGTCATCAAGTTGCCGGAATTCCTGGAGCTATAACAGCTACTTTCAGTTCAGCTTTACCATCTTTTTTAGTAATTTTAATTGTTGCTACAATATTTTATAAAATTAAAAATAATCCCAAAAAAGAATTTTTTTTCAGAGGTGTTAAACCCGTAACATTAGCCTTAATAGCCTTTGCAGGAATTATCATTGCTAAGCCAACTTTTTTAGTTGATAACTATCTTCAAAGTTTAAAAGCATCATTTATTTTTATTTTGGTTCTATTAGGGATTAAATATATCAAAATAAATCCGATTATTATTTTGATAGCCTCATCTTTTCTCGGAATATTTTTATTTTAATCAATATATCACAATGGAGGTCTCAATGTTTTTTACTTATTTTTTAACAGCAATAACTGCTACAATTTTGGGTTCATTAGCGGGTTTAGGGGGAGGAGTTATTATTAAACCTGTTCTTGATGCTTTCGGCCATTACGATCTTTCTACAGTTGGAATTCTATCATCTATTACAGTTTTTTTCATGGCCGCTGTTTCAACTTTTAAACAAATAAAATCTGGTTTTAAAGTTGAAACTAGTATGATTGTACTTTCCCTCGGATCTATTTTAGGGGGTGGAATTGGGAGTAAAATATTCGATTTGTTTTTAACTTTTTTTAGTGATCAATCTACTGGCAAGGGAATTCAAGCTATTATAATCGCTGTTTTATTGCTGGGGGTTTTATTTAAAAATCAACTTCCTAAGTATTCTATAAAAAATAAAGCTCTCATCTTTACAGCCGGTCTTTTTTTAGGTACTATTGCATCTTTTTTAGGAATAGGTGGGGGTCCAATAAATGTGGCTATCCTTATTATGCTTTTTTCATTTACAACTAAGGAAGCTGCTGTTAGTTCTGTTTTCATTATCTTGTTATCTCAGCTTTCAAAAATTCTTCTGATTACAATCAATACTGGATTCGCTGCATATAATCTTGAAATGTTGCCTTTTATGGTTGTGGGGGGAATAATAGGTGGATTGATTGGAGCTCAATTGAATACAAAATTAGAAAGTACACATATTGAAAAAATTTTTAATATTTCTATTATTTTGATTATTTTTATAAATATTTTTAATGCCTATAGTGTATTTTAGTAAATAGAGACTAGACAATAGTCTCTATTTATATATTTTCTTTATTTTATCCTGTAGTTGAATCGGAAGGTTATAATCATCTTCACTTATTTTTTGAAGAGTAAAATATGGTTTGTTTTTATAATTTTTTTTCTCTCTATCTTTTGAATATATCTCTTCTTCAATATCATTTTCAAACTCTATATAGTTTCCTATATACGTATTTATCATTTTTCTAATTCTTTTATTTTTATCATTTGAACTCTCTAACTCCATTTCATTTCTCCAAAGATGGTTATCCTTATCATAAACAGCTACATATGGTATTCTGTAAGCATTTAAAATCTTTATGAATTGTGGAATTGTACTCTTACTACCGCACTCGACTATAGAGTAATTATAATTATAAATCTCTAATTTTTTTGCTAGATATGATATCGCAATTTTATCTGTTTGCCCTTCTACAAGAATAACTTTTTTAGCAAAAAACATCTCTCCTCTATCTGGATTTATCCAATAGTTCATATTAAAATTTTTAATCTCATCCCCATTAAAAAGTTGTCCTGTATGCTGAAATACTATAACCTGCTGTCTTACTTTTTTTACAAGACATATAGATTTATATTGCTTTAATCCTACAAAATAACTCGAATGTGTTTCTATAACTATTTGAATACCTATATTGGATAGCTTTATTAACTGAGAATATAGTTCTCTACTGATTTGAGGATTTAAATGTAGTTCCGGTTCTTCGAAAATTAATATTGTGTTATCTAGTATATCTTGTTGTTTGTTTGGATAACTTTTCAATTCATTCAATGTATTTTTTAAGAAACTAAATAACACTCGTCTTTGAAGACTTGGAGATGATCTATTTTTATCTAAAAATTCTATTTTACCAGCTAAGTCATTCAATATTTTAAAATTTTTAGTTTTATTCATATTCAAAATATCTTTTATTTTTATCAAAGACTCCTTTACTTCCATCTCTTTAGATGAAATCTTTATAACTTGTGTTGTGGAAAACCTCGATTTAAACTCCTCTTTATTTAACTGTTTTTCAATCCCCCGATTTATATAGAAATATTTATCTTCTAAATCTGTATTTTTTATAAATTTAATTGTGGAAAACCCCTCTGTTTTATCAAAAAATTTTATTTTTATCTCAATTTCTTTTGTTTTATCTTTAAAATCTGACTTCTCTACCTCATAAAATCCTAATCCTGCTGATAAGGCATTTATTATGCTCGTTTTACCATGATTGGACTCCCCTATAAAAATCATCATTTTTTCAAAACTTAGAGTTAAAAAATCTATACATTGCCAGTTTTTAATCGTAACTTTTTTTATATCCATAGCTCACTCCAACAAAAATTATTTTAAAATCTCTATTATATTATCTATTTCTATAATATCCATATTTTCCTTTAAATAATTAGCTTGATCTAACGGTGCCATTCCATAAGCATTTTGTTTTCTTATATCAGCACCCATATCTTTTAAAAATTTTACCATTTTGATATCTTGATTAAATACAGCTAGATTTATTGCAGTATTCCCCCCCATTGGCTCTTGAACATCTATATCTGCACCATTCTTTAGAAATAATTCTACTATTTTAATATTTCCTAATAACACAGCTTTATGAATTGGGTATCTATACTCTCCCGCTCTATCATTTACATCTACGCCTTCTTTTAATTTTTCTTCCAATTTTTTAAAATTTTCATTTTTTAATGCATTTTTAAATTCTATCATTTTCCCCTCCAAAAATCTTTTTTATATTCTACCCCTAATCACTTTTTTTGTATATAAAAAAGTCCTCAAATTTGAGGACTTTTGTTTTAATATCTTAAATATTATATAATTTTTTCATTCTTTCTATTCTAGCAAGAGTTCTTTCCTTCCCTATAATAGAAACTAGATTGAATAGATCCGCACCTTTTGGCAATCCTGTAAGTACTGCTCTTAAAGGCATATATACCTTTCCAGGTCCCTCTCCTATTTCATCTAATGTTTCTTTTAATAACTCTTTTGCTCTTTCAATAGAGATTTCTTCTTCAGAAGCAACTATTTTTTCTTGGAATAAATTTATAGCTTTTTTCCCAATCTCATCTTGAATTACTGTATAAAGTCTTTCAATTCCTTTAACTTCTTTTTTATCTGTCTCTTCAGTTACTACTGGTAATGAATATTCATCTTTAAAATAAACTTCAGATTGCTCAACTATTTCTTTCATTGTTTGACACCCTTCTCTTAAAATGTCTACTATTCTTGAAATTGTATTGAACTCTTTTTCAGATACTTGCTCAGTTATAAGCCCTGCATTCTTAAAGAACGGCAAAGTCAGCTCTGTTAATTCTTTTAAGTCCTTCATTCTCATGTGCTGATTATTAACCCAACCTAGCTTAACTAAATCAAATACTGGCCCTCCTAAAGAAACTTTATCAATATCAAAATTCTCTTCAAATTCCTTTAATGTAAATATCTCTTTATTTTCTCCAAATGAGTATCCCATTAATCCTAAGAAGTTTACGATTCCCTCTTTTAAATACCCTTCTTCTTTATACCAATTTAATGATACTGGATTTTTTCTCTTAGAAATCTTTGTTCTGTCTGAGTTTCTAAGAAGAGGCATATGTATAAATTCTGGCTCTTGCCATCCAAATGCCTTGTATAATTGGATGTGTTTAGGTGTTGATGCAATCCATTCCTCTGCTCTTATAACATGAGTTATATTCATTAAGTAGTCATCCACAACATTTGCAAGATGATAAGTTGGATATCCATCTGCTTTTAATAGAACTTGGTCATCTATCTTATTATTTTCAAATACGATATCTCCTCTTAGTCTATCTTTAATTATTGTTTCTCCCTCATAAGGCATCTTTAATCTTATTACATAAGATTCACCAGCAGCTAATTTAGCTTCTACTTCTTCTTGAGTTAAAGATCTACAGTGTCCATCATAACCTGGAGCTTTTCCCATAGCTTTTTGTCTTTCTCTTAATTTTTCCAATCTATCTTGTGTACAGAAGCAGTAGTACGCTTCTCCTTTATCTACTAATCTCTTCGCATACTCCCCATACAGGTGAAATCTTTCCGATTGTCTATATGGACCTACTGGTCCTCCTACATCCGGTCCCTCTGCATAGTCCAGTCCTAACCACTTTAAAGCATCAAATATCATTTGCTCTGATCCATCAGTGTATCTATTCTGGTCTGTATCCTCTATTCTTAATATAAAGTCTCCACCATTTTTATAAGCAAAAGCTAAGTTGAATAACGCAATATAGGCTGTTCCTACATGTGGATCTCCTGTTGGAGAAGGTGCGATTCTTGTTCTTACTCTTCTTTCCATTATAATCTCTCCCTTTTTTGTAATTTGTACCCTATATTATAATCCATATAAATAATAATTTCAAGATTAGTTATTAGTTTTTATTTTTACTCCATCTTAAATATCCATTTATAAAGTTGTCTATATCTCCATCCATAACAGCTCTTATATTTCCAGATTCAACACCTGTTCTATGATCTTTTACTAAAGTATAAGGTTGGAAAACATAAGACCTTATTTGACTTCCCCATCCAATTTCACTTTGTTCACCTTGAATTTTTTTAAGCTCTTCCTCTTTTCGTTTCATTTCAATCTCTAATAATTTTGATTTTAAAAGCTTCATCGCAGTTTCTCTATTACTTAGCTGTGATCTTTCCCTCTGGCATGTCACAACTACTCCAGAAGGTATATGAGTTATTCTCACTGCTGAATCCGTCATATTAACATGTTGTCCTCCAGCTCCTGAAGCTCTATATGTGTCAACCCTTAAGTCTCCTGAGTCAATATTTATTTCAATTGTTTCATCAACCTCTGGCATTATATCTACCGAGGCAAATGACGTGTGTCTTTTTTTATTAGCATCAAATGGAGATATTCTAACAAGTCTATGTACACCCTTTTCTCCCTTTAAATAACCATACGCTCTGGTTCCCTCTACCAAAAGAGTAACTGACTTTATACCAACAGAATCTCCTGACATGTAATCCATTTCTGTAACTTTAAACCCTCTAGAATTAAACCATCTCATATACATTCTATAAAGCATATCTGCCCAATCACAAGCTTCTGTTCCACCGGCTCCTGAATGTATTGTTACAATTGCATTATTTCCATCATACTCTCCATCTAAAAGCATTTTTGTATCAAAATTTTCTATCATATGATTTAAATTTTTATGTTTCTCTTCCAACTCTTCCGCAAAATCTTCTTCTCCTGAAGATACAAAATCTATCAAAATCTCTTCATCAAAAAATAATGTTTCAATATTTTCAAACTCTTTAACTATATCCTTTTCTTCATTCATTTCTTTTATTATCTTTCCACTAGTGGCTTTATCATTCCAAAACCCCTCTTTTATAGTTTGTTCTTCTAACTTAGCTATTTTGCTATTCCTTTTAGGTAAGTCAAAGAGACCCCCTTATCGCCTCTATTTGCTCTTTATATTGAGCATACTCTCTTTTTAATTCTAAAATATCCATTAAAAACCTCCCATACTTATTTTAAACTCAATAATATTTTCTCTAATTCATCTAAGTTTTTATATTCATAAATTTTATTTCCAACAGCTAATTTTCCATTTTTCCCACATTTTCCTAAACAATTTCTCTCGTCTATATCAAAATTAACTTTAGTTCTTATCTCTTCTATTTTTTCTTTCAAACCTTTTTGATAGCAATTTCTTCCTATACATATCTGAACATAATCTTTTTTTCTAGCCTTTTGTAACTTAGGATAATATTTTATTGTCCCTTCTAAAGAAAATGGGAACATATCAATTTTTCTAGCAATGTGATTTAATACTTCATCCGAAATATATCCAAGTTCATCCACCACAAATGACAATATTTTATAATCATTTTTTTTGTCCTCTAAACTATCAATAAATCTATCTAGCTCTTTATAAAAATCCTCCAAATTTATCTCTCCTTTTCTATAACAATAGCTACTGCTGTTGCATATTCCTTACAATGTGATATTGAAATTTGTATCTCTATTTTTTCTTCTCTCTCCTTGAGAGATCCAAAAAGATTTACTACGGGTTTTCCTAAATCATTATTTAAGATTTCAATATCCACCAACTCAAAACCTCTGACTCCAGTTCCAAAAGCCTTTGAAATAGCTTCTTTTGCCGAAAATCTTCCAGCATAACTCTCTATTTTTCCACCTTTTTTTTCTATTTGGGCAATCTCTTCAAGTGTAAAAACTCTTTCTTTAAACCCTTTTCTTGACAATGCTTTTTGTATTCTAGATATTTCAACTATATCATTTCCTATTCCCAGTACTTTCATAGCTTAAACTATCCCATATAATTTTTTAGCATTTTCTGTTGTGACTTTTACCACTTCTTCCAATGACACTTCTTTTATCTCGGCTATTTTTTGTGCCACATACTCAACATATATAGGCTCATTTCTTTTTCCTCTAAATGGTTCAGGAGTTAAATATGGACAATCTGTTTCAATTACAATTCTATCTAACGGGATATCCTTTACTACTGCTACTGTTTTTTTAGCATTTTTAAATGTCAATGTCCCACCAATTCCTAAATAAAATCTATCCACTAATTGCTTTGCAGTCTCTATTGATCCCGGATAACAATGAATGACACCTTTTATATCTGGAAATTCATTCAAAACTTCAATCGTATCTTCCATCGCATCCCTTGTGTGTATTACAACCGGTTTTTTCACTCTCTGTGCCAATGACAGTTGTTTTCTGAAGCCATTTTTTTGAATCTCTTTAGGTTCTGTCATCCAATGATAATCTAATCCAATCTCTCCAATAGCTACAATTTTAGGGCTTTTAGCTAACTCTTCTATCTTCATCTCCACATCTTCATTATACCCTGTTATATCTATGGGATGAACTCCAACTACACCATAAACAAAGTCATATTTTTGACACAGCTTTAAAGTTTCCTCTGAACTTTTTAAGTCATATCCTATATTTACACAAAACTCTAAATTATCTTTTACTCTTTCTATTATTTCTTCTCTATCTAAGTCAAATTTTTCATTGTCCAAATGACAATGTGTATCCACTAGTCTCATATTTTTTCACCTCTTTAAATTATAAAACTTTTGTAATATTCTACCATATTAATCACTAATTTTCCATAATTCCATTGATCGGATTTTTTATTTGTGTTTTTTTATAAGAAAAGTAAAGATTTTGTTGTTCTATTTTCAAAAAAATGATAAAATAATAAATAGACTTATGAATAAAAAGGAGAGTATTTTACATGGAACCAATTTTAATTTTTGGACATAGAAATCCAGATACAGACTCTATCTGTTCTGCAATTTCATTAGCTAAACTAAACGAATTAAAAGGAGAATCTGCACTGGCATGTAGATTAGGAAATATCAGTAAAGAAACTGAGTTCGTTTTAAATAAATTTAATATAGATGCACCAAAACTACTTTCAACAGTAAGTGCTCAGATATCAGACCTTACTCATATCGAAAAGAAAACAATTAATCATAAAGATTCTTTGAAAAGAGCACTTGAAATTATGACAGAGGAAAATTTTTCAAGCTTACCTGTTGTAAATAGTAAAAACCATTTAAAGGGTATGATTCATATCTCTGATATTGCTAATGCTTATTTAAATATTGATTACTCTGATCTTTTCTCTAAGTATTACGCTACTTATGAAAATTTGAAAGATGTTCTTGATGGAGAAATAATAAGTGGAGAATATCCTTGCGGTAAAATTGAAGCTAGTTTAAAAGGTGTGAGCGAATATCGAAATCTTCTTGCTGGAGATATTGTTATAACGACAACACTTCTAGATTCAATAGATGATTTAATTGAATTAGGTGCTAAAATGATTATTCTTTGTTGTGATAAAGATGATGTTATCCTTCCAAGAGACTCTAAAACACCTATTTTAAGAGTTAATAAATCTTTATTTAGAGCGATACCTTTAATTTCACAATCTGTTTCTATTCTATCAATATTAGGAAATGAAAAATTCTACTCATTCTCTACTGATGATTACCTTGCTGATATAAAAGATATTATGAAAGAATCTTCGCAAACAAATTTCCCTGTTATTGATAAAAATGGTGAAGTTTATGGAACTATTAGAACTAAAAATCTAATTAATTTTACTAGAAAGAAAGTTGTTCTAGTTGACCATAATGAAAGTACTCAATCTGTAGCTGGGCTAAAAGATGCTAAAATAATTCAAGTTGTTGATCACCATAAATTTGGTAGTTTTGAAACAAATGAACCAGTTAAGATTAATGCTGAAACTGTAGGATGTACCTGCACTATAATTTTAGATTTATACAGAGAAGCTGGTCTCACTCCACCTAAAGAGATTGCAGGTCTAATGATGAGTGCAATTTTATCGGATACTCTTATGTTCAAATCTCCAACTTGTACAAAAAAAGATATAATAGCTGTAGACGAGTTATCAAAGATTGCTAAAATTGAAAACTTTGAAGAGTATGGAATGGAAATGCTTATCGCTGGTACTTCTCTTTCTGATAAAACACCTGATGAGATTTTAACTATGGATCAAAAAGAGTTCTCTATGAATGGTATAAAACTAGCTATTTCTCAAGTTAATACTGTTGATGTTAAAGGAGTTTTAGATCAACAAGCCGCTCTTGAAAAAGCTATGTCTGATACAAATTCTAAAAATGGGTATCAACTATCAGTTCTAGTTATTACTGATATAGTAAAAGCTGGTTCTATGTTGCTTGTTGTTGGAGATTCAACTATTGTTGAAAGAGGATTCCATACAACTTTAACAAACAGCACCGCTTGGGTTGATGGTGTTGTTTCTAGAAAGAAACAGGTTGTTCCTTTCTTAATGGCTGCTTCTCAAGGAGTGTGATAAATAATGTTTCTACCTACTACAATGGAAGAGGTTAGAAAACTTGGGTGGGATTCTCTAGATATCATTTTAATTTCTGGAGACACTTACTTTGATACCTCTTATAATGGTACTGCCATTATTGGTAAATGGTTACTTAAACATGGATATAAAGTTGGAGTTATTACACAACCTGATATTAATTCGGATAAGGATATCACCAGATTAGGAGCTCCTAATCTATACTGGGCTATATCTGCTGGTTGTGTTGACTCTATGGTTGCTAACTACACTGCAACTAAAAAAAGAAGAAAAAGTGATGATTTTACTCCAGGTGGTCTCAATAATAGAAGACCTGATAGAGCCACTATGCAGTATACAAATTTAATCCGTCGTTTCTTTAAAAATAGTCCTGTTCCAATTGTTTTGGGTGGAATAGAGGCTAGTTTAAGAAGGGTTGTACATTATGATTACTGGAGTAACTCGCTTAGACGTCCTATTCTTTTTGATGCTAAAGCTGATATCCTTTCTTATGGAATGGGTGAAAAATCAATGCTTGCTCTTGCCGAAGCTCTAAAATCCAATAAAGATTGGAAAAATATAAGAGGGCTTGGATATATTTCGAAAGAACCTAACACAAATTATATTGAGCTTCCTACCTATGAAGAGTGTCTTGAAAAAACAGAAAATTTCGTTAAAGCTTTTGAAATATTCTATAGTAATTGTGATCCTATAACGGCTAAAGGAATATCCCAAAAAAATGCTGATCGTTACTATATACAGAATCCACCCTCTGAAAACTTTACATCTGAAGAGATGGATGATATATATGGACTTGATTTTGAAAGAGATGTCCACCCTTTCTATAAAAAAGACGGACATGTAAAGGCATTGGATACAATTAAATATTCTGTAACCACTCACCGTGGATGCTACGGAGAATGTAATTTTTGTGCCATAGCTGTCCATCAGGGAAGAACTGTTATGTCTAGATCAGAGGACTCAATAGTTAAAGAGGTTACACATCTAGCAGGATTAAAAGGATTTAAAGGAAATATCTCAGATGTTGGTGGTCCTACTGCTAATATGTATCAACTAGAGTGCTCTAAAAAACTTAACCATGGAGCTTGTTCTCACAAAAGATGCCTTTATCCTGAGACCTGTTCGGCACTTAAATTAAATCATTCAAAACAGATTTCACTTTTAAGAAAATTGAAATCAATTGATAAAATAAAAAAAATATTTATTGCATCTGGAATCAGATATGATATGATTTTAGATGATGATAAATTTGGTGATAAGTATCTTGAAGAAATTATAAAAGATCATATCTCAGGACAAATGAAAATAGCTCCTGAACATACAGAGGATAAGATTCTTTCTCTTATGGGAAAACAAGGAAAGAGTTTGTTAAAGGATTTTAAAAATCGTTTTTATGAGTTAAATAAAAAACATGATAAAAAACAATTTTTAACTTACTATCTTATTGCAGCTCATCCTGGGTGTAACGAAAAAGATATGTTAGATTTAAAAAGATTCGCATCCTCTGAACTTAAAATAAGTCCAGAGCAGGTACAAGTTTTTACTCCTACTCCATCAACTTATTCTACACTTATGTATTATACTGAAATGAATCCTTTCAACAATCAAAAATTATTTGTTGAAAAAGATAATGGTAAAAAGCAAAAACAAAAAGATATTATCACACAAAACAATAAAACTAGGAGGTATTAAATTGAAACCAATTGTTGCAATCGTCGGAAGACCAAATGTTGGAAAATCAACACTATTTAATAAATTGGTTGGGGATAGAGTCGCTATAGTTGACGACCAACCAGGTGTTACAAGAGATAGACTTTATAGAGAAACAGAATGGGCAGGAAAAGAATTTGTTCTTGTAGATACAGGAGGACTAGAGCCTAGAAACAATGACTTTATGATGACTAAAATAAAACAGCAAGCTGAAGTTGCTATGAATGAAGCGGATGTTATCCTTTTTATCGTGGATGGAAGAAATGGACTTAATCCATTAGATGAAGAAATTTCTTATCTATTGAGAAAAAAGAAAAAACCTGTAATTTTATGTGTTAATAAAATTGATAACTTCCACGCTCAGCAAGATGAAGTTTATGATTTCTGGGGACTTGGATTTGAACATTTAATTCCTATATCTGGAGAACATAAAGTAAATCTTGGAGATATGCTTGATTTAGTTGTTACTTTAATCGATGAGCATGTTGAAGAATATGAAGAAATTGATGGTTTAAAACTGGCTATTATTGGAAGACCAAATGCTGGAAAATCATCTCTTGTTAATAGATTATCTGGAGAAGAAAGAACAATAGTGAGTGATATCGCTGGTACAACAAGAGATGCTATAGATACACTGATTGAATATGATGGAAACAAATACGTTCTTATAGATACCGCTGGAATTAGAAGAAAATCTAAAGTTGAAGAGAGTTTAGAGTACTACTCTGTACTAAGAGCTATTAAAACTATAAAAAGAGCAGATGTTTGCATCTGGATAATAGATGGTAGTGAAGGATTAACTGAACAAGATAAAAGAATAGCTGGTATTGCTCATGATGAGAAAAAACCTATTATCATTGTTATAAATAAATGGGATACTATTCCTAATAAGAAAAATGATACCATGAAAAAAATGAGAGAGGAATTATATGCTGAATTACCTTTCCTATCTTATGCACCAATTGAATTTGTTTCAGCTTTAACAGGGCAAAGAACTACAAAGTTATTAGAGCATTCTGAAGCAGTATTTGCAGAATATAACAAAAGAGTTTCAACAGGACTACTAAATACAGTTATCAGTGAAGCTATCATCATGAATAAACCACCTACAAGAAAAGGTAGAGTTGTTAAGATAAACTATGCTACACAAGCTGCAACAGCTCCACCTAAGTTTATTTTATTCTGTAATTATCCTGATCTTGTTCACTTCTCTTATGGAAGATATATTGAAAATAAACTTAGAGAAGCTTTCGGATTTGAAGGAACTCCTATCAATGTTATTTTTGAACACAAACATAGTTAAGGCTTAATCTATGAAAAAAGTTCTTATTGTTGAAGATGAAACTGCTCTTGCTAAAGTAATCTCTGACTCATTGATAAAGGATGGGTTTTCAACTTCTATAATCAGTAGAGGAGATCTTGCTTTAGATAATTTCTATTCTGAAAAACCAGATGTTATTCTACTCGATATAAATCTCCCAGGAATGAATGGATGGGATATTTGTAAACAGATAAAAGCTATTTCACAAATACCAATAATAATGATTACTGCAAGAGATAATGAATTCGATGAGATAAAAGGACTGGAGTTAGGGGCTGATGATTATATCACTAAGCCCTTCACTCCAAAACTTCTTACAATAAAATTAAAAAAAATATTCAAGTTGGAGAGTGCTACATTTTTTAAAGCTGAAGAAATCACCTTTGATTTCAACACTTATAAGCTTATAAATCCTGAAGAAGAATACATTCTTCCAAGAAGAGAAGCTCAACTTTTAGAATTTTTATTGAGAAATCAAAATATAATTTTTTCTAGAGATACTCTTTTAAATGAAGTTTGGGGATTTGAGTTTTTCGGCGACGAAAGAGCTGTAGATACTATTATTAAAAGACTACGAAAAAAAATGGGGTCATGTGACTCATATATAAAAAGTGTAAGAGGGGTTGGATATGTCTTTAAAACAGATTAATTTTCCAATAAAACTAAATTTTTTTAAAAAACTATTCCTATTAACTATAGGGGTAGTTTTTTTAACTATTATTATTGGATTTTCTTTCAATCTAATGTTTTTTGATAAATTTTTTATTCATAGAAAAAAAGAGAATATTATAAATATTAGAAATCAAATTTTAAAAAATATTGATAATCGTGAGGAGTTAGAGTACTACATTCAATTTGCTCAAGATAGTTATGGTGTTAAAATAGATCTAACTTCCATACAAAATAATCGAACACACATGATGGGTTCTAAAAAAATATATAACTCTTTAAAAATCAATGAATCGATTTTTAAAATGAAAGAGATGGATGGATCTTCTGGAGTTATGTTTTTAAGATATTATGAAAAATTTCCCAACGGATATCTTTTGAGCATTCGAAGCTCTCTAGCTGTTATAGCTGAACATATTCACGACATGTTTATTTTTAATATTTTTACTGCTTTTTTTTCTCTTTTAATCAGTGGTATTTTAGTATCTATTTTTTCTAGAAAAATTACAAAAAATATTACTCATCTTAAAATAACCGCTAAAAAACTTGCTAAACTGGAACATCCTGAAAATATAATAATTAAAAGTGGGGATGAAATAGAAGAGCTCAGTTATAGTTTAAATGATATGTCTCAAGAGCTTTCTATCGCTATTGAGAATTTAAAATCATTTGTTTCTAATGCTTCTCATGAATTAAAAACTCCAATTTCTGTTCTTTGCCTTTATTCTCAAGCACTTGCTAGGGATAGTGTCAAAGAAGAAAATAGAAAAGAGTATTATAAAATCATGTTAGAAAAATCTCTTGAAATGAGAACTTTAACTGAAAGTTTATTAACTTTATCTAAAATAAATTCCCCGGATTATAGATTAAATTTTGAAGAGATTGATTTAGAAAATTTAATATCTTCATCTATCGAACAATATGATTATTTAGAATTTGAAAAAAATATTGATATTGAAATAAATATTTCGAAATCTTTTATAAGAGGAGATTATAATCTTTTTAAAATCGCTATAAATAATCTTATACAAAATATGTTAAAATATTCTCCTGAAAATGATAGCGTTAAAATTGATTTAAGTGATTCTTCTATATCTTTTGAGAATACAACTTCACATAAAATAAAAGGAACTATCGAGAATCTTTTTCAACCTTTTTATAGAGATGAAACTGCATTAGATGAAAAAATTGAAGGGAGCGGTCTTGGATTATCTTTAGTTAAAAAAATTCTTGAACTCCACAGATTTAATTACACTTTAAGCATTCATAATAATATTTTTAAATTTATAATTTATTTAAAAGAAAAGGCTGATTAGAAATTTCTAATCAGCCTTTTTACTTAAAAGTTATTATAACATTCTTTCAGCCATTTTAACTTTTGTTAGCGCTTGAGTTAAAGTTTTTTGCACATTAGCAAAATCTATATCTTCCGCCACTTTTTCAAGTTTTTCTTTAGCAATTTGAGCTTCTTTTCTAGCAGCTTCAAGATCTATATCCTTAACGTCCATAGCTTCATCTGCTAAAAGTGTCACTATATTATTAGAAATTTCAACGAAACCTCCAGAAACATAGTAATAACTTTCTTGCCCATTAATTCTAACTTTCATCTCTCCTGTAGATAATCCGGCTACAAAAGGCGAGTGATTAGGTAATATACCCATATCTCCTTCTGTTGTTCTGATCATTACAAAATCAACATCTTGTGATAATATTTTTTCTAAAGGTGTTACTAGCTCTAGCTTAAAAGAGTTTGCCATAATTATTCAGCTCCCTTCATAAGGTCTCTTCCCTTAGCTATTGCCTCCTCGATTGTTCCAACATAAAGGAATGCTTGTTCTGGAAGAGCATCGTGTTTACCTTCGATGATCTCTTGGAAAGCTCTAATTGTTTCTTTTACTGGAACATATTTTCCTTCCATTCCTGTGAACTGCTCAGCAACTGCAAATGGTTGAGAGAAGAATCTTTCAATTTTTCTTGCTCTAGAAACTGTTTGCTTATCTTCATCAGAAAGCTCATCCATTCCTAGGATAGCAATAATATCTTGAAGTTCTTTATATCTCTGAAGAATCTCTTGAACTTGTCTTGCAACATTATAATGCTCACTTCCAACAACAGCTGGATCTAGAGCTTTAGATGTTGAGTCTAGTGGATCTACTGCAGGATATATTCCTAAAGATGCTATTCTTCTTGAAAGAACTGTTGTTGCATCTAAGTGAGCGAATGTTGTCGCTGGAGCCGGATCAGTAAGGTCATCTGCTGGTACATATACTGCTTGTACCGATGTTATTGATCCAGATTTTGTCGATGTAATTCTCTCTTGTAATTTACCCATTTCTGAAGCAAGTGTTGGCTGATATCCAACTGCTGAAGGTATTCTTCCTAATAAGGCAGAAACCTCTGCTCCAGCTTGAGTAAATCTGAATATATTATCTATAAATAGAAGAACATCCTGTCCTTCTTTATCTCTAAAGTTTTCTGCTACCGTTAGTCCAGTAAGTCCAACTCTCAATCTTGCTCCAGGTGGCTCATTCATTTGACCATAAACTAGAGATGTTTTATCAATAACTCCTGATTCTCTCATCTCATCATAAAGGTCTCTTCCTTCTCTAGTTCTTTCTCCAACACCAGCAAATACAGATAAACCTCCGTGCCCTTTAGCGATGTTATTGATAAGCTCCATTATAAGAACTGTTTTTCCTACTCCAGCTCCTCCAAATAGACCAATTTTTCCTCCCTTGATATATGGAGCAAGAAGGTCAATTACCTTGATACCAGTTTCAAATATTTCTACTTCTGTTCCCTGCTCATCAAAGTTAGGTGCCTCTCTATGTATTGGTAGATACTCTTCTGTCACTACTGGTCCAGCTTCATCAACTGGTTCCCCTAGTACATTTAAGATTCTTCCTAAAACTGCTTTTCCTACAGGGACTCTTATTGGAGCTCCTGTATCTACTACTTCCATTCCTCTTTGTAGACCTTCAGTAGCATCCATCGCTACTGTTCTTACAACGTTGTTTCCTAAGTGCTGTTGAACTTCAAGAACTAATTCTCTTCCCTCTTCGCATTTAACTTTTAAAGCGTTGTAAATATCTGGCAATTTATTATTAAATACTACGTCTACAACAGGACCTATTATTTGTGTAAGGGTTCCTTTGTTTTCCACTATTGCCTCCTCATTTTTCTTAATTTAGTGCCGCCGCTCCACCAACAATCTCTGAAATTTCTTGAGTTATTGAAGCTTGTCTTCTTCTGTTATATTCTAAAGTTAGTCCTTTAATCATATCTTCAGCGTTATCCGTTGCACTTTTCATTGCATTTTTTCTTGCAGAATGCTCACTTGCAGTGTTATCAAGTAAAGCTTTATATAATTCTATATTCAGATACTTTGGTAAAAGAGATGATAATATCTCTTCTGGACTCGGCTCAAATATATAAGCTTTGTTTTCACTTCCCTCAGCTCTTTCAATAGGAATTAATTTTCTTACTGTAAGATCACTCACTAATGCTGATACAAACTTATTATATATTACATAAACTTCATCAAATATGTTGTTGTAGTAATATTCAACAATATTTTCACTAATCTCTTTAGCTTTATCAAACATTGTCTCTGGTATAAGTTGAGTATACTCAGCTTTAACATCATAATCTCTCTTAGCACAGTATTCTCTTGCTTTTCTTCCAACTGCAATTACAGAGACCTGTTTCTCACTATTTTCAATTCTTAATCTTTCTAGTGCTTTTAATGTATTACTGTTAAAACTTCCCGCTAATCCTCTATCTGAACACATAACGATAATTCCAACTTTTTTTACATCTTCTCTACCATCAAAAAGTGGGTGTTTTTCACTTTTAACACCTGCTGCTATATTTTGTAATATATTTGCTATACTTTCTGAATACGGTCTAGATTGAGCTACTATTGTAGAAAATTTCTTGAATTTAGTTGTAGAAACTATTTCCATGGCCTTTGTAATTTGGTGAGTAGACTGAACACTTTTAATTCTGTTTTTTATCTCTCTAGTTCCAGCCATTTTCCCACCTCTCTTTAATTAAAATTCTTTTTAAATGCTATAATAACCTCTTCAATTTTAGCTTCAATCTCTTTTGTTAAGCTTTTCTTCTCAAGGATTTCATCTAATATTGTAGTTGTATTTCTCATTTCTGTGATCATTTCTTTTTCGAATCTTCTAACATCAGAAATAGCAATTTCATCTAAGAATCCATTGATTACTGTATAGAAAGAAACTACTTGCTCTTCAACTGGATATGGACTGTATTGTGGTTGTTTTAAAACTTCCATAATTCTATGCCCTCTCTCTAATTGAGCTTTAGTTGCTTTGTCTAAGTCAGATCCAAACTGTGCGAATGTCAATAGCTCAGTATATTGAGCTAATTCTAACTTAACTTTAGCAGCAACCTGTTTCATAGCCTTTATTTGAGCAGATCCTCCAACTCTTGATACAGATATTCCTGCATTGATTGCCGGTCTGAATCCTGAGTTAAATAGTTGTGCATCTAGGAATATCTGTCCATCTGTTATCGAAATAACGTTTGTAGGGATATATGCTGATACATCTCCTGCTTGAGTTTCGATAATTGGTAAAGCTGTTATTGATCCTCCACCTAATTCATCTGATAACTTTGCAGCTCTCTCAAGAAGTCTTGAGTGAAGATAGAATACATCTCCTGGGTAAGCTTCTCTTCCAGGTGGTCTCTTAAGTAATAGAGACATCTCTCTGTACGCAACAGCGTGCTTAGAAAGGTCATCATAAACTATTAAAACTGCCTCTCCCTTATCCATGAAGTACTCTCCCATAGCTACTCCTGAATATGGTGCTAAATATTGTAAAGGAGCTGATTCTGAAGCTGTTGCTGCAACAACTATAGTATATTCCATAGCTCCTGCATCTTCTAATCTCTTAACGATCTGTGCTACTGTTGATCTCTTTTGACCAATTGCAACGTAGATACATTTTACTCCTGTTCCTTTTTGATTTAAAATAGCGTCGATAGCCACTGCTGTTTTACCAGTTTGTCTATCTCCTATTATAAGTTCTCTTTGCCCTCTACCGATAGGTACCATTCCATCTATTGATTTGATTCCTGTTTGTAGTGGCTCAGATACTGGTTTTCTTGAGATGATTCCTGAAGCCTTTCTTTCAACTTCCATATACTTCTCAAACTTCATTTCACCTTTACCATCAATTGGCTCACCTAAAGCGTTTACAACTCTTCCTAGTAAAGATTCTCCAGCAGGTACTGATGCAATTCTTCCTGTTGCTCTAACCTCGTCGCCTTCTTTGATCTTTGTATAGTCACCTAGTATTACAGCTCCAACGTTGTCTTCTTCTAGGTTTAAAACCATTCCTGTTATTCCGTTAGGAAACTCTAAAAGCTCTCCCGCTTTTGCACTGCTTAGTCCGTAGATTCTCGCAATACCGTCTCCTACTTCTAATACAGAACCTGAAGTTTTGACATCAAGACTCTTTTTGTAATTCTCGATCTCAGTTTTGATTATATTACTTACTTCTTCTGGTCTGATTTTCAACTGATTACACCTCCTAATTTTACAAGTAGTTTTTATTTCTGTGTTAGAGTTTCTAACTGTCTACGGATACTTCCGTCTGTTATTTCATCCCCTATTTTGATAATTCCTCCACCAATTAGAGTTTTATCTACATTAACTACTAGCTTTATCTTTTTACCTGTTTTTATTTCAAGATTTTTAGAAAGTTTCTCTTTTTGCTCTTCATTTAATTCAATAGCAAAAGTAGCTTCAACATCTAAAATTTGATTTTTTAAATAATCTATTTTCACATATTCTGCTACTATCTCTCTAATTTGGGCAATTCTTCCTTTTTCTAAAATATAGAAAAGAATTTCTACACCCTCACTAGATTCTGTGAAAATTTTCTTTAACGTTTCTTTTTTCTCATTCTCTTTTATTAAAGGATGAGTTATAAAATTTCTAAAATCAATGTCATTTTTATAAAGCTCCATTACAGAGTTTAAAACTTCATAAACCGATTTAACTTCATTTTTAGCTTCAGCAACCGAATAAATTGCTTCAGCATATCTTTTACCAATCTGGTTACCTATCATTTTACTCCCCCTACCTCATCTATAAATTTATCAGCTAGGGCAGCTTCTAAGTTAGAGTCTAAATTCTCTTTTATAATTTTCTCAGCTAATTTAACTGCTAATCCGTTCATCTCAACTTCTAGCTCTTTCTTAGCTGCATGCATCATTTTCTGAATTTCTAATTCAGCTGATTTAAGCATTTTATCTCTTTGAATAGTTGCTTCTGAAACAATGTTTTCTTTTCTTTCATCAGCTTTTTTTTCTGCTAATTGAACTATTTTAGTAGCTTCATCTTTAGCATCTCTTAATATTTTTTGAGCTTCTTTATTTTTTAAAGCAGCTTCCTCTTTACTTTTTTGAGCTTCTGAGAATTCTGCTGCTATCTTCTCTTTTCTAGAGTCCATTAATTTTAATAATGGAGCCTTAAAGTATTTATTGAATATAAAAACTAAAATGAAGAAGTTTATTATTTGCCAAAACATGTTAATATCAATCGATACTGCAGGCATATTTGTTAGTGCCAAGTGTCATACCTCCTTCCTAAAAGTATTTGGTTTGTTTATTTTAATAATTATCCTAACATTCCTACAAATGGGTTAGCGTATAATAAAATAAGTGCGATTACTAGTGAATAGATACCTGTTGACTCAGATACTGCTTGTCCTAGTACCATTGTTGAAATGATATCTCCTTTTGCTTCCGGTTGTCTAGCTACTGCTTCTACCGCTTTACCAGCTGCATATCCTTGTCCTACTCCTGGTCCGATACCAGCGATCATTCCACATCCTGCTCCTATTGCTGATGCTGCTAATACTATTGTTTTTGCTAACATTAAATCCATATTGTTTACCTCCTAGTTATTTTTAAAATTTAATTTTTTAGTGCTCTATTTTTCATCGGGACACTGAGCATCCCCTAATGAACCTTGGATATATACCATACTTAGCATCAAAAATACAAAACTTTGTACTACTCCACTAAATATGTCAAAATATAGGTGTAACGGTGCTGGTATAACCATCGGTGCTGCTTTATAAATAAGCCCCATTATTACCATTCCCGCAAACATATTTCCAAACAGACGTATAGAAATATTTGTTGGTTTTGCTAACTCTCCAACTAAGTTTATTGGTAGCATAAAAGGCATTGGTTCTAAAAGTCCCTTTAAATATCCTAGTATACCATGTAATTTGATGCTTGTTCCTAAAAATGTTAGCGTCGTTAACATTGCTAAAGCAACTGTTGTGTTAAGATCTGCTGTTGGAGCTCTAAAAGCTGGTGCTATTGTAAACACTCCATCTTCAAAGCCACCCCATGGAATTGGAGCAAACATAAGTAAATTACATCCTAAAATAAATATAAATAGTGATGCTAAATACGTAAAGTAAGTTGCTGTCCATCCTCCTAACATCTGATGAATTATTCCGTGTAAAAAATCATAAACTGACTCAGCAACAACTTGTGCTCTTCCTGGAATCATTTCCAATTTTTTTGTTCCCTTTTTAAATAGTAGAGTTAATACAAGTATTACAAACCATGTACTTATTACTGTTATTGTAACTGGTAATCCAAATTTTCCATCTGCATATTCCATTGCGAACGGAATTTGATGAAGAAAATTAGGCAATGGTACATAAAACATAATTGCAGGTCCTTCTACTAATGGGGGTGTTATAAATTGTATCGGTCCTATTCTCATAAGTTTCGCCTCCTTTCAATAGTTTATTTTAAATGCTTAGATTTAAACTTTTTTATATTGTCAAATAGAGTTACAGCCAGTATATTAATTTTTATGCTCAATAAACCTATAACTCCACTAACTAACATTGGAAACCCATAATATTTTGTAGCTACTGCTAAAAATATACCGTATAACAAATATCTTTTTAAATAGCCTACAACTCCAACTTTAAATGGAGAACTAGAGGCTAGACTTGCTTTTGCATCCAAACAAATCATATAAAAACCAACTACTGAAAAAACAGAACCCAAAAACATTCCAATATAGACATATTTATTTAAAGACAATACTCCATAAACTAAAATTATTATCGATGTTATTATTCCACGCCTTATTATTTTTTTTAACTCATCCATATATCACTCAATCCTATTTTTTCATTATTAACTTATAGGCATTATAAAAGCCACTAAAAACTCCTATGACTACAAATAATACAAATAGTGGTGTGCTTTTAAAAAAGTATCTTTCTATAAGTTTATATAAAAATATAAATATTCCTATATTTCCAACTATTAAAAACCCTAGAAAACCCAACAGTGAAAAATAATGTATAAAATCTTTATTAAAAAATATCATATCCTTCACTTCCTATAAAATTATTTTTTTACTATGTAAAAAAATCTCTCCCCAGCTATTTTATCATTTTTACTAATACTTAACAAGTTTAAATTATTTTTTTCAACAATTTTTCTAATTTCGAACTCTTGAAAAATTCTTTTTTCATACACCTCTTTTAATTTTTCATAGTGTCCTGCCTTATTTTTAACAAAGTATACCGCTTCCACTATATCTAAATCTTCTTCTTCAAAATGTTCCCAAATTATAGTCATATCTTTCCTGTTATCGTAATAAATTCCTCCTGGAAACATTTTTTCCATAAATTCTCTATTGATTACATCGAAAATATATACGCCTTCAGGATTTAAACTATCTTTTATTGACTTCATCAAGTCATCTAAGTCTTCTATAGAAGTTAAATGATTAACTGTATCAAATAAAGATATTATTATATCATATTTTTCTCCTGTATTAAATTCCCTCATGTCCCCTAAAAATAATTTCACACCCTTATTCTTAAGTTTTTTATTAGCAATTGTTAACATATCTGCAGAAAGATCTAATCCCGAACACTCATAATTTTCTTTTAATCTAATAAGTGTTTCCCCTGTTCCACATCCTAAATCTAATAATTTTTTTCCTTCTACTTTAGATTCTTCAATCAAACCTTCTATTAATTTAGCCCATTCATCGTAATCACAATGCTGCATAAATTTATCATATACTTTTGCAAAATTTTTATAATACATCTTTACTCCTATACCAGTTCTTTTTCAACAACTACAGCTATCTCTTTAGCAATTTTTTCCACTAAATCCATCTCTTTTCCCTCTACCATAACTCTTACAATAGGTTCTGTTCCTGATGTTCTAACCAATACTCTTCCTAGACCTTTCATCTCTTCTTCTTTTTCTTTTATAAAATTTACTACATTTTCATTTTTATTCCAAATATTTTTTTTATCATTTGAAACACGTACATTGATAAGAAGTTGTGGCCAATCTTTTATATCTCCCACAAGCTCATCCAATGATTTTCCAGAATCTCTAATAGCTTCAACTAACTTTATTGATGTTAAAACTCCATCTCCTGTAGTTCCAAAGTCTGATAAAATAATATGACCTGACTGTTCTCCACCTATATTTATACCTAGTTCCTTCATTTTTTCTAGAACATATCTATCCCCTACATTGGCTCTTATCAATTCAATTCCTTTGTCTGATAGATATTTTTCAAATCCCATGTTACTCATTACTGTTGTAACAACCTGATTGTTAGTAAGCTCATCTCTTTCTTTCATCTCTAGAGCTAGTACAGCAATTATTTTATCTCCATCTACAATATTTCCATTTTTATCTACAGCTATAAGTCTATCCGCATCTCCATCATAAGCCAGTCCTAAATCTGCTTCATATCCCATTACAACTTTTGATAAAATTTCTGGATGAGTAGATCCACATCTCACATTTATATTTTTTCCATTCGGAGCATCATTTATTATAACAATCTCTGCTCCTAACGCTAAAAATACCTCTTTAGCTACCCTATAAGCTGATCCGTTTGCTGCGTCTAAAATTATTTTCATTCCTGAAAAATCTCCCTTTACAGTAGAAATAACATGGTCTCTATATAAATAATATTCATCCTCTGCATACGTAAATCTTCCAACATCATCTCCTGCAATTGGATTTTCAGTTATCTTTTCCACGTTATCCATTAATTTTTCCAACTCTAGCTCCACTTCATCTGGAAGCTTATGTCCATCTTCCCAAAATATTTTAATTCCATTATCTTTAGCTGGATTGTGAGATGCTGATATCATTATTCCCGCTTTAGCTGTGCTCTTTTGTGTTAGATAGGCTACTCCTGGTGTTGGAATTACTCCTACAAAGTCTATATTTATTCCCATTGAATTTAATCCAGCTGTCAATGCTGATCTCAACATATAACCTGACCTTCTTGTATCTGACCCCATAATAACTCTTATCCTCTTTTTTTCAGGATATTTCTGTTTTAATGTGTAACCTAATGCATAACCTAATTTTAAAGCAAGCTCTACAGTTAACTCCCTATTAGCTTCTCCTCTTATTCCATCCGTACCAAAATATTTTCTCATTATCCCCTCTCCCTTCTTAATTTCAATCTTTCACATATAATCCCTGTAATAAATCCTGAAATACACCCCATAAATAAAAATCCCCAAATAAAAATAAAGATTGATCTACTCATTATACTTATGTTTCTAAACAATAAAAAATAAACTACTACTAGCTGTGTTGCATTATGTATAAAAGCTCCTGCTATACAAATAGCTATCAATGATAAATTTTTTCTGCATCTAAATAGTAAAATGGTCAAGAGGGTACTAGCCCCTCCTGAAATTAAACTTATTATAAAACTTGGCGAAAAAAGTGTTCCTAACATCATTCCCTGAATAAAAACTCTCAAAAATAAAATTTCTATAGCCATTTTTTCATCAAATTTTTCTAAAGCTATAATTATTGCTATATTAGCTAATCCTAACTTCATCCATGGAAAAGGTTTCGGTATCAAGGTTTCTATCAGTGATAAATAAAGAGCAAGAAGTACAAACGCAGTTAAGTATCTTCGCCTTTTATCAGTCATAACTACACCTTTAAATCTGCGTCCATTCCTAACAGCTCTTTATATCTTTCTAATATTGGATTTACTTCTAAATCTAAAAAATCTGTTACTTGTTCTGGTGCGAATCCAATAAAGTTTTTTGGGTCTAAAATTTCCATCAATTTATCTCTATCTATATCAAATGAATCATCATTTGTTATTCTTTCTATCAAATCATTTTCTAAACCTTCAACCTTTACATTTCTTCCCGCTTCCATAGAATGAACTCTTATTAATTCATGAAGCTCTTGTCTATCTCCACCTCTTTTAACGCCTTCCATTATTATATACTCTGTCGCCATAAATGGAAGTTCAGCCATTATATGCTTTTCTATCATTTTTGGATAAACAACTAATCCTTCTAAGATATTCTTCCATATAATTAATATTGCATCTATTGCTAAAAAGGCTTGAGGCAACGCTAATCTTTTATTTGCTGAATCGTCCAAAGTTCTTTCAAACCACTGTGTTGAAGCTGTCATTGCAGTACTCTGTTGCAATGCAATCACAAATTTTGCAAGAGATGAAATTCTTTCACTTCTCATAGGGTTTCTTTTATAAGCCATCGCTGATGATCCTATTTGATTTTTTTCAAAGGGTTCTTCTATCTCTTTTAAATGCTGAAGAAGTCTTAAATCATTCGTGAATTTATGTGCTGACTGAGCTATATTGGATAATAGGTTCGATACTTCTGAATCTATTTTTCTATCGTAAGTTTGTCCTGTTACTAAAAATCTTTTATTGAAGCCCATTTTTTCTGCAACTTTTTCATCCAACTCTTTAACTTTTTTGAAATCACCATTAAACAGTTCCTGAAAACTAGCTTGAGTTCCTGTTGTCCCTTTAACTCCTCTAAATCTAAGAGTATCCTGTCTAAACTCTAACTCTTCTAAATCTAAAAGTAAACTTTGTAACCATAAAGTCGCTCTTTTTCCTACTGTTGTCAATTGTGCGGCTTGAAAATGTGTGAATCCTAATGTTGGTAAATCTTTATATTCTTTTGAAAATTTTGCCAAACCATCAATCACATTTATCATTTTCTTTTTCGTTATTTCCAATGCTTCCTTTATTTGGATAAGATCTGTATTATCTCCAACAAAAGCACTTGTTGCTCCCAAATGTATTATCGGCATTGCTTTTGATGCCACTGTTCCAAATGTATGTACATGTGCCATAACATCATGTCTGAATTTTTTTTCCATTTCATTTGCTAAATCATAATCTATATTATGAATGTTTTTTTTCATCTCTTCTAACTGCTCATCAGTTATATCTAATCCTAATTCTTTTTCTGTCTCTGCCAAAGCATACCAAAGTTTTCTCCAAGTTGAGAATTTAAATTTTGGTGAAAATGTCTCTAACATCTCCTTCGAACTGTATCTTTCTGCTAATGGATTTGAATAAATATCTCTACTCACTAATTTGTCCTCCTAAAATATATATTAATTTCTTTCTAATAACATTAAAATGGCTGATTCACCATTTGAATAATAATTCTTTCTCTTTCCAACTACTTTAAATTTTAATTTCTTATAAAAATTTTGAGCAACAATATTCCCTTCTCTTACTTCTAAAAAAAGATTTTTTTCCTCTAACTCCAAATAAAACTGAACTAATTTTTCTGCCACGCCGCTATTTCTATACTCTTCTTTTACTGCAATTTTCATTATTTCAAAAATATCATATGAGTCATGAATTATTAAATAACCTTTAATCTCCTCATTTTTTACCACTAAAATTCTATAATCCTCACTTTTAAGTATATCTTTTAACACTTCAATAGAATAATAACTTTCTGTAAAGATTTTTTTTTCTAGATTTGCTATCTCTTCTAACAAAAGCTTATCTGTCTTATTTAATATATACATCTGCATTATTTCAACAGACCTATCCTATTTAAAGGCCAGAACCTAACAAAAGCTTTACCTTTTATTCTCCCATCCTTTACAAATCCCCACATTCTCGAATCATAGCTACCATTTGTATTATCTCCTAAAGCTAAATAATAGTCTTCGTCCAATACTCTTTCTACTGTTTCTCCTCTTAATAAGGCATTCACAATATTTTCATCATGAATATAATCTAAAATCATCCCTGTTTGAACTCCGTTGACATAAAATTTAACATTTGGTAAAAGTTGAGACACATAACCACTATTTTCCTTTAACAAACTCTGAACTTTTGCCACATCAATATTTTGATTCATAAAAGTTTCATTATAATTTTGTCCCGGAACTATTTTTACTGTATCGCCTTTTTTAGGCACAACCCATTCATTTGAAGCTAATTCTCCTAATGGAGTATACTCTCTATCCGAAATTTTTTCTCCGTTTATAAATAATCTATCATATTTTATTTCAACTTTCTCTCCTGGAAGACCCATCAATCTTTTTGTGTATAAAACTTTATCTTCAATAGGCTCTTGAAAAACTATTATATCTTCTCTTTTTGGAGCTTTAAAATTATATATTACCATATTCCCAAAAAGTCTATCTCTTGGAACTATAGTTGGAATCATTGATCCTGTTGGAACTAAAAAATTCCCTATATAAAACTTTTGAATAATCAATACTAGAATTAACGCACTTCCTAAACTTTCGATTATTTTTATAATTTTTCTTATAACTTTTTCCGAAGTTTTTCCTTGAATTTTTAATTTATTAACAACTTTATCCTCAATTTTTGTTCTTTTTTCATCTATTTTCGCTACTATTTTTTTTTCTTTTATAAATATATAGATAAAAAAGGCTGTCAATAGTACATAAAAAATGCTATTAATTATTAAATTCTCTCTGCTCATTCTTTCACTCCTTTGGTCAGTTTAAGTATATTTTATCACAAAAAAAAGAAAAAAGCTAAGGAATTGTTCACCCTTAGCTTTTGAAGTACTATCTTCTGATTTCTTTGATTCTTGCTTTCTTTCCAGAAAGTTCTCTTAAGTAATAAAGTTTTGATCTTCTTACTTTTCCAACTTTTAATACTTCGATCTTATCGATCATTGGTGAGTTTACAGGTATGATTCTCTCTACTCCGATTCCACCAGTTACTTTTCTAATTGTAAAAGTCTTAGCGATTCCTCCACCACTTACTCTGATTACTACACCTTCGAATAACTGAACTCTTTCTTTGTTACCCTCGATTACTTTGTAGTAAACTCCAAGCGTATCTCCAGCTTTGAATGCTGGAATGTCGTTTCTTAAGTAGTTTTGCTCTACTAATTGAATTAATTTTTCTTTCATCTTTGCCTCCTGAATATTCATTTAATATTCCCATTAAAGCGGAATATTCGTTATAATAACTAAAGTATTGTATCATATTTTCATAATTTTGTCAATTTAGAAGATTAACTAAAATTTAAAATTAAAGTTTAAAATTGGAAGAACCTCAAACAATTCACTATTTTCTGCTATATTCACAAGCCCTATTTGTAAACCTTGAAGATTTTCAGCCATATTTACAAATCCAAATTGAAGCCCTTTAATTTTATCGGCTTTGTTAAAGAAACCTAATTGAGCACCTGTTGCTGTCCCCGTAAAGTTAACTCCTCCGAGCTGAACTCCTTTAGTATCTTTTTCTACCATATTTACAAGCCCTAATTGAACTCCTGTCATATTCCCACCAACACTATTAAATGTTATTGGTAAAAAAAACCAACCTAATTTTGCTCCCACAAAATTACCTTCGGTTCTATCATAGAATGATCCTATTGATAATCCTTTAAAATTTTGCTTTTTATTGGCTATAATATTTATATCTAATCCTTCTACATTTTGATTTTCAGTATATAGAAGCCCTAATCTTATTCCTTTAACACTCGTTTGGGGACCATGCAATTGAGTTGGTGAAAGTAATCCTAACTCAAAATTTTCAGCCCCAAAAGCAGCTAGTGACAATCCAAACATCAATGTTGCTAATTTTTTTTTCATCATTTCCCCTTTTACTTATTTTTTATATTTTTACAAAAAATAAAAAAATGGCGCTTCTTGCTGGGCTCGAACCAGCGAC
>NZ_CAMTIK010000002.1 GCF_947072685.1 uncultured Cetobacterium sp. | reverse complement strand
ATCGAAATACCTTTATATATAAAGGTTATTTAGTTTTTAAATACTATTCCCACTCAATTGTAGCAGGTGGCTTAGAAGAGATATCATACGTTAATCTATTGATTCCCTTAACCTCGTTTATAATTCTATTAGAAACTTTGTCTAAGAATTCATATGGAAGTCTAGACCAAGTAGCAGTCATAAAGTCAATTGTATTAGCAGACCTTAAAACAGCAGTGTACTCATAAGTTCTTTCGTCTCCCATAACTCCAACTGATTTAACAGGTAGAAGAACTACGAAAGCTTGGCTAACCTCTTGATATAAATTAGCAGCTCTTAACTCTTTAATAAAGATATCATCAGCTTCTCTTAAAATATCAGCCTTTTCTTTATCAACAGCACCTAAAATTCTAATTCCAAGTCCAGGTCCAGGGAATGGGTGTCTGTCTACCATGTAATCAGGAATTCCTAACTCTCTTCCAACAGCTCTAACCTCATCTTTGAATAGCTCTCTTAAAGGCTCTAATAATTCAAATTTCATATCTTCAGGTAATCCACCAACATTGTGGTGTGATTTGATTGTAGCAGAAGGTCCTTTTACAGACTGAGACTCAATTACGTCAGGGTAGATTGTACCTTGAGCTAAGAAATCAACATTCTCTAGTTTAGAAGCTTCCTCATTGAATACTTCAACAAATTCTTTACCAATTATTTTTCTCTTAGTTTCAGGATCAGAAACCCCAGCTAATTTGCTTAAGAATCTCTCTTCAGCCTCAATACATTTTATATTCATGTGGAAATGTTTACCATATATCTCCATAACGTTAACGGCCTCATCTTTTCTAAGAAGTCCAGTATCAACGAATATACAGATTAATTGGTCGCCAATAGCTTTATGTATTAAAGCAGCAGCAACAGAAGAGTCAACTCCTCCAGAAAGTCCCAGAAGAACTTTTTTATCTCCAACAGTTTCCTTTATAGATTTTACAGTTTGCTCAATATAGTTACCCATTGACCAATTTTTTTCACATTTAGCAATACCAAATACGAAGTTTTCTAACATCTTTGAACCATATTCAGAATGAGTAACCTCAGCATGGTATTGAATACAGTAAATATTTTTTTCTACATTTGCACTTGCAGCAATGCATGAATCTGTATGAGCAATTTGTTTAAACCCTTCTGGTAGAGTTGTAACATGATCTCCATGACTCATCCAAACTTGATTTAAATTTGGAACGTCTTTGAAAAAAGGATTGTCTAAATCATCAATGATAAGCTCGGCTTTTCCAAACTCTTGTTTGTCAGCTCTTTCAACTTGCCCACCAAGAAGTTGTGATGTAAGTTGCATTCCATAGCAAATTCCTAAAACTGGAATCCCTTGCTCATATAATGCTTTATCAATTGTAGGTGATCCATCTAAATAAACAGAAGCAGGTCCACCTGATAAAATAATACCTTTAGGTTCTCTAGCTAAAATCTTTTCAAGAGGTTCAAAGTACGGAACTACCTCAGCATAAACACCCAATTCTCTAACTCTTCTTGCAATAAGTTGGTTATATTGAGAACCAAAATCAAGAATTATAATACTATTTTTTTTCATAAAAACCTCCAAAATGTAATAAAAAAAGAGACATTCTTATTCTATAAAAAAATAGAAGGTAGACTAGTCCCCTTTATCTTTCATAGAAACTAATTTACGGTTAGTTGTAGATACGTCGCACCATATTTGCGACTTATACGAATAAAATATATTTACTTTTTGAACATTCTATCATAGAACCTTGAGAAATGTCAACCTGTAATTGAATGAAAGTCTCATGTAGTTACAGTCCTATAATCTTAAAAGATAAAAAAATAGTAAAAAAAATAAAAAGATGTTAAAATAATAGCTGGACCTAAATATTGAAAGAAAGGATTTATAATTATGAAAAAAATAATAAAAGAAGTTATTGTTGTTGAAGGTAGAGATGATATCTCTGCAGTAAAAGCAGCAGTTGATGCAGAGATAATTCAAACGAATGGATTTGCAATAAGAAAAAAAGGAAATATAGAAAAATTGAGAGTTGCATATGAAAAAAAAGGTTTAATTATTTTAACAGACCCTGATTTTGTAGGAGAAGAGCTGAGAAAATATATTCAAAACTTTTTTCCAAATGTAAAACAAGCATATATAAGTAGAAAAGAAGGGTCAAAAGATGGCGATGTAGGTGTAGAAAATGCTTCTCCAGAAGCAATAATAAAAGCTTTAGAAACAGCTAAATGTGAAGTTGTTTCAGAAGGGGAAAAAGTATTTGATATGGATATAATTCTTGATTGTGGGCTATCAGGTGCAAAAGATTCAAAGGAACTAAGAGAAAAGCTAGGATCATTTTTAGGAATAGGCTATTCAAATGCCAAGCAGTTAATATCGAAATTAAATAGATATGGAATAACAATGGAAGAGTTTGTAGAAGCGATAAGAAATATAAAATAGCTAGAGTAGGGATATAAACTCCCACCCTAGCTATTTTTAAATTAGAATGTTATAATTTCAGCAGTTGCCTCATACCAAGGACCTTCTTCATCTTCGCCAAATTCAACGAAGAAGTTAACTTGTACATCATCAAAAGTAAATCCAACGCAATCTTCCTCTACAATATTGAAGAATTCAATTTTTTTAAACTTTATTTCGTCTAGCTTAGTTCTAAGATCCTCTCTTTCTTCAAATAATTCAATTAAGTCCTCTTTGATAAAAAAATCTCTTTTTTCAAACTCGTCATTGATTCTATCTATTTTTTTTAAAATCTCTTCATTCATATTTTATCCTCCTAAAATTTTAATATTTTTTTGGCTCTTTTAACTATTTTTATTATCCAGAGCACAAATTTTATTTTTTTGATTTCAAAAGGTACTTTTTCAAGAGCCTTTTTCATCTGAAGATCTATATCCTTCTCTGTCATACTCATAAAAATCTTCTCCTTTAAAAACAACTATATCGTAAAGTATACATCAAAAAAAATATATAGTCTATACAATATTATAATTTATTTTTTTTTAAGAAATATGTTATAATATACAAGATTATAAAAAAATAATATATATAAAAGTAACTTTAAGGAGGAAATAAACAAATGAAAAATTGCATATTGATCGGAGTAGCTGGAGGAAGTGGAAGCGGAAAGACAACAGTGGCACATAATTTAGTAAAGGCTTTCAAATCAGAGGATGCAGTACTAGTTGAACAAGATGCTTATTATAAAGAGTTAACAAATTTAACTTTAGAAGAAAAAGCAGCAGTGAATTTTGATCATCCTGATTCAATAGAATTTGATTTATTGAGAGAGCATCTATTAAAATTAATTAACAACGAGGCTATAGAAAGACCAACTTATGATTTTACTTCACATTCAAGAAAAGATAAATGTATTAAAATTGAACCATCAAAAATTATTATAGTGGAAGGAATTTTAATATTTGCAGTTCCTGAAATCAGAGAGTTATTTGATGTTAAAATATTTGTGGATACAGATGCAGATGAGATGATTTTAAGAAGAATAGAAAGGGATATGACTGAAAGAGGAAGAAGCTTTAGTTCAGTGAAACATCAATACTTAACAACAGTTAAACCTATGTTCTTAGAGTTTTGTGAGCCAAGCAAAAGATATGCCGATGTTATAATTCCAAGAGGTGGAGAGAATAAAGTTGCAATTGGAATGATAATAAGTAACCTAAAAAGATTCTTACAAAAAGGGGTTTTGGCATAGGATGAAGAATGTTATCTGTATAGAAGGAGTTGTGGGAGCGGGAAAAACAACATTGGGCGAACTTTTAGCCAAAGAGTTATCTATTGAATTCTTTCAAGAACCATATATAGACAATCCGTTTTTAGATAAATTTTATTCAAATAAAGAGAGATATTCGTTACTTAGTCAGATGTATTTTTTAAATAAAAGAATAGAGATTATTGAAGAAGCGTCCAAGTTTAATGGATGTATAATGGATAGAAGTATTTATGGTGATTTTCTTTTTGCAAAAATGCATTTAAAAAATGGATATATGAGTGAAGAGGAGTTTGCACTTTATGAATCATTTTGGAAAAAATTGATTTCAGCAAGAAAGAAACCAACTCTAATAGTTTACTTAGAAACAAGTGTCGACAATGCAATAAAAAAGATAGTAGAAAGAGGACGGAATTTTGAACTTGGAGTTGAAAGAGATTATTGGAACTCTTTAAATGAACAGTACTCTGATTTCTTTAATAACTACAATGAAACGGTTGTTTTGAAAATAAATATAGACAATATGGATATAAGAGACAATTTGGAGGATAGAAACGTATTTTTTGATATGGTTAAATCAAAACTTAGAGAGTTAGGTGTGTAAAATAACTCTATTTTTGCGGAATTAGCTTTATATTTCAAAAGTTTTATGCTAAAATCAGAAGATAAAGTCATTTATAGAAATACACTTTTGAGGAGAAATAGAATATGATTTTTTTAAAAGGTATTATAACAGGTATAATATTGTCTCTACCTTTTGGACCAGTAGGCATCTACTGTATGGAGAAAGCTCTCACTGAGGGGGAAAAAAAAGCTTATGTATCAGCATTAGGTATGGTTAGCGTAGATGTTATCTATGGGATAATCTCCTTTTTATTTATAAGTAAGGTGGATCACCTGGTTGTTAGATATGATACACCGTTAAAAATTTTAATAAGTTTATTTTTGATTTTTGTGGGAAGTAAGAAATTCTTCGGACAGCCCACTATAAAAGAGTTAGACGATGACAATTACACACTAGTCCAAGATTATTTTGAAACTTTTTTACTAGCGATATTCAATATATCTTCACTGCTTGTGATAGCGGGGGTATATACTCTACTTGGAGTTTTAGGTTGCGTTATAAAAGAGAGTACTGTTTTGGAGTTAGGACTTGGAATTGGAATCGGTGGAGCTTCTATGTGGTTTACAACAATATTTTTAATATATCATTTTAAGAAAAAAGTTACAATTGATATACTTTTAAAATTGAGTAAACTTTCAGGATTGATAATTCTGATTTTTGGTATTTCGACTATTATATTTGCCTTCTACAAATAGTAATAGAATTAATTTTTATTAAGGATGGTAATTTATGAATTTAGAGTTTAAAAAAGAAAATGAAAAAAAAGTTGTAGCAGTAGCTATGAGTGGTGGAGTAGATTCATCAACAGTTGCGTATCTTTTGAAAAAACAAGGGTACACAATATTTGGTATAACAATGAAAACTTGTGGTGAAGAGGACAAAGATGCTAAGAGAATTTGTGATGATTTAGGTATAGATCATTATCTGTTAGATGTAACAAAAGATTTTGGCGAAGAAGTTATGGACTACTTTGTAAATGAATATGAAACTGGAAGAACTCCAAATCCATGTATGGTTTGTAATAGGAAAATAAAATTTGGAAAGCTTATTGATTTTGCAAGAGAAAAAGGTGCTGAAGTTTTAGCAACTGGACATTATGCAAATATTGTAGATGGAACTCTGGCAATAGGTGATGATGTAAATAAAGATCAAGTATATTTTTTATCACAAATAAAAAAAGAGTATTTAAAATATATAATTTTTCCTATAGGTAAAATGGAAAAACCTCTAGTTAGGGAACTAGCAAAAGATTTGGGAGTTAGGGTTTATGCTAAAAAAGATTCTCAAGAAATATGTTTTGTTGAAGATGGGAAGTTAAAAGAATTTTTAATTGAAAAAACAAAAGGAAGAGTTGAAAAAAGAGGAAATATTGTTGATATGAATGGCAAAGTTCTAGGGAAACATAATGGATTAGCTTTTTATACAATAGGTCAGAGAAAAGGCTTGGGAATAGCTTCAGCGAATCCTTTATATGTTGTTGCTTTAGATAAAGAAAATAATAGAGTTATTGTTGGAGATAATGATGACTTGATGAAGGATAGACTTATAGCTAATCAACTTAATCTTCTTTTGGTGAATGATATAAAAGAGTTAGATGGATTAGAGTGCTATGCAAAAGCTCGTTCGAGAGATAAATTACATCAATGTGTTGTCAGAGTGATTGGAGAAGATACAATAGAGATACACTTTATTGGAGATTCACTTAGAGCTGTGACTCCAGGTCAAGGTGCAGTATTGTATACTGAAGATGGAAAAGTAATAGCAAGTTCATTTATAGTTAAATAGTATAGAAAAGCAAGCCTAAAATGAAGATATTGAAATCTTTATTTTAGGTTTTTTGTTTGGATTTTTTTTTAAAACTACTTGTTAAATGGATAAAATTAAGATATACTTATATTGACAAAGTGTTGATTTTTAGAGAAAGAGAGGTGTTACTATGAGTTTTTTCAATAAATTTAATGAAACAGAAAAAATAAACCTATTTTTAGGAGATTTCTTGGTAAGAACGGCAGGATATCCAACAAGAATAGAGTTAGCAAAATTATTGATGAAAGATATGAAGGAAAGTATAAAAGGTTATATAAAAGATGAAAACTCTTTATTTCAAGTTAGTCAAGTCTATCTAGATGGTGTTGTTAGCAGTAGAAGTTCATTATTGAAAAAAATCAAAAATTTATACGAAACAAACAGAGATGCTAAGGAGATACTAAGTGTTTTCTCAGAAAGTGATAAAATTAATGCTGTTTTTTCAACGAACTATGATATAGTTTTAGATGATATAAATTCAAATAGAGTAGTGAAAGTTTTGCCAACAGATGATGTTCTAAGAGAATCCTTAAAAGGTGAGATAAAACATTACAAAATATTGGGAGACGCTGATAAGCATGAAAAAGTTTTTGTATCAGTTCAAGATTTTAGAAAATTAAAAGTTTTAGATTTTTATAAAAATTTCTTTAACGCTATTAAAAATGATATAGAAACTTATCCAACAGTTATTTTGGGGTTAGACTTAAATAATCTAGACTTTATAGATGTTTTAGAAGTAGTTTTAGAAAAAGTAGATAAAAAAGATGTTATATATGCAGTTAGTAACTCTAATGTTTTAAAAACAAAAACAATAGAGAGATTAAGTGATCTTGGAATAAAACTTCTACCTCATACAGAAGAGGAATTTTTTAAAGAATTAAAGTATTATTTAACATCTGAGGTATTGGATGAAAACGAGTTAAAAGAGGCTTATATTGGAAAAAAGCTTTTTCGGTAACTTCAGATATTGAGATTGATCTTCAAGATATAAAAGAGGATACAACTCAAGAGGTTCTAGTAAAAGATGTTGTTAGAGAACCAAATCAGGTACATTTAGAAAGTGGGGATTTAGAACTTTTGGAGAGTGCTTTAGAGATAAGGTATAGTTCTTTAAAATTAGATAGATTACCATTAGAATTTTCTACTATAAAGAATATGGAAGATTCTAATCTAATAAGAACCTTTGGAGTTACCGAGTTAAAAGTAAATGACCTTCATTTAAAAGAGTGTCATGGTAAAATATTAGAGATTAATAGGAAAAAATATTTTGAAATGAAAAATAGAGAGTTTAAGCTAGGTATAGAAATTGAGTTAAAAGAGGATGGGTCATTTAATCCAATCTTAAATAATTACTACTATAAAGTTTATAAAGCCAACAATTTAAAAAGATTTATATTCAACATCAGATTCTTAAAAGAAGTATTTGTTGGGAATTCAGTTGAACTTATAGGGAAGCTTCTTACAGGGAGAGTCTCTTTTGAAAATAGAATAGAATTGATGAAGCTAGACCTATTAGAAAAAGAAATTTTAGGATTGGAAGAGATTCATAAGGAAAAGCTATTACAGGAAGAAAATTCTCTGTATTCATTGGCATTACTAAATCTTTTAGATAAGGATAATATTATTAAAAGTTGGGTAAACTTTAGATGTGATTTAAATTCTCTGGATATAAAAGAGGGAGATACTATTGAGGTTGAAAGATTGCATATATTGAAAGGAAACGATTTCAATATAAAAGAAAAAATTGTAACAACACTTCCAATTGAAGCTAGAGAGTTAAAAATGGATAGAGTAGTAGCTTATAGAAAAAATTGTGAAATCTCACTAGAAAAAATATCTAGAAAATAATAAAGAGGTGCTGGTGTAAAATGTCAAATGAAAGAATGGATCGGATCGAATTTTTCAAAGCCTTTTGTATAACTGAAGAATATTTTGAATCTACCTGCTTAGATTGGGAAGAGTTAATGAAAATTTATGCAGATTATTTGAAGTTAGTTCCTTATTTAGAAAAAGAAGCTGAACATATAGTATCTAAACTTATTGATAATGACGGGGTACACTCTGTTAGAAGACGAGTAAAAAAAGCAGCCCACCTAATTGAAAAAATTATTAGGAAGGGGAGGAAATATAGCGATAGAGGAATTAATGTACAGAATTATAAAGAGATTATAACTGATCTTATTGGAATAAGAGTGTTACATTTGTTTAAAGATGATTGGCGTAGTATACACGGAGAAATAACAAAACTTTGGGATACTAAAGAAACTCCACAAATCAATATTCGAAGAGGGGATTACAATATTCAAGATTTAAAAACCACCATTCAAGATTTAGATTGTGAGATAATAGTTAGAGATCACGGATATAGGTCAATTCACTATTTGATAGGTGTTCCTGTTACAAAACAGGATGAAGTGTTAGTTGAAATACAAGTTAGAACAGTATTTGAAGAGGCTTGGAGCGAAATTGATCATTTGATGAGATATCCATACGATGTAAATAACCCCATTATAACAGAATATCTAGGTATTTTTAATAGAATAGTAGGTAGTGCTGATGAGATGGGAATGTTTATTAAGAAAATTAAAAAAGAATTTTCTAATGGGAAAGATATGGATGAGAATTTTAGAGAGTTAGATTTAAAGTTCAAATAGAAGAAGAGTTTAGGCTCTTCTTTTTTTCTAAAAAAGTTTAGAGGTGAATGAATTGTTTAAAATATTAATAGCACTTAAAGATTATCTAGTTTTTATAAACATAATATTTGCATGTATTATAATTTTTTTTGAGAGAAGAAGGCCCGTATTTACTTTGTTTTGGATAACGGTTCTTTTATTAACATCGTATTTTGGTTTTATAATGTACTTATTCTTTGGAATGGGTTTTAAAAAGAGAAGGGCTTTAGCTAAATATTACTTAAAAAATGGTAAAAATTATTCCACAAAATTGAATAAAAAATCCGTACTCAGTTTGAAAAAATGGGTTGGATTAAGTAAATATTTAGATGCAGTTCTTTTGGGAAAAATGACACATAATAATAATTTTACATTCTATCAAAATCCAAATGAATTTTTTAAAAGTTTAACAGGAACTATCAAAAAAGCTAAAAAAACAATTTTTATGGAATATTATATATTTGATGATGATGAGGTGGGATCTCCTATCTACAATCTTCTTTTAGAAAAGGTGAAAGAAGGGGTCGAAATAAAAATAATAATTGATGGTGCTGGGACTAGAGGTGTTGGCAGAAAAAGAAGAGAGGAGCTCGAAAAAGCTGGAATAAAATTGGAAGTTTTTTTTCCATCATATTTTCCATTTATAAAAACAGGAAATTTGAGAGCAAACTATAGAGATCATAGAAAAATAACGTTGGTAGATGAAAAAATATGTTACTCTGGTGGTCTTAATATAGGAAAAGATTATATTGGGAAAGGTAGGCTTGGAAAATGGCAAGATATAGGATTTTCATTAAAAGGAGAAGCTATAATCGATTATTTACATGAATTTGAAAGAAGTTGGAAATTTCTTAAAAAGGATGTAAAAGATAATTTTGAAGCGAAAAAAATCAATATTAAAGAGTATTCTTCAAATCCTATTCAAGTAGTCAGTTCAGGTCCAAACTATGAGTTCCATACAATAAAGGATACTTTCCTAGGGTTGATTATGAGGGCAGAAAAAAGTATACATATTCAAACTCCATATTTTATTCCAGATGAACCGGTATTAGATGCACTTAAAGTTGCACTGCTATCCGGTGTTATAGTAAAAATTGTGATTCCTAGTGTGGGGGATCATGCTTTTGTTTATTGGGCAAATCAGTATTTTTATGGTGAGCTTATTGAACTTGGAGCGGAGATATATAAATACAACGATGGATTTATACATAGTAAGTTAGTGGTGGTAGATGGAGAGGTAGGCTTTTTAGGAACAGCTAATTTTGATTATAGAAGTATGTATCAAAATTTTGAAATCAGTTTAATGATTTTTGGTGAGAAAGTTGGAGAACTTGAAAGTAGAGTTAAAGAGGATATCTCTAATTCTACAAGAGTAAAGTTAGAGGAGTATAAGGCTAGAAGTAAAAAAGAAAAAATGATGGAGTCGATTTCTAAATTGATAGCTCCAATATTGTAATTAAAGGATAGGGGGATATTTATGATAAAAGTAGCAATAATAACACTAAGTGATAAAGGTGCAAGAGGAGAAAGGGTGGATATTACCGGAGCAAAATTGAAGGAGATATTTGCTGCTCATAGAGAGTATGAGGTTGTATATTATAATATGTTGCCAGATACCTTTGACATGATTTGTGAAGAGTTAAAAAATCTTGCAGATAATTGCATTGCAGATTTGATTGTTACAAATGGTGGGACAGGATTTTCTAAAAGAGATGTCACTCCGGAAGCAACATTAGCGGTAATTGAGAAAGAAGCTCAAGGAGTAGCAGAATATATGAGGGCTAAATCTTTTGAAATTACACCTAAAGCTATGTTGAGTAGAGCTAGATGCGGAATAAGAAAAGGAAGTATAATTTTAAATCTTCCAGGAAGTCCAAAAGGAGCTACTGAAAATTTAAACTTTGTAATAGGAAGCTTAGTTCATGGAATTGAGATTTTAAAAGGTGAAGCTGTGGAGTGCGCAACTCCTATAAAAAAATAGGGGGGTAGTATGAATTTCGAATATATAAACTATGGGGAATCTTTAATCCAAGGATTAAAAAAAGATCCGTCTGTAATCTATATATTCTCTGATTATCCACTTAAAAATAGTCAGAGAAAAGAGAGTAAAAGAAATATTTTTGAACCAGATCCACTTTACTTGACAATAGATGAGTTTAAATCAAAAATATTTAAAACTGAGAAAATTGTTTTGAGTGAAGCAAAAAGATTTGTAAGTCTTTACAATTTTATGAGAGATGAGTTTCAAGAGATACAAATAAAAAGTTATTTTGAGTCTATAGATTTTTCGGATAAATTTTTTAAATATTATACTGAGGTAAATAGAGCACTTTCTGAGAAAAGAATAAAGTTAGAAAAGTGGCAAGAGAGGTATTTTGAAATATTTGATAGATTTAAAAAAAAATATCAGACCTATTTGGATGAAAAAAATTATATTCCTAAGGACTGGGTGGAGGATATAAAATATTTAGATCTTTCAGAGTTTAAAAAGTATAGAAAAATAGTGTTTGTAGATATAGTAAATTTCACTCCTTTAGATAAACATGTTTTAAAAGAGCTAGAGAAGTTTATAGAAGTAAATATCAGGATTCAAGGAGAAAAAGATATATTTGATGAAGAAGAGTTAGAACTAAAAGAGGTATATCTTCCTAAAGAGCAAAAAGTGGAGGTATCACTCTTAGAAGTTCAGGATGAATTAGAACTTGTTGGAAATCTTTTGGAGATTATGAATATGAAAAATCAGATGACAAATATATTTTCACCAGAAGCTGATACCAATGAATATTCAAAGATATTTCCAAACAATTTTATGAGAGGGAGTTTTTCAACTTTAAACGATACTAAATTTTTCAAATTTCTAACAGCTCAGAGTGTTTTAGTGGACTCTTTAGAACCGAGAGTGGGGAACCTTATTCCAATATCTAAATTTTTAGAAGGGATAAATAACCTTGAGATGAAGGAATATTACAGCATATCTAGAGAGAATATGGAGTATGTTTATGAGAGGATTGAAAACGATTATAAATATATTGGAGACGAAGAGAATGAAACGATATCAAAAATATATAATGATGTTCTGGAAATTTCAAAAATTGAAACGATAGATTATTTTATAGATTATTTTAATAGACTTCTTTCTTTAGATATATTATTTGAAAAAATATATCTAGATTTTTACGATAAGCTTCAAGAATATATGGGATATGCTAAAACGACAGAAATAATGCTTCGAGAGAAAGAGTTGAAAAATTGTTTTAAAAATGGAGGAGATATATTAAAATTTTTACTTCAATATTTTAACAATGTAGAGATTATAAAAAATGAAGACAGTGAAAAAAAATATCTTATAAAACCAATAGAAAATTGTAAAGTTATAGTATCAAGAGAATCTATTTTTATAAATACAAGTAACAGATATCTTCCAAAAACAAAAAGAGATTACTTGTATTTAACTGAAAAGCAAAAAAAAGATAATGGGTTTATGTATTATGAAAAGGAGAGACGTGAAGAGAGGTATCGATTCTATCAAGCTCTTTTAAAGAATAGATATAACACTTTGATATATATAAAAAATGAAAATAATGGAGAGGGAGCTTCTCCACTATTAGCAGAATTAATGAATAGGTATAAAATATCTAAACTACAAAAGACTATATTCAGTGAAAATATTTTAGAAAAATTAATGAGCTTTGAATCAATAAAAATAGAGGTAAAACAAGAAAAGGCCCTCTTTAAATCAAAAGACGATTTTAAAAATAATGAATTGAATTTGGGTCCGTATGATTTCAATATTTTAACCATATGTGAGTACAGATTTTATTTAAGCAAAATATTAAAGCTTAACTCGTTTGAGAAGGAACATAGTCTGGGAATATCAATGAAATTCTTGGGAATATACGTGCACGATGTATTTGAAAAAATTACAGATAGAATGTGGAAAAAGATTTTAAATGTTTCAGATTATTCAATTTCAGAAGAGGAAATTCAAACCCTTCTAATCAAAAGTTTCCACAGTAATCGGAAAAAGATACCAATATATCTGGATAATTATTTCATTCAAATTCTTATTCCACGTTTCACTAGAAATATTTTAAAGTTTTATAAAGAGATTGAAAAACTCTATATAGAAAAAAAAGTTAAACGGATAGAAAGTGAAAAAAACAGTAAAAAAGAACCTTTTTTAAAGGGGGATGTTGAAGTCACTTTAAATGGAAGAGTGGATCTGGTTATAGAAACAACAACTGAGAATCATATAATAGATTTCAAAACAGGAAGTAAAATTGATAATCAGTTAGATTTTTATACAATAATGCTTTATAGAGACGAAACTCAAGCATGTAAATCGGTATACAACGCTTTTGAAGGTGTTTTAGAAAACCAAGAAAAAACTAAATTGACAAGAGAAATTTTAAAAGAATCTTTAATAAAATTTTTTGAAACAGATAGTTATTCGTTGAGTGAGAAAAAAAGTGGATGTATGTACTGTGAGTATAAAAATATATGTAGGAGGGAGTTTTAATGAAGGGAGTGGTTTTAAAAGCCAGTGCTGGAACTGGAAAAACCTATAGGTTATCTTTAGAATATTTAGCTGCTTTACTAAAAGGTGAAAGTTATAAAGATATACTTGTAATGACTTTTACTAAAAAGGCGACCTCTGAGATACAAGAAAGGGTCATAGTTTTTTTAGAAGAGATGCATAGAGATAAAAGTTCAGATTTGTATGGAAATTTAAAAAAACTTTATCCAGATATAAATTTATCACATACAAATGTACAGAAGATATATTATGAAGTGTTAGATAATAGAGATAGACTAAAGATATCGACAATAGATGGATTTATAAATAATATATTCAAAAATGTAATAGCTCCATATCTGAATATATTTTCTTATGAAATTATAGATGAGAGTGATAATTTAGAGATACTTCTAAAATGCTTTGAAAAAATTGTACAAGATAGAGAGGAGTTTAGTAGATTTAAACTTTTTTTAGAAAATAGAACAGAAAGAAATATAGAGAATTATCTAGGTATATTAAAAAAACTTATAGATAATCGGTGGAAACTTGTCTTGATAGCCCAGTCGAAAGAGTTATTAAGCAGTAAAAATAAATATGAAGAAAGTATATCAATATCAAAAATTATAAAACATATGCTTACAACATTCGAAGCTATAAAAGAGAAGAAAAAAGATGGAAAAGAACTTTCTGACTATATGTCGAAAACTATAAAATGGATATTAGAAACGCCAGAGGATCGACATAAAGAGTATCTTTTAGAGAATTGGAATAAGTTTTTAAAGAGTGAGAAATGCTGGGATGGGAGAAGAGTAAAAACAACTGCAAAATTTGATTTTGATTCTGAGATCGAAATTTTACAAAGAGCTTTAGACGAGTTGAAAAGTGAAGTTTCTAAAGAACTTTTTAATACAGAAGTATTAACTTTTGAAAAAGAGGTACTTTTTTTTATTGAAAATTTATATAGAATATATGATGAGATAAAATTTTCAGAAAAAAGATTCACTCATTTGGACATAAGTAGCTATCTCTTTCAATATATAGAGGTGAAGGAGATCAATCTTATTCAAGATGGTAAAATAACAGAGTATTTCAAAGATGTTTTTGATAGTGAATTTAAAACTATTTTTATTGATGAGTTTCAAGATACCAGTGTTTTACAGTGGAAAATATTGAAAGGATTAATCAACCAAAGTGGCCAGTTGATCTGCGTTGGGGATGAAAAACAAAGCATTTACGGATGGAGAGGTGGAGAGAAAACTCTATTTGAAAACTTACCCTCTATTATTGGGGTCAAAGAAGAGACTATGGGTGTTTCTTATAGAAGTTGCAAAAATATAGTCAACTTTATAAATGGAGTGTTTTCAAGTATTTCGGATATGTATGCAGATATTGAAAGAGATGAGGAAAATCTATATTCATGGTTATTTACATCTGTGGATGCTAAAAGTGATGAGTTGGGATTCTTTGAAGTTATTCAAAATCAGATAGATGAAGATGGAAAAGAGTTAGAAGAGGATATGATATTGACTCTTGTAGAATCTATTGAGACTAATTTTGATGGAAACTATGGAGATGTCGCTGTAATTGCTAGAAGTAATCCGCAACTAAGAGAGATAGCAGAAAAATTGGGTGAAAAAAAGATACCATATATTATAGAGTCAAACGATTCTATAATACAACATAGAGCGGTTAATCCAATATTTAAACTTTTAAAGTATTCTATAAATAGAGATATATTTTCTCTATTAGAATTTTTGAGAAGTGATGTTATTAAAATTGACAATATGGAAGTAAAGAATATTTTAAATAATAAAATTGAGATTGAAAACTATCTATTTAAGAGTGAAGAGAAATTAGATGGAAGTTTAAAAGAACTTGAGATTATTTTATCTAAAGTAAAAAATATTTTAAATGATGGATTTGAAAATAGAAATTTAGTGTTAAATATTTTAGAAACTTTTAATCTAACAGATCTATATTCAACCAAATCAGACTTGAAAAATATATTTCGTTTCTTAGAGATGTCTAAAGAGTTTGAAAATATCTTTGACTTCTATAATTCCTTAACAAAAGAAAATGATAATCCAAGATTTAAACAGGTTTCTTTAGAAGAGGAAAAAGCAGTAACACTTTTGACAATTCATAAATCTAAAGGATTGGAGTTTGAAACAGTTTATTATTATCACCAAGAGCAAAAAAAAGGTGTCGAGAGTGGGGTTCAATTTCATATAGATTTTAAATCGCCATTTGAAGGGATAGATAATTTTATATTTGTGGACAAAAAATATGAAAAGGTTTTGAAATATTTAGGTAGTGACTATAACTTTTTAAAAGAACTTGATATAAAAAAAGAGCAGGAGGAGATAAATAACCTCTATGTAGCTTTGACTAGAGCTAAAAAAAATCTATTTTTAGTGATGGGAAAAAATTCAAATAAATTTTTAAAAAACTCAATAGATGGACTATTTGATGTAAAGTGTGGTAAAATTAGTATGTCTCAAAAAAGCAATAGAGATATAAAAACTATAAATATAGGGCTAATTGATTCGATAGATTTCATTGAAAAGGATATCCAAGAGTGTGAACAACCGAATAGACAGCAACTAATAGATATAAAAACAGAAGAAAAAAGAATAATAGGAAATGCAATTCACTACTATTTGGAATTTATAATAAATAATAACTTAGAGGAACATAGAGAAGCACTAAGAAGAACATTTTCAAAATATGCCTCAATAATTGGAGAAAAAAGATTGGCGGGTATACTTGAAAGTGAAGAGTTTAAAAATTTCTTTATAGAAAATCCGATTATATTTTCAGAAGAGTGGGACTATATACATCCAGAATATGAAATATATGATGACGGTAGGCTAAAAAGAATAGATAGGATTATGATAAAAAAACCAACAACTTCAATTGGAGAAATCTTAGTTGTAGACTATAAAACTGGAGGTATTAATCAAAATCAGTTGGATGAATATATTGAAATAATTCAAAATCATCTGTATAATCTAGGGGAACTAGAGAATTACAACATTACAGGTAAATTTTTAGAACTAAAACTTTAAGAGGGGAATAAAATGAAAAAATTATTGTTCGGAAGTCTATTTTTAGTAAGTACAGTGTCTTTTGGTGAAGAGATTATAGTATATGGTCCTGAGTCAATGAAGTGGATCGAAAGCTCAGCAGGAAAAATATTTAAAGAGAAAACAGGGGCAGATATAAAATATATTCCGATAGATGGGTTGATACCTAGAATGAAATTGGAAAAGAAAAGACCTAAAGCTGATATTGTTGTAGGATTGACAGATATCAACTATTTGGAGGCAAAAAATGGAGGACTCATAAAAAAATATAAACCATCTACTGCTGGAAATATAGCAAAAGAGGAATTTATAATTGATAAAGATTGGTCGGTAACACCAATGGATTATGGAATGTTGGCTTTAAATTACAACTATGAAAATTTAAAATCTAATCCAAAAAGTTTTGAGGACTTGAAGAAATACCCTAAAGAACTTTTGGTTCAAGATCCAAGAGGATTTACAGGTGAGGGTTTTATGTTGTGGACAATAGCTGTTTATGGAGATAGATGGTTAGAGTTTTGGAAAGAGTTGAAACCAAGTATTTTAACAGTAACTTCAGGTTGGTCAGACTCATTTGCAAAATTTTCTGTAGGAGAGGGAAATATAATGAGTGGCTATGCTTCGAGTTCTCTATATTTTTATCAGGATGGAAATGAAAATAAATATAAAAGTTATATTCCTGAGGAGGGAGGATATGTTTATATAGAGGGAGCTGCTCTTGTAAATAAAAAAGAAATAAAACCCTCAGCAGAGAAATTTTTAGATTTTGTATTGGAATATGATTTTCAAAAGTTAGCACTTGAGAAAAATTATATGTTCCCTGTTATTGAATATGATTTTCCTGTGGAATATAAATATGTTCCTAAAACAGAGAAGATTGTAAGATTAAATGCCGAGTATGTAAATGAAAATATGGAAAAGTGGAAAAAACAGTTGATTGAGGTATTGAAAAAATAATGAAGAAAACTAAAGCCTATAGCTACCTATATCTATTTCTATGGGTTGTTCCAATAATATTTTTTACGAAAGATTTTTTTGATTTTAATGAAATTAAAAATATAGATATCAATGAAAATTTGAATCTTTTTAAAATTTCATTAACTCAAGGGGTATTGTCGGTGCTATTTTCAACAGTAGTAGCACTGCTACCCGCCTATTATATGAGCTATAAAAGAAATGTTTTAAGTAAAATGCTAGAGGGGTTAATTTTTATTCCTTTTTTCTTTCCTACTATATCAACAGTAGTAGCTTTAACACTGATATTTAATCTTCCATTTTTAAAAAATCTAAGTATTTTATACACTTTAAAAGCCATAATAATTGCCAATGTTTTTTATAATAGTCCTATCATGATAAAGTATTTAAGCCAAGGAATGAAAAATATTCCTAAAAATGTTGTGGAAGCAGCAAAAATAGATGGCTTAAATGAGGTAAATATTTTTTTTAGAATCAAGGTACCACTTATGCTCCCACAAATTTTTAGAGGGATGTTTTTAGTTTTTATATATACTTTTGCTTCTTTTGGAATAGTTTTAGCTCTAGGAGGTATAAGGTATTCAAATTTAGAAGTTGAAATAGCAAATACACTTTTAAAAGATGCTAATTTTTCAAAAGCACTTATATTGGGCACAATTCAATTTGTATTTTTGATATCTTTAAATCTTTTAGGTGAAAAATTTCCAAGATATGAATTAAGTGAAGACAGTGTAGATAAAAAAGTGAGTAACTATACGATGCTTTACTCTTTGATCTATCTTTTGTTAGAGTATACAGTTATAGCAACAGGCGTTATATATGGCTTTTTTAACTACTATACTGGCAAATTTTCAGTTCATTATTTTTTAAAATTATTTGAAAATGAATTTAATCAGCAGTATCCAATTCTACAAGCTATAGGAAACTCTTTGCTTTTGGCGAGTGTTACACCAATTTTTGTAATATTGTTTACATATTATCTACTAAAAAATTTCACAAAATTGACGGGTGCTATTGTTTTTTCCACCATGGGATTTTCAAGTGCATTTTTAGGAATAGCTTTGATCTATTTGAACATACTATATGATATAAAGCTATGGATACTATTGGTTATAGGATATTTTTTAATAACGGTACCAATAGCATATTCATTTATGTACCAATATGTCAGAGAGTTTCCAAAGGATATATTGGATTTAGCTAAAATAGATAGGTTAACCCCTTTTAAAAGTTTTATTTTAGTTGAATTTCCGATATTGAAAAAAATATTTATAGCAACATATCTACAAATTTTTGCTATAATTTTAGGAGAGTTTACAATCTCTTACTCTATGCAATTAGGGAGAGACTTTCCAACTATTGCTCTAGTCAACTATTCTTTATTCACTGATAAGAAACTTTTAGAGGGAGCAGCTCTATCATCTTTGAATATATTTATAGTTGGTGTCTTATTTTATCTATCAAACAAATTAAGTGAACAAAAATAAAGGGAGGGAAAAACTATGATAAACGCGATATGGTTAGGACTTATAGTGATTGGAATTGTAATTTCAATGTTTAATGGAAATATGCAGGTGGTGACAGATTCAGTATTGTCATCGTCTAAATCGGCGGTAGAGATTGCTATAGGACTTATAGGTGTGATGTCTTTTTGGTTGGGACTTATGAAGGTCGCTGAAGAAGCGGGATTAGTAAAAGCTTTAGGAAGAGGCTTAAGACCTATAATGAAAAGACTTTTTCCTGAGATACCAGAGGATCATCCTGCTGTTGGAAGTATTGTTGCAAATATAGCAGCAAACTTTTTTGGTCTTGGAAATGCTGCCACTCCGTTAGGAATAAAAGCTATGCAAGAGCTACAAGAGTTAAATGATAATAAAGAAGAGGCAACGGATGCAATGGTTTTGTTTTTAGCCATAAATACATCTTCGGTAACTTTGATATCATCAAGTGTAATAGCTTATAGAGCGGCTGCAAATTCAGCTAATGTAACTGAGATAATTGCACCAACAATTATTGCTACAGTAATTTCAACTATAGTTGGAATTGCGTCGTGTAAATTTTTACAAAAATTACCATCATTTAAAAGAGAAAGTATAAAGGGGGAATAGAAGATGTTTACGTTAATTATGGAAAAAATATCACTTTATGCAATACCTATGATAATACTTTTTATAGTTTCATATGCATATTTTGTAAAAAAAGTGAAAGTTTATGAGGTGTTCTGTGAAGGGGCAAAAGAGGGTTTTTCAACAGCTATAAGAATAATCCCATTCCTAGTTGCAATGCTGGTTGCAATAGGTGTATTTAGAGCTTCAGGAGCAATAGATGTTATTATAAAGTATATCAATCCAGTATTGGAGTTCATAGGAATGCCAGGGGAGGTTTTACCAATGGCTATTATGAGACCATTATCAGGTGGAGGGTCAACAGGAATAATGAATGATCTATTCATAACTTATGGACCTGATTCAATGATAGGAAGAATGGCATCGGTTATGATGGGGTCAACAGAAACAACATTTTATGTGTTAGCTGTTTACTTCGGAGCAGTGAGTATAAGAAAGACAAGACATGCTGTAGTTGCCGGACTTTTAGCTGATTTAGCAGGAATATTAGCAGCGGTATGGATTTGTAATATAATGTTTAATTAATTGGGAGGCTTTTATGCAAATTTTAAAAAAAGGTGATTTGATAGGATTGGTTGCTCCAGCTAGTTATACAGATGAGGTCAAATTAAAAAAAGCTATCCAAAATATTGAAGATTTAGGATATCGAGTAAAAGTTGGAGAAAGCGCAGTAAAAAGGTGGTATTCCTTTGCGGGAGAGGATACTGCAAGAGCAAAAGATATCAATACTTTTTTTAAAGATAAAAATGTAAAGGCGATAATGTGTGTTAGAGGTGGCTACGGAAGTATCCGGATTTTGGATCTATTGGAGTATGAGTCAATAAAAGAAAATCCAAAAATATTTATAGGATATAGTGATATAACCTCAATTCATATGGCTTTACACAAAAAATGTGGTATAAAAACATATCATGGACCAATGGCAGTAAGTAACTTATCGGGAGAATACAACAAAGAAACATTAAAACACCTATTAGAAGTTATTGCAAAGAATAAATCAACTTATATTTTAGATAATTTTGGAAAAGAATTGAAATTTTTTAATAATAAAAGTTGTGAAGGGGTTGTTGTAGGAGGAAATTTAGCAACATTGATTTCAAATATAGGAACAGAATATGATGTTAATTATAATGATAAAATATTGTTTTTAGAAGATATTGGAGAAAATACTTATAAAATTGATCGAATGTTATGGCATTTGAAAAATTTAGGAATATTTGATAAGGTTGCTGGAATTTTACTAGGAGATTTTTCAGATTGTGAAAAATCAGGAGAGGACGATATGGAGTTAGAAGAAGTTTTTAAGTCTCATTTTTCTAAATACAGCAAACCGGTTTGCTATAACTTTCAATCGGGGCATTGTACACCGATGCAAACATTAGTTTTAGGGAGCAAACTAAAAATAGATGGAAAAAGAAAAATCCTAGAGCAGTCATAAGCTCTAGGATTTTTTTGTTTTTTATTTTGAATTTTTGAAAGAAAAAGCAGATAAAATAAGGTTTGCACCACTAAATAAAATATACCAAGCAATACATAAGAATATGAATTGTTGAGAGAAAAATGGTAGTGCAACCAAAAGAAATCCAAATAGAACGTCTATAACTCCAGATCCCAAGCTAAAATTCACTAAGTTAGGGAAAATTTTTCTGTTAAATAAGACATTCAAAACTATGAAGATCCCTTTGAAAACCATAAAAATCCCGGCATAGATAATCATATATATCTGACTGGCAAACGGAGTAACCAGAAGAGAAAGAGCAATTATAATCTCCAAGGCACCTAAGAATATATAAAGACCCCAATGGAAATTGGTAACTCTTCTAAATTGAAATCCTTTTGAAAAGTTTTTAACCCCACTGACAAGAAAGAACGCCGACAAGATATAAACTAGATATATTGAAAAAATAGTTGGACTAAATATTCCAAAAACTCCTACAATACTAAAAAGTATTCCTGTAAATAAAAGATATGAAAATATCTTTTTGTTAAAATCATCCATAAAAAACCCTCCTTATAAATACAAAACTATCTTGTAACTATTATTCTAAGAGTTTTTTACATCTCCTTTTTTTATTTATAAATTATTTTATTATATATATATAATGGAAATAAATTTTTAAAAAAATAATTTTTGTAGTTTAAATACCCCGTGTAGAGAGTAAACATAAAACGTGTATATATACAGATAATAGATTATATATTAATTATATATTTGATAATGTCTTTTCTGGGAAGTATACTTGGCTCAAGAAGAAGTACAAAATAAAACTTGGGAGGTTATTATGTTTGAATATCAGTTTAATATGGCCGAAACTTTAGCAATTGCAGTTATTTTATTACTTATCGGAAGATGGGTAAAAAGAAAAGTTAGTTTTTTTGAAAAGTTTTTCATTCCAGCTCCAGTAATTGGAGGAGTTATTTTTTCAATATTTACACTTATTGGAAGAACTACAGGTTCGTTTACTCTTTCTTTTGAAGGAACGTTAAAAGATCTTCTTATGATTGCATTCTTTACAACAATTGGATTTTTAGCAAGTTTTAAACTTTTGAAAAAGGGTGGGATACAGGTTTTTATTTTCCTTTGTATAGCGAGTGTTTTAGTTGTTATTCAAAACATAGTGGGAGTTACCTTAGCTAAATTCTTTGGGTTAAATCCATTGTTGGGAATAGCTGCTGGGTCAGTTCCTTTAACTGGTGGACATGGAACCTCAGGAGCATTCGGTCCTGTTTTAGAAGCGGCTGGAGCTACCGGAGCTATGTCTGTGGCGATAGCGTCGGCAACATTTGGATTAGTTGCTGGTTGTATGATTGGTGGACCAGTTGCAAAAAGATTGATGCAACGATATGGATTAGTTGGACATACTGAAGAAGAGTTTTTAATTCATGAAGAGGGATCTAACGAGGTTGTGAAAGAACAGATAACAGAGGATAATCTTTTCCATGCAATAGTTTTTATTGTTATTTCTATGGGAATTGGAGGGTTATTAATTCCTTTAGCTAAAAAAATTGGAGTAGTATTACCTGCATATATAGGCCCAATGCTTGTAGCCGCTATAATTAGAAACGTTATAGATTCTAAAGAAGGTGAACTTCCATTACATACAATAAGTGCAGTTGGAAACATTGCCTTACAATTATTTTTAGCGATGGCCTTAATGTCAATGAAATTATGGGAGTTAGCTGATTTAGCAGGTCCATTAATTGCTATATTGATTGTTCAAACAATAGTTATGGCTGCATATGCTTACTTTGTTACATTTAGAATTATGGGGAAAGATTATGACGCAGCAGTAATGGCGTCTGGACATTGTGGTTTTGGTATGGGAGCGACACCTAATGCAATGGCAAATATGGAGTCATTTACAGCCGCAAATGGGCCATCACCGGCAGCTTTCTTTGTATTACCATTAGTGGGAGCCTTATTTATAGACTTCACAAACGCATCTCTTATAACAGTATTTATAAATATCTTCGGAAAGTAAGAATAGCAGAATAGGAGGAGCAAAATGAAAATAGGAATTTTTGATTCTGGTGTAGGAGGGTTAAGTGTTTTAAAAAAAATTAAAGAGAAAATTAATTTTGCAGATATAATTTACTATGGAGATAGCTTAAATGCTCCCTATGGAAGCAAAAATATTAAAGATATTCAGCAACTCTGTTTAAAAATAGGAGAATTTTTAATAGATAATAGAGTTGATGTCATTGTTATTGCATGTAACACAGCTACTGCTGCAGCACTTGATGTTTTAAAAGAAAGATTTACAAGTGTCCCTGTTATAGGAGTTATAACTCCAGGGGCTTCAATGGCAATAAAACAAAGTAAAAATAAAAAAATAGGTGTTCTATCTACACCTTTAACAGCGAATACTAAAATTTATGAAAAAGTGATAACAGATTTAAATCCTAAATATCAAGTGTATCAAAAAGGTTGCGAACTGCTATGCCCTATGATAGAAAGAGGTTGGGAATCATCTGAAAAAAATAAAGAACTCTTAAAACAATATATCAGTGCTCTTCCAACAGATATAGATACCCTGGTTTTAGGATGTACGCACTACCCTTTAATAAGAGGAGATATTGAAAGTTTATTTGGGAAAAAAATAGTGGATCCCGCAGAGGAAACAGCTATGAGTGTACTTTTTGAGCTAAATAAAATTTCCTTAAAAACAGGGAGGAAAAAAAGCAGAAAACAAAAAATTAATATTGATTATTTTGTAACAGGGGATATAGAGAAATTTAAAAGTGTTGGTGAAAAATTTCTTGGAGAAGAGGTTGTAAATGTTTATCAACCGATAACTGAATCTTGAAAACAGAAGGCTTTAAGTAGCCTTCTATTTTTTTTGAAAAATATTTATATTGAGAAAGAAAAACATTATATATATGGTATGTAAATATTAATAATGAAAGTGGAGGTAGATTGAATGAAAAATAGTATAGAATCGTTAACTTCAATTCAAAAGATACAACCATATTTAATCTATATAGATAGTATTTTTTATATATCAGGTTCAGTTATAGAAATAGATGAGTTCCAGAGATATATTCAAAATATTATAAGTCTTAGTAAGAAAGATGAAGTGATTGAAAATTATGAAAAGTTGTCAAAAAATAAACTTCATATTTTATTTGGTAGATATATTTCAATTTTTTCAGCCAAGGATATAAAAAAGTATATAAATGAAATATTTGATGATAGGATAGCTATAAAAAGAATAACTTTGTTAGAGGGGTTAGAAAACTATAATATAAACAACGAAAATTTTATAGATGATTATTTAGAAAAATCAATCTATTTTGATAGAATTGAAGATGTTATAAAAAAGAATTTTATAAGAGACGATTTTGAATAAAAAACGAACAAAATAGTTGTAAAAAATGTATTTCCATGGTATTATATATATAAATACGGGGGTATTAGATTTTATATTGAAGGCAACTATTTCAAATAGTTGCCTTTTTGTTTTGCTTATTTTTTTTCAGAAGTTTTAATAGAAGTAATTAGGTAAAATAAACTACCCTTATCCTCAATTTCATCAATAAATAACTGAATATCTTTATCTAAGATATCACTTTTTAATAAAAAATATTTTTTTGAATCCATTTCTTGTAAAGTAAGTTTATACTCCGCTCTTAATAAGTCAGAAATATCCTCTTCTAATTCAGAAACAGTATATTCAAAATCCTCTGTCAAAAGAGCTAAAGTTTCTGTGAAATCGTGTGCATTTTTCATGGTTCCTCCAATTTTAACTATTTGAGTAATGCAATAGATATATTCCGAACCTATCAATTCTAAATCTATTTGGCTCAGTAGGATGAGGTTCAATCAGATTTTCTCTTAGTAGAATTTCATAATCCATAGAGTAAAGATTAATCTTTATAGGAATTAGAATATGTTTAATTGCAATATCATTCGTTGCATTTTTTAAATTTTGATAATTTTGTTCAATATCTTCTTTCTGATTATTATAACACTCTTGAAGAATATTATAACACTTTTCAGGCAATCTTTGTTTTAAATAAAAAAAATACTCTCTGTAATACATAAAACCCCTCCAATTATTTTTAAAGTACATATTAGTTTATATACAAAATATACTAAAAAAAGGAAAAAATCCTCTATTAAATTTGAGGAACTTCTTCGAGAAAAGGTGAATTTAAAAAATCATAAGGAAAAACAATGAGACCACCATCAGAATCTAGATCTAGTTTATAACCTAAATCTTGAGCTGTTTTATAATAGAGAAACCAAATAAATTTAGAGCAATAAAAATTATCAGAATTTTTTTTAGAAAATGAGATTTTATATTTTCCTTTTCCATAAATATCAATATTTTCTAAAAATTTTTGACGGAAACGATCATCAAAATATTTGTAGCGTAAAACAATAACATTTCTATTAGGTTCATTGAGCCAAGAGTTAATATCAATGGTATAATAAGTTTGACCTAATTTAGGAAAATCGCCGATAATATCCTCACTGACAATAACAGAGCTATGCCCCATCCAAGAAATAGGATCTGTAACTAGTTTATCTTTGATAATAATATCCCCCACTTTTAAAGAGGAAGAATTATTGATAGCATTTTGAGTTGGTTGCCATGTATACGACTTATTAGAACATCCGATAATAGTTATTACTATGAAAAATAAAACTAACTTTTTTATCATTTTTCCCTCCTTCTCCAATCTCTCCTTTTATTAATACCATATCTATTACAAAAAAGTAAATAAAAATAAAAGAAAAGACCAAAAAATAAAGTATCTATGTAATGAAAATCAAATAAAATAATAGGAGGAAAAAAATGGAAGAGATTAGAAACTTAATACTGAGCAATGTAACACTCAATATCATTGGTTCAATTATTATACTCGTTATTGGACTTGGGATCGCATCATTTATTGCAACTAAATTAGAAACATTATTTAACAAAACTAAATTATTTTCAAACTTAGAACATGAAATTACAGGAAAAGAAAATGGAACAAGTACCTATATGATTAAAACTTTAATAAAATTTGTTTACTTCATATTTGTAATATTCATAATAGGTATAGTGATGGAAAAATTAGGGTTTAGTAGATTAGTAAATCCAATATTAAATCTTTTAGATCCTATATTTGCATATATTCCTAATGTTCTTGGTGGAATAGTTCTTTTAATTATTGCTATTATTTTAGCAAAATTATCTCAAAAATTTTCAGAAATATTCTTTAAAAAAATTAAAATTGATGAAAAAATTAAACAAAATAAGCAGACAATACCACTATCAAAAGTTTTAAGTGAAGTAATATCCTTAATTGTTTTTATTGTAATTTTACCAGGAGTTTTAGCATCATTAAAACTAAATAATATTTTAACTCCAATAACAGATATGATTACAAAATTTTTAAATTATATTCCTGCTCTTGTGGCCGCTGTTTTAGTTTTGATAGTAGGATGGTTCATAGCTTCAAAATTAAGAGATATTATAAAAGGTGTTCTAGATTCTTTAAGTCTTGATGAAAGATTGAAAATTGATGGAAAAGTTGTTTTTAATGGTAAATTGTCGACAGTATTTGCAAATATAATCTATGTATTAGTTCTAATTCCAGTATTTTCGGCATCATTAAAATATCTAGGATTGGAGATAATAATTCTTCCTGTTATTAGTATGTTAAATATTTTATTTAATTATATTCCAAATATTGTGGGAGTAGTATTAGTTTTAATAATAGCATTCTACTTTGGAAAGATAATAGAAGGAATAGTTACAAATCTTTTATCTGGACTTAAATTTGATTCATGCTTAGAAAAAATTGGATTTAAAACTAGAGAGGACGGATATTCCAAACTTGTAGGTAAATTTGTGAAAATTGCGATTATATATTTTGCTATTATTCAATCGATAGAACTTTTAAATTTTGGATTACTTCAAGACTTAAGTTTAAAATTAACTTTATTAATCGGGCAGATTCTTCTAGGGGTATTCATAGTGGCTTTGGGAGTTGTAATTGCAAATTATGTTTCAAAATTAATAAAAAATACTACTCTTGAGAATAAAGATCACATTGCAATCTTAGCAAAAGTAGCTATAATTATATTTGTTGGTGCAATGGGGTTAAGACAAATGGGAATAGCTAACGAGATTATAAATCTAGCTTTTGGACTTATTATTGGTGCTTTAGCAGTGGCTTTCGCAATAGCTTTTGGAATTGGCGGAAGAGATCTTGCAAAAGAAAACTTAGAGAATATGAAAAAATGTTGTAAAAAAAATGAAGAAAACAAATAGATAATCTCTCTCCAAATAAAAGAAGGCTACCCATTATTTTTATGAGTAGTCTTCTTTTAAATTTATTTAGTTGGATTTTTTTCAGCTTGTTTAACCACAACATCCTCTACCAATTGAGTTTCTTTTTTAACAGCAGTCTCAATTTTTTTTGAAAACTCTTTAAAATCCCCTTTAAATTCATTTTTAAATTTTACTGTAACATTGACAATCCCCTTTTCAGTGGTAACGATATAATCGGCATCAAACTCTTTAAAATTTTCATTTAAACCCTTTTCAATTTTTGCCGCTTCGGATACTTTTGTCTGCTCTTTAGAATCAATCGCTAAAGATAAACTAGAGATTAAAATAAAAGCTAATACTAACATTTTTTTCATAAAAAATACCTCCCATATAGGAATCTAAACAATTATAGTTTTATATACCAAAAATTGTGGGATAACCTTTAAAAAACATCAATATTATTCTTTAATAATATTGATGTTTTTTTCGGATAATATTTTTTCAATATCAGAACAAATTTTTAAATCAGTTATGACATTCATTCCGCTTTTTAAAGTTGAAAAATTATAAATTGAATCTTGGAAAAATTTATTACTGTGGGCTATAATAAACACCTCCATACCTGATTTTAAAGCCGTTTTTTTAAATTTACCATCAGCAATGCTAAATGTACTCAGTTGCATTTTTTCTATATTTATTCCACCAGTTTCGATAAAAACTTTATTCAGATTAAATCTTTGTAAATTTTCTATCGCAATATCTCCAATAAATGAATCTGTTTTAAGATTGTAGACTCCACCCAGAGATATAACTTCAATCTCTTTATTTTCAGCAAGTATTTTTTGAATTTCAAGTCTATTTGAAATTACAGCTAGCTTAATTTTTTTCTTTTGCAGTATTGAAGCGACTATAAGAGAGATGTTAGAATCATCTAAAAAAATTTTATCCCCCTCCTTAAGAGTGGAGATAACTTTTTGAGCTAGGTCAGTTTTCAATTCTAAATCTTCTCTAAGAATATTCTTCAATAGATCGCTATCTGCACCTTTTTTATTTGATATAGCTCCCCCATGAGTTCTAGTAAGTAAACCATCATTTTCCATTTGGCAAAGATCTTTTCTAACGATAACTTTACTAACTGAAAAAATATCGCTCAACTCATTTACATTCACTTTTTCTTTTTGTTTTAATATATTTAAAATTCTTTGTTTTCTTTCTTCTACAAACATAGATGTATTTCCTCCAATTCAGATCAATTGTTAAATTATAACACAATTTTAATTTTTTTTAAAAAGAAAGTTTAAAATTTATAGTATAGAAATAATAATAGAATTGGAGGTGAAAGTATGAAAAAAATTGAGGTTATCGTTGTTGGAGCAGGTCCTGGAGGATTGGCTACGGCACTGCTTTTAACTCAAAAAGGATATTCTGTAAAAATCTTTGAAAAGAATTCATATATTGGAGGACGAAACTCCAGTTTTAAACTTGGAGAATATAAATTTGATTTAGGACCTACAATTTTTTTAATGCCACAAATTCTTGAGGATATTTTTTTTGAATCAGGAGAAAATTTAAATGATTATATAAAGATAAAAGAGATAAATCCAATGTACCGACTAAAATTTTATGGTCGAGAGGATTTTTTTCCATATTCAAATAATCAAAAACATTTGATGCTAGCTGAAATGGAGCGAGTTTTCCCATTTAGTTCACAAGCGTATAATAATTATATTGAAAGAGAAAATAAAAAGTTCTCAAATTTTGAACCCTCTTTAAAGCTTCCGTATTTATCATTTAAAGATTATTTTAAACCCAACTTTTTAAAAATGATACCCTATTTAGATTTAATGAGTTCACCTTATAAAATTATGAGAAAATACTTTAAACAAAATGATTTAAAAATAGCATTTACATTTCAAACAAACTATATAGGATTGTCTCCATGGATTACTCCAGGAGCATTTACATTTCTTTCATTTCTTGAGTACAAATATGGAGTACACTACATAGAAGGTGGATTAAATAAACTTTCAGAAGTGATGTCATCGATTATAAAAAAGCAAGGGGGTAAAATTTTAATTAATAATTCCGTAAAAAAAATTATATTTGAAGATAAAAAAGCTGTTGGAATTAAGCTTGAAAATGGAGAGGTACATAAAGGTGATTATGTCGTAGTAAATGCTGATTTTGCAACAGCAATGTCCAAATTAGTTCCCAAAAATATTAGAACGAAGTATTCTGATAAAAATTTAGAAAGAAAAAAATACTCTTGTTCTGCGTTCATGCTATATTTAGGTGTAAATAAAGCATATCCTAATATACCACATCACAACATAATATTTGCTAAGGATTACAAAAAAAATGTTAATAAAATAAATGACAATAAAGATATCGGTGGAGACTTTTCATTTTATATTCAAAATCCATCGGTAACAGATTCTACACTTGCTCCTAAAGGAAAATCTTCTATATGTGTTCTAGTTCCTGTTGCCAACAATAACTCCAATATAGATTGGGAAAAAGAAAAAGATGATTTTATACAATTGTTAATAGATAAAATAGAAAAAATCGCAAATTTTGAAAATATCAGAAACTATATAGAGGAATTGAAAGTTATAACGCCAATTGACTGGGAAAATAAGTATCATATCTATAAAGGAGCGATATTCAATCTCTCTCATAATGTAGCGCAAATATTATCGATGAGACCGCATAATGAACTAGAAGGTTATAAAAACCTATATATTGTAGGAGGAGGTACACATCCTGGAAGTGGACTTCCAGCTATATATAGTTCGGCAAAGATAGTTTCAAATATGATTCAAAAAAGAGAATATGAAAATAAAAATTGATGTACTTTTCACTTGTGGCAATATAAACTTGCTTATTTTCAATGTTTCATTTATAATTATAGAATAAAACATGTGATTAAATGGAGGGAATCGTGGATCAAAGAATTGAAATACTTGCAAAAAATTTAGTTACTTACTCTTGTAGAGTTGAAAAAGGAGAAAAAGTTTTAATAGAATCTTTAGGTGAAGAATCTAAGTTGTTAGTAAAAGCTTTAGTTAAAGAGGTTTATGCTGCTGGAGGACATCCATTTGTGACGTTAAAAGATCAAAGTGTAACTAGACAACTTTTGAAATGTATGGATAAAAACCAAGCTGAATTGATGGCTAAGTACGAACTAGAGAGAATGAAAGATATGGATGCATATATTGCGATTAGAGGAAGCGAGAATGCATCTGAATTATCAGATATAGAATCAAAAAATATGAAGATATATACAGATTACTTTATGAAACCTGTTCATTTAGAAGAAAGAGTTAATAATACCAAATGGGTTGTTTTAAGATATCCAAATAATTCGATGGCTCAACTTGCAAATACGTCTTTAGAATCGTTTGAAGATTTTTATTTTAATGTTTGTAATTTGGATTACTCAAAAATGAGTAAAGCTATGGATTCTTTGACATCTGTATTGGATAGAACTGATAAAGTAAGGATAGTTGCACAAGGGACAGATTTAACATTCTCAATAAAAGGCATCTCATCTGTAAAATGTTCAGGACTTAGAAATATTCCAGATGGAGAGGTTTATACAGCCCCTGTAAAAGATTCGATAAATGGAGTTATAACATACAATACACCTTCAGTTTATCAAGGAACAACTTTTGAAAATATTAAATTTAAATTTGAAAATGGAAAGATAGTGGAAGCTACAGCTAACAATACAGAAAAATTAAATGAAATTTTAAATACAGATGAAGGATCAAGATTCATAGGAGAGTTTGCAATAGGGGTTAATCCTTATATTTTGAAGCCTATGAAGGATACTTTATTCGATGAAAAAATAGCTGGAAGTATACATATTACTCCAGGGCAAGCATATAAATTAGCTGATAATGGTAACAGATCAGCTATTCATTGGGATTTAGTTCTAATTCAAAGACCAGACTTTGGTGGGGGAGAGATTTGGTTTGATGATGTTTTAATCAGAAAAGATGGAATCTTTGTAATAGAAGAGTTAGAAGTATTAAATCCAGAAAAATTAAAATAGTAGGAGGATTTAATAATGAATATACTTATGGCACTTTCACAACTAGAGGTAACTGGTGCTGAAGTGTATGGAACAGTGTTAAGTGATGAACTTATTAGGAGAGGGAATAGAGTATATATAGTTTCAGATACCCTAACGAAACCCACGAATGCTCCATACGAAAAGATAGCTTTTAATAAAAGAAAATTAATAGACAGAATTACACAAATAAAAAAACTTCTTAAAATCATAAAAGATAAGGATATACAAGTGGTTCATGCACATTCAAGGGCATCATCTTGGAGTTGTGCTATAGCTTGTAAAATAGCTAAAATACCACTTGTAACAACTATACATGGTAGACAACCTGTTCATATGAGCAGAAGGCTTATAAAAGCTTTTGGAGATTATTCAATGAGTGTTTGTGAAAATATCCAAGAACATATAATAGAAGATTTAAAAGTAAAACCAGAAAAAATAACGGTACTTAGAAATATGATAAATATTAAAGAATACAAAAAGGATTCTACAAATATTCAAAAGAAAGAGAAAATAATATCTATTATTGGTAGACTTTCTGGTCCTAAAGGTGATGTGACATACAATCTTTTAAATATACTCCATAGAAGACAAGATTTTAAAATTCAAGTTATTGGAGGAAAAGAGATTCCTGCAAGATTTAAAAAGTTTCAAGGAAATGTGGAATTTTTGGGATATGTTAACAATGTTTCTGAAAAAATTAAGGAATCATCGTTAGTTATTGGAGCAGGAAGAGTTGCTGTTGAAGCAATATTATGTGAAGTCCCAGTTCTGGCAATAGGAGAGGCAGAATCAATTGGAGTAGTAAATGTAGATAGAGTTAAAAATGCTTTAAAATCAAATTTTGGAGATATCTCTTTAAACAAAAGAGCTCTTTTTCAATGGACAGATGTTATTCCAGAAATAGATAAAGCTTTTGCTTTAGACAAAAATGAACTTCTTTCTTTAAGAGAATATATTTCGAAAGAATTTTCAATAGATACAATTGTGGATGAAGTTGAAAAAATATATCAAAGACAAATAGTAAAAAAAAGAAAGTATGAAATGCCGGTCCTTATGTATCATAGGGTTATTAAGGATGAAAGTGAAAAAGGTGTTCATGGAACATATGTCACATTAAAACAGTTTGAAGAACAGATGAATTATTTGAAAGAGAAAGGATTCGAAACTGTAACTTTTAAAGATATGCTCAATAACAGGTATAAACAAAGATTTGATAAGGATAAGAAATGGATAATGATTACATTTGATGATGGATATAGAGACAATTATGAGAACGCTTTTCCAATTTTAAAAAAACTTGATTTTAAAGGAATTATCTATATATTAGATGGACTGAACTATAACAAGTGGGATGTTGAAAATCCAGGGAATCCTGAAAAAAGTTTTGCTTTAATGGATAAAAAAGAACTTTTAGAGATGCAAAATTATGGGATTGAATTTGGAGGACATACATCGTCACATCCAGAATTAGCAAAGCTAACTCTGGAAAAAGCTAGAGGTGAGGTAGCCCTTTCAAAAACAAATATTGAAAAAATAATTGGAGTAAAACTTATATCTTTTGCATATCCATATGGGAATTTAAATCTGGATGTTAAAAATCTACCTGAAGAGGTTGGGTATACGTTTGCTGTGGCAACTGATTCTGGAAGTTTAACTTTTTCCGATGATCTGTTTGAAATTAGAAGAATTGGGATTTTTCCAACAAATAATCTATTTAATTTCAAAAGAAAAGTTTCTGGGAAATATAACTTTATAAAAATTAAAAGAGAAAAAAGTTCTAAGAATCAATAACTTAGGGAGGGTTCGCATGAAAAAATTTTTATTGGGATTATTGGCTCTAACAATAACTATGACTACTTTTTCTGATGATAAATTTGGAATAGGAGCTGGAATAGGTATATCTGATAGTATTTATAAAGGCTCTAATGAAAAAGCTTATTTTATGCCGTTATTAGATATAAATTATGGGGATCTATATGCTAAAGGCTCAACGCTAGGATATAATCTGTATCAAGATGATGTCTTCGCAGCGTCATTATTTGTTGATCCTTTGGCGGGATTTTCTATAAATGGTGCTAATTTAGCTACAGGATATGACGGTATTGACGATAGAGATTTCCAAATTATGTTTGGACTGAGACTAGATGCTAAAACAGGGTTTTATGGAGTTAAGACGGGTTTAAGTGCACAGGTTGGTGAACACGGGGCTAAAGCTAAAGCTAGCTTATTTAAGCCCTACAATATTAACGATAGACTTATTTTAATTCCATCTATCTATATTAAGGGGTATTCAGGAGATTATACCGATTATTATTTTGGTGTAACTTCAGAAGAAGCTAGAAATAATAAAAATATTGATAAAGATTATACGGCAAATGCTGCATATTCAGTTGGAGTTAGTTTTATCGCTGACTATAAGTTGACAGATAATGTAGCTTTAATGGCATTTTTAGGGATAGAACAGTTCTCTAGTGAGATTTCTGATTCACCTATCATTGAGGATGGAGTACTGTATTTAATAGGAGTAGGAGCAAAATATTACTTCTAATTTAAGAGGAGAACAAATGAAATATAAAGCAATTATATGTGACTTAGATGGAACTTTATTAAATGAAAATCATACAATTTCAGAAGAAACAAAAAATACAATAAAAAAAGTTGTAGAATCAGGAGTTAAATTTGTTATTGCAACAGGAAGACACCATAATGATGCCATAACATTTAAAAACACTTTAGAATTGGATAGTTTTTTAATTACATCTAACGGTGCTAAAGTTCATGATTATGAAAATAAAGAGATCATATCTCATAATATACCAGCTGAATTAGCTGTAAATTTATTAAAATATAGTTATGATAATAGACTTCATAAAAATGTTTATTTAGATGAAAAGTGGTATGCTGAAACACCTTTAGATGAGGCTTTAGAATTCCATAAGGAATCTGGATTCTATCATCATATAACACCATTCCAATCATTAGTTGGAAGTGAAATAACAAAATTTTTCTTTATATGTGAAGATGAAGAATGTATATCTGAATTAGAAAAAAAACTTAGAAAACAATTTCAAACTGGATTAAATATAACACTATCTTTAGCATCTTGTTTAGAGATTATGAAAGAAGGTGTTTCTAAGGCCAGTGCTATTGAGGAAGTTTTAAAAAGAGAGGGTATTTTACTGGAGGAAACAATTGCATTTGGAGATGGATTAAATGATCTTGAGATGCTATCTTCGGTTAACAAAGGGTTTATAATGGGGAATGGAAGTCCAAGATTAAAAGCTTTACTCCCTAAAAATGAAGTTATAAAAAGTAACACTGAAAATGGAGTTGCTAAAAAATTACAAGAAATATTCAATATATAAAAAGTATCCCTCTCCAATTGGAGAGGGATACTTTTTATATATTTTAAAAATTAAATAATCTTTGGAAAAATCCTTTTTTCTCTTCTTGTTTTTTAGGTACAATCTTTTGTATTGTCTTAACAGGTTGAGTTGTTGTTTTAGGACTAGACACTGATTCATCTGTTGATAGAGCATCAGCTGAGGATTGTGTCGATTGAGTAGGTGCGTAGTAACCTAAAACACCCGCAATTCCATTATCATATTTACTTTCTCTTTCAACGGCCATTCTTCCTCTTCTTAAAAGGAAACTTTTATCGTTAGGTGAACCGTTAATCATTCCTGTTATCGGATCTAATTCTTGATACAGAAGTTCACCACTTTTAACATGTCCATCTAAGAATGCAAAGCCATTACTAGGAGTATAATATCCATTTTTTATAATCTCTTGATAGAAATTTTTCCAAAGTGGTGCAGCAACTCCACCCCCTGTGGCTTTATAAAGGGTATCATTGTTATCATATCCCATATATATTGTTGTTACATATTCTGGTGTCATCCCTGAATACCAAACTGTTCTAGAGTTATTTGTTGTTCCAGTTTTTCCACCTTGTTCTATAAGTTTTCCATCTATTTTAACTTGTGCCCCTTTGCTTGTTCCTTGTTTAACAGAATTTTTCATCATGTTTGTCATAAGAGCAATATTTGCACTTTCAAATTTCTCCTCTATTTGAGGCTTTGATTCGAAAAGAGTGTTGTTAAATTTATCAGTAACCTTTAATACAAATATAGGTTTAACAACATATCCACCATTTGCAAATATAGCATAGGCACTCGCTAATTCTAAAGGTGTTCCCTCCACAGTTCCTAATGCAGCTGTCAAGTTATTTGGAATTATAAAATCGGTATTAATTCGCTTCATAGTATCCATCAGTGCAGGTAATCCAACTTTATTTAAAAGTTTAATTGAAACTATATTTTGTGATCGATCAAATCCTTGCATAAGAGTCATACCATTGTAATATCTTTCTCCAAAGTTTCTAGGGGCCCAATTACCATATACAACCCTTGAGTCTTCCACAAGTAAATTCTCTTCAAAACCTTTTTCAAGCGCAGTATAGTAAACAAAAGGTTTGAATGAAGATCCCAATTGTCTCTTGGCTTGAACACCTCTATTGAAGTTTCCTGTTTTAAAATTCTTCCCTCCAACGATACTTATAACCTCACCATTATGAGCGTCAACAGTAACCATAGCCCCTTGAAGTTTTTTGTCATTTTTTAAACGAGGATAGTTCTCAAAAACATCCTTGGCAGTTTTTTGAATATTTAAATCCAGTGTTGTTTGAACATTTAATCCATCATTATAGATTTGCTTTTCTTCAAAGTTTTCAAATAAAAACTTTTGAACTAAATCTGTAAAATCTGGAGCATTAAACTCTATCTTTTTATCTAAAGCGTTATAGATAATAGTAGTATTTGGGTTCTTATAATCTTCAGGTTTAGCCTTTGATTCATTTATAAATTTATGTGCAATAGCAGTATCAAATTCCTCTTGATTAATCAACCCAAATTTCAACATCTGTCTAAGAATAAGCTGTTGTCTTGTAAGAGATTTATCTAGATTTGTTCTTGGATTATACATATTTGGTCTATTAGGAATACCTGCTAAAACTGCAGATTCAGCAAGATTTATATTTTTGATATCTTTTCTAAAAAAATTATATGCAGCCGTTTTTATTCCATAAGCACCCGATCCAAAATAAATTTCATTTAGATACTTTTCCATAATCTCTTGTTTTGTATATTTTCTTTCAATTTCAAATGTAATTATGACCTCTTTTATTTTTCTTGAAAACTTTTTCTCTTGAGTTAAAAAGGCATTTCTAGCTAATTGCTGAGTTATTGTACTTCCACCTTGTGCTGTTCTACCAGATTTTAAATTTACTAATGCAGAACCTAATATTCTGAAAGGATCAATTCCGTAATGAGTTAAAAAATGTCTATCTTCAATAGCTATGAAGGCATTTTCTAAGTTTTTAGGAACATCACTTATATCAACTGGTTCTCTAGTTTCCTTTGAAATAACATCAATCACTTGCCCATTTCTATCATAGATTGTTGTGGGAACAGGAGGACTGTAGTTTTCAACTAATTCTGAAATATTAGGAAGCTCCTTGTAATATTTATTAACAAGGAGTCCAGCTCCTATACCACCAACAATACCTAAAGATATAATAAATATGGCAAGATATTTAAAAATTTTCCATTTCATAAAATATCTCCACTTTTAAATTATTTTGAATTCTTTTGTCTTAATTGTCCGCAAGCTCCATCAATATCAGTTCCTTTTTCTCCTCTAATAGTAACATTAACTTTTCTGAAATCTTTTAAATAGTTATATATTTTTTCGATTTTCTTTTGTGAAGGTCTTTGATAATCTTTTCCTTCCACAGGATTACAAGGGATTAGGTTTAAAACGTGATCAAAGTTATGAACAAAATCAGCTAAGAAAGATATATCGTTATCTGAAACGTTAAAATCGTTTATCAATATATATTCAAAAGAAATTCTTCTTTTTGTTTGTCTTTGATATTCTTGAAGTATTGGGAATAAATCTGCCAAAGGATATCTGTTGTTTATAGGCATAATTTCACTTCTTTTTTCATCTATAGCACTATGTAAAGATATTGCTAATTCTACTGGAAGTTTCTCTTCTAATAATTTCTCAATACCTGGAATTATTCCTGAAGTTGATATTGTTATTCTTCTTTTAGAAACATTAACCCCTTTTTCACTTGAAAGTATTTCAATCGCTTTGATAACATTGTCGATATTAAGCATTGGTTCTCCCATACCCATAAATACAATATTGTTTATTTGTAATCCTTGCTTTAAAAGTCTTCTCTCAATTGTATAGAACTGATTTGTAATTTCGTGAACTTGTAAATTACGAGTGAATCCTCCAAGACCAGTAGCACAGAAACCACACATAACTGCACATCCAACTTGAGATGAAATACAAAGAGTTACTCTTTCTTTATGAATTAAAATTACACTTTCAATAGTATTTCCATCCTCTAATTTAAATAGAAATTTTTGTGTTTTATCTATTTTAGAAACTTGATGCTTCAATAGGTTTAAAAATGGGATATAAGCTTTTTCAGAAAGAAGTTCTCTATCCTTTAGTGATATGTTAGTCATATCATTAATATCTCTTACAATTTTTTGGTTTAACCATGTAAAGATTTGTTTTCCGTAAAACTTTTTCATTCCGATAGAAACAACAAAATCAGTAAGGTCTTGTTCATTTAAGTTTAGTAAATTTATTTTATTTGACATATTTCCTCCGTTTTATTAATACTTAAGCTTCATTATAACAAATATTTCACATATTTACAATAGATTTGTAATCTCATCTATAGATACTTCACCTTTAAAATTAGCTCGTTCTGATTTTCCCCCTCCTTTTATATTTAAACTTTCAGAAAGTTTCTTTACTAAAAGTCCACAATCTATTGAAGAACTAGATATTAATCCCCCATTTTCCCATAATCCAACAAAAATATATTTAGATGGAATAACTTTATTAAGGTTATTTATAACTTCATTTTCATCCTTATATACGATATATTTCATCTCATCCTTTTCAAAAGAATTGAGTATTAATTCTTTTGATAGATACTCACAGTATTTCAAGTTTAAATCTTTAAATTTATTTTCAATATTTTTCTTTTCGTCATTAAATTTTTCAACCATTAATAAAATTTCATTATCTCGACAGCTAAAAGTTCTGTTCAACTCTTTAATTATTTTATTTTTATTGTTATAATCTTCAATAGCTCTATCTCCGGCTAGAAAATAAAACCTTGTATAATTTCCCTTAATTTTTTCAAAATTTATAATTTTGAAAATCTTTATTTTCGAAATATCTTCTGTATGATATCCAGCACAAGCACTTGTATCCAAATTTTTAATTTCGATAATTCTGACATCACCAATAACTTTGTCACTTATTTTTTTTCTAAATGTTTCTATCTGGTTAGCTTCCTCTCTAGGTATAGTTTTTTCGGTAACCATACCTCCCTCTCCAATCGCTTTATTTATTTTAGCTTCCAATTCATCTATAAATTTTTCATCAATATCTTTTGAATCCAAATCAACGGTTGTATAAGTATCGGTCATTCTAAATCCAACAGTATTTAATCCATAGTCATTATAGGCTATAGCTGAAAATAGATGTTGAGACGTATGTTGAATTCCAATATCCTTAACTCTTGATATATCAATAGTATATGTGTAATCCCCTGCAGGTAGTTCTTTTTCAACTATAATATTGTTATCATCTAAAACTGTTATGAATTTTACTTCTCCAATATATCCTTGGTCTCCTATTTGACCACCTTTTCCATCTATATAAAAACTATGTGAATCTACTTTTACAACCCATTGATTATTATCATTGATACAAGAAATTATTCTTATCATTTATTCCCTCCTCGACTATTTCAATAATACTATTTTATACTTTTCTAGCAACTATTTCAACTTATTTTAAAAAGCTAAATCTCTATTCAAAAAGTATACTTTGTGTTATACTATAAACATATGAAAATTTAAATTGAGGTGGATTATGACAAGAGAAGATAAAATAAAAAATACATACTTAGGAGCTCATGTATCTATTCAAGGTGGGGTATCAAATGTTTTTAAAAATGCTGTTGCAATAGGAGCAAATGGATTTGGAATGTTTCTTAAAAATCAACGTAGATGGGATGCTAAGCCATACACTGAAGATGATATATTAGAGTTTAAGGATTGTATGAAAAGATATAAATTTAAACCAGAACAAATACTGCCACATGATGGATATTTGATAAATTTAGGGAGTCCCGATGACGAGAAGAGAGAAAAATCTTTAAATGCTTTTATTGATGAGATGGAGAGAGTAAATCAATTGGGATTGATTTATCTAAATACTCATCCTGGAAGTCATTTAAAAGAGATCAGTGAAGATAGATGTGTTGAACTTATTGCAGATTCTATCAATAGAGCTCATAAAATTGTTCCAAATATTGTCGTTGTTTTAGAAAATACAGCTGGACAAGGTTCTAATATGGGTTATAAATTTGAACATTTAAGGGATATAATAGATCTCATAGAAGATAAAAAAAGAATTGCTGTGTGTTTAGATACTTGTCACACTGTTGCTGCTGGATATCCGTTATCAACAGAGGAAGAATATAATCAAACTATGAATTCTTTTGAAGAAATAGTAGGATTTAAATATTTGAAAGGTATTCATCTAAATGATTCTATGTTTGGGGTAGGAAGTAAAAAAGATAGACATCATAGTATTGGAGAAGGTACTCTTGGAATGGACTTTTTTAAAAGATTCATGAATGATGAAAGATTTAGACAAATACCTATTGTTATGGAAACTATAGATGAAACTATTTGGAAAGATGAGATAGAACTTCTTATAAACCTGATAGATTGAAAGTAATGAAAAAGGTATCCCTACAGAGGATACCTTTTTCATTTTTAACTTTTCATTTTTAATTTCTTTCTAAAGCTTTTCTTACATCTTTGAATGTGCTTTCAACCATATCGTCATTTTTACCTATTGCATTATAGAAGAATACAACGTATCTTCCATCAATTTTTTGAACTGCTTTTCTTCTTGTTGTTCCAGGAACAGCAAAATATTGAATTCCTCTTTTCTCTCTAGTAACTTCCCAGTCAGAAGCTCTATTGTATTGTCTATCTCCAAAAGAAACTCTTGAAGTTTGAGGTAAATCTCTCAATCTATTGTCAATAACAATCTCTCTTTTTCCCAAATGGTTTTTTAAAGTGAAAGCTTTTTTTTCGTACCCAACTTTATATAATCTCAATCTATCTTCTAAAGCGTCCTTCTCCCTCTTGTTAACCGATGTTGAAGCTAAAGCTAGTGATGATAGTAATAAAAAACTGCATATTATTTTTTTCATGTTTATTTGGTTCTCCTCTTTATTTAGTAAGTTTTTTTATAGCCTTATACAAAGCCTTATTGTGTTCTATTTTTTGTATTTTATCTAAAAGCCAATTTAACTCTTGTTCGTTTAAACGTAACTCTTCTTTTATATAGATTTCTAATTTTTCAATTTCCATAGGAAGTAGATCTTTTTTTAGAGAACTATTTATCTCTTGAACAGTTCTTCCACCTTCAAAGAAAAATACCAGTTTTTGCCAATTGCTAAAAAGATCTACTTTTCTTAAAAGCATTATAGATGTATAGTTTAATTCCGGTGTCACTTTATACCCTTTTCTTGATAAGAATGATTTAATCTCATCACTCTTTTCAGTTTCAAATAAAACTTCACCAGCTTTTTTTGTATTCATTATTTTAGGCAATTTAGAGCTCTTTCCCTTCAGTCTGATATATTTAGAAAGAGTTAAGGTTTTAGTCTCTAGATAAAACTCCATTGCAAATTGATTAAAAGTTTTACCTTCAGGGATAATTCCCTCTTCAATGTATTCAATCATAGTATCAATTTTTTTAAAATCAACCATATTAAGTATTCCTCCCATAGAAAATAAATTTTTAATGTTTTTTGCTCTATATTATAGCATATTTATAGTTATTTCAACAAGAAAAAAATGTAATAAATAATTATTTTTCAAGTTTTATAATTATATATTTAAAAAGATTTTCTTATAAAATAGGTATTTCTACAACATGTTAAATCAAAATAAAAATTTTAGTTCTTGATTTTATAAATTTTAAGAATTATAATTATAATATAAACAAAATTAGGAGGCAACAAATTGAGATTAGATAAATTTTTAGTTGAGTGTGGTGTAGGGAGTAGAAGTGAAGTAAAGAAAAATATTGCGATAGGTAAAGTATATGTAGATGGAGCTATTTGTAAAGATAACAGTAGAAATATAGATGAGATGAAAACTTTAATTGAATATGCTGGAAAAAAAGTTCTATATAAAGAATTTAGATACTATAAATTGTATAAGATAGATGGGTATATTACAGCAACAGAGGACAAAAAAGAAAAAACAGTTATGGACCTTTTGCCAGAATGGGTAAATAAAAAAGATCTATTTCCAGTAGGGAGATTAGATAAAGATACTGAAGGACTATTGATGTTTACAAATGATGGTAAGCTCGCTCACGAATTGATATCACCAAAAAAGCATGTGGATAAAATATACCGTGTCATTTTAAAAGATGAAATTTTTCAAGAAGGGATAAAGAATTTAGAAAGTGGTGTTGACATAGGTGGCTATATAACTCAACCTGCTAAAGTGGAAAAAGTAAGTTCTAAAGAGATTCTTTTAAATATAAAAGAAGGGAAGTTCCATCAAGTAAAAAAAATGTTGAAAGCAATAGATAATGAAGTTATATATTTAAAAAGAGAAGTATTTGGAAAATTGACTTTAGAAGATATGGTTCCAAAAGAGGTTAGAGAGATTGAAAGGGAAGATATCATATAACTTTCTATAATTTTTATAACAGGACTTTTATTTATGGAGGGGGAATTTACTTTGAATGAAATTATGATAAAAGAAAAACATGAAATAAGTACGAATAGAAAAAAAAGAAAAGGAAGAGAAGAGAAAAAAAGTATATTTGAAATGTACAAATCTCCTAAAACCATGAAAGATTATTTTTTCTATTTGAAAGATTTTTTAACATATGTTTATGATGGAGATGCTCCAATAGAGAGTGAAGAAATAATTGAGCTTATGACAGGAATAGAAAAAAGTGATATCGAAGATTACCTCGCTCACCTTATGGATGAAAGAGAGATGAAAAAAACATCTATCAATAAAGTTATTTCCTCTTTAAAATCACTTTATAAAGAGCTAGAGAAGAATGGATATGAAAACCCTTTTAAGTATATAGGACTTTTTAAAACATCAAGAAATCTAGATAATATTTTAAAAGTGTCATTTGATGATATAAAAAATATTTTAAAAAATTACAAGGTTAATGGTGAAAAAGAATATCGAAATACTTTGATTCTTCATACACTTTTTTACACTGGGATGAGAAGTCAAGAGTTACTATCTTTACAATTTAAACATGTGCTAAAAAGAGATGGTGAATATTTTGTTAAACTGGAAAAAACAAAAAGTGGTAGAGAACAATATAAACCTCTGCATAATTTTTTGATAAAAAAATTCGATGAATATAGAAATTATTTAACAAATGTATACGGTATCAATGAAGAAAGTTTAGAAGAAAAATTTCTGTTTTTCTCATCTTTTGAAAAAAACAAACCACTTTCATATAGAGCTCTGTATAATGTGATTCAAGATATGGGAAAAGTTATAAATAAAAATATCAGTCCACATAACATTCGACATGCTATCGCGACTGAACTTTCTTTGAATGGTGCAGATTTAATTGAGATAAGAGATTTTTTAGGTCACTCAGATACAAAAGTAACGGAGGTATATATAAATGCGAAATCCCTTATCGAAAAAAAGGTTTTAGAAAAAATACCTATACAAAGTATAGACGATGACTTTTAAACATCTTTTAAACTATAATTAAAAAAGTATATAAATAATTTAATTTTAATTAATAATTACACTAACCACTCTACTACATATAATTAACATTATATGTAGTAGAGTGGTTTTGATTATAAAAATAATTATTATTTGTAATTAATTTACTAAAAAAGAGGTGTTTTATCACCTCTTTTTAGTTTTTAAATTATATGGTAAAATTAATGAAATTATAATTATCATCACTCCTATAAAAACTCCGATCCAAAGCGTTCCTTCATAAAGAAAATTATATTTTTCAGTTATATATATGAGAGATGTTTTCCCACCCAGCACCTCTTCAAAAAGTCCGATAGATTTTAATATTGGATAGGACAGTGTAAACATAAAAGCTCCAACCAAACCTCCTAAAACAACATATATTGATTTTGAATAGCCAGACCCTAAACTTGCTATGGCTGTTCCAGGGCATAATCCAATTATTCCAAATCCAATTCCAAAAATAATCGCCCCCAATATAACTCCTAGATTCATTGTTTTTATATTGAAGTGGTCTATTGGAATAAAATTTAAAATCCTCCCTGCATATACTAATGACATTCCAAATCCAATTCCTAAAAGTATTATTTTCAAAAGAGTTAAATCTTCAAGCTTCAACATTTTCATAAGATAAATTCTATTAGTTGCCCCTGCATAATATAGTGCAAATCCAAAAAATATTCCAATTAAAATCCCCAAAAGTGGCATATTATCAATGAGTAAATTTTTCATATTATTCACCTACCTTTTTTGCTACTAAAATTGCTATCGGAAACATAACTATCGCAAAAACAATACTACTTACAGAAAGTTGTATAATACCACTCATCATATGTCCGCTTGTGCAACCACCAGCCATTCGAGCACCGTATAGTAAAATTATTCCTCCCACAAAAAGTCTTGATCTAGAAATCGAGTCTTTTTCTAACTTTTCATTTTCTTCTATAAAATTTTTATTTTTTATGAAAAGTAAACGCCCAATCATACCACCTATAAAAACACCAACAATAAAAACCATGCTGAAATTAAATGGATTTTTAATGCTTTGGGCTATCCCATCCTGGTTATAATATTCAACAGTGCTGCTATACTTTTTACCTTCTTTAACAATTATATCTTTTTCAACCGTAGAGTGTATAATTCCAGAAGTAATACTATATTGGGTAGAAATCCCAATGGGTTTGACAAGAAGCATAGATATAAAAAATACTAATCCTAAAAAAAGACCTTTCGAAATCCATTTTATATTCATATTTCTACCTCCACTTTACTTAACGAGAGCATCTCTATCTCTATCTTATTATTCAAAAAAAATTAGTTTTTCTTTTTTATAATTTTGTATAAAAAAGAGGTAGCTCCAGCTACCTCCTATATATTTATACCTCTTGACCTTTCGCTATAACTTTTTTTAAATTTAAATGTTTATCTAAAAATACTATGTCTGCAAAATAACCTGGTTGAAGTTTTCCAAATTCATTATCAATTCCAATAGCTTTAGCAGGATAAATTGTTGCCATTCTTACAGCTTCTTCTAAAGTTATATCACAATTTTTCACTAAATTTCTAACGCCAGCATCCATTGTTAAGGCTGAACCACCTAAAGTTCCATCCTCACCAAAACACTTTCCATCTTTATAGTAAACTTTATTTCCTTCGAAGTAAAAATATTCCATGTCTGTTCCAACAGGAGAAACAGCATCCGTAACAAGATATAATCTTTCTCCCATGATTTTAATAGCTGATTTAATAGCAGAATAATGGCAATGGAATCCATCGACAATTATTCCAGCTTTTATATCACTATCAAACACTGCTCCAACAACACCAGGTTCTCTATGACCAAAAGAGCTCATTCCGTTGTATAAGTGAGTTGATAACGTAATACCAAAAGCTTCCTTTTCTTTCACTTCTTCATAAGTAGCGTTAGAATGCCCCACAGCTACATTTATTCCGGCATTGTTTAGTTTCGAAATCACTGTCTTCTCTGTGTTTTCAGGAGCTAAAGTTACTATTGTAACATTTTCTTTTCCAGCTTCAATAATTTTATCAATCATATCTTCGTCAGCTTTTCTTATAAATTTAGGATTATGTATCCCCTTTTTTTGTAAAGATATATATGGTCCTTCAATATGTAGACCTAGTACACCATAGACACCTTTATTTTTTATGCTCTTCATAAGTTTTAGGGCCTTTTCTATATTTTCATCACTTGTTGTAATTAGCGTCGGTGTAAAAGAAGTACAACCATATTTTAGATTTGTTTTATGCATAGTTTCTAAAGTTTCCAAAGATATATCATCATTAAATAGAACTCCACCACAACCATTTAACTGTAGGTCTATAAATCCAGGAGTGATGTAATTTTTATCTGCATTTATTTTTTCAATCTCTGGATACAACAAATCTAGCTCTGTTTCTGAAACAATATCTACAATTCTCTCTCCTTCAATTATTAACGCTTTACCTTTATAAAATTTATTTCCTATAAATAATTCTCCATTAACAATACTTTTCATACATCTCCCCTATTTAGAATTTCTATATAACTTATCTATTAATAAATCTGTGTCTAAATTTTGTTTTTCAATATCTTTGAAGTATCTATATGTTCCAACCTTCAACTCAGCACAAGCTGCTTCGTCCGAAACAATTATTCCTTTTGGGTGTAATTGAAGTGCACTTATTGTCCACATATGATTAACTCCTTGTTCAACAGCATGGTGCAGCGCTCTAGCTTTGTTATGTCCATTAACCATAATCAATACCTCTTTTGCATCAAGAATAGTTCCAACTCCAACAGTTAATGCTAACTTAGGAACTCTATCTATATCTCCATCAAAAAATCTTGCATTAGCTATTATTGTATCCATCGTTAATTCTTTATCTCTCGTTCTTGAACTTAAAGACGATCCAGGTTCATTGAAAGCAATATGTCCATCGGGTCCAATCCCTCCTAAGAAAAGATCTATTCCCCCAACAGCTTTTATTTTTTCCTCATATACTTCACACTCTTTTACATAATCAATAGCTAACCCATTTAAAATATTGATATTCTCTTCTTTCATATCTATATGCTTAAAAAAGTTTTCGTACATGTAGTAATGATAACTCTGATCATTTGCTGGAGATAACCCCACATACTCGTCCATGTTAAATGTGATTATATTTTCAAACGATAAAATCCCATCCTTATAAAACTGGATTAATCTCTTATACATAGCTAAAGGTGTTCCCCCTGTAGGCAAACCTAAAACAAATGGATTTTCTGCTGTGGGCTTAGCTTCTATTATTTTTTTAGCTACGTACACTGCAGCCCAATCTCCAATATTTTTTTCAGTTATTATTACTCTCATGAAAAATCACTCCCTTATATTAATTTTACATCTATAATAAAGTTATCATTTATTTTAACAAATGTCAACAAATTTAGAATTTTTTTTTCTTTATTAAAATTAAAAAATGAATTTTCCTTACATTTTAAACTTTTTTACACTTTCAACTGCATTTCCTATATACCTATTTGCTTTTTCTCTATCTTTTTGAATAAGTTTTACATATAGAATATCCACAACAGTTAATTGAGCCATTCTAGAGGAGAGGGAAGTAGATCTGAAATTTGTTTTTTCTACAACTGTACTTAAGCAAATATCCCCTATATTTTTTATTGGATTTGATGCAAATTTAGTTAAAGTTATAATTGTAGCTCCATTCTCTTTAAACTCTAAAAGTGTTTGATATATATCCAATGTTTTACCACTGTGAGATATAACAAAAACTACATCTCCTTCTCCAGCTGTTGAAGCATTTGTCAATTGAATATGTTGGTCTGTATCGAAAACAACAAATTTTCCAAGCTCCCAAAGTTTATATTGAAAATCTTTTGCAACTATTCCTGAAAATCCAGCTCCTAAAATAAATACTCTTTTAGCCAAATTGATTATATCTGCTGCTTTTTCAATCTCTTCAAAATTCAATACTTTATAGGTATCTTCAATACTTCTAACATTCTCATAGACAACTTTTTTAGCTAAGATCTCAGTTGTATCTTCAATTTTTATCTCATCGTATATAATTTGAATTGTTTTTTCATTATTTTGCATAGCTAGATCACTAGCCAATGATATTTTAAATTCTGGGAATCCTTTAAAACCTAATTTTTTGGCAAATCTTACAACTGAAGCTTGACTGACATCACATTTAATAGCCAAATCATATGTATTCAATGTCTTTATCTCTTCTATATTTTCTATCAAGTAGTTTGATATTTTTTTTTCATTTTTGGTAAAACCATCTTTATACTCCTTTAGTTTTATCAGTGTACCACCCATTATAACCCTCCTCTAATATAAATCTCTTCTCTTTAATTCTTTTTCAATCTCATTTAAAACTTTCCTTTTATTCAAACTCCAAATAGGTTCAATGACTTCATCTTTTTTACCATCTCCTGTAACTCTATGAACTACCATATCTTTTGGAATTAGTCTCAAAATCGTTACAACTAATTCAACATATTCAACTAATGAAAATATATGAAAAGGTGTTTTTTTATAGAGTGTTTCCATCGACGTTCCTTTGATTATATGAAGTGAATGTATTTTAATACCCCAAGCACCTGATTTAATAATATCTTCTGCTGTTTTTATTATTCCACCCCTCTCCTCTTCAGGTAATCCTATAATCATATGAGCCACAAATTTAATATTCATATTTCTTAAATTTTCTGCTGCTTTCTCATAAATAGGGTATTCATATCCTCTATTTATGAGTTTAGCTATTCTATCATCGCTTGTTTGAAGACCGAGTTCCACCCATAATAAATATTTATCATTTATTTCTTTCAACAAAATCAATACATCCTCATCTAAACAATCTGGTCTTGTTCCTATTGCAATACCAATTACTTTTGGATGTTCAAGAGCTTCATAATACATTTTTCGTAGGTATTCTATATCCGCATATGTATTTGTAAAATTTTGAAAATATGCAATAACTTTTCCTTCGCCTATTTTATCCTTTAAAAATATTAGTTGTTCGTCAATCTGGGTTGTTATTGTTTTTATTCTATCACCAGTAAATTCTCCACTTCCAGAGTCACTACAAAATATGCATCCACCTCGAGATATTTTTCCATCTCTATTAGGACAAGTAAAGCCTCCATCTAAAGAAACTTTATAAATTTTTTCACCAAATTTATCTTTAAAATAATCATTTAAAGAGTAAAATCTTCTATTGTTATTCTTTGTCATTTTTCATCTCCGTTCTTTCTATTTTGGAATAAACACATCCACAATAGTCTTGGCGATATAGATGGTGCTCTTTTGAAATACTTACACTTCTTAGATATCTACTTTTCTTTTTAAAATCTCCTTTTAAGAATTTAATGCCATATTTTTCTTCAAGCTCTATACCTATTTCATTTATCCACTGTGAGTTCTTTAAAGGACTAATACTTAAAACAGTAGAAAAATAATCATACCCATCTTTTTTAGCTTTTTTAGCAGTAGCTTCCATTCTAAGCTTATAACATTTGTAACATCTTGCTCCACCCTCTTTTTCATTCTCTAATCCTTTTATATTTTCTATAAAATGTTTTCTAGGACTATATTCTCCTTCGATGATTTCCATTTTAAAATTCATATTTTCATTGAATATGATTTGCTCTTTCAATCTAGCTATGTATTCATTTTCATCTGTTATATTTGGATTATAGAAAAAAATATCAATTGTTAAATATTCTTTTAAATATTCAAGTATAGCACAACTACACGGGGCACAACATGAATGTATCAATATTTTTTTATCACTATTCAAACCAATACTATTTAATTCTTTTTGCATTTCTATTTCATAATTTATCTTCATATAATCATTCCTTTTTCATTTATATAATGATTATATCATATTACCTAGAGTTTTTGGTGTGTTTCTGTTATAATTAGATTAATTATTTTTGGAGGTGTTTTATGAACAATAAGGTTTTTATTATGTTAGCTAATGGGTTTGAATTAATTGAAGCGATGGCACCAGTAGATATTTTGAGAAGAGCGGGGCTAGATGTTCTTACTGTATCCACTTTAGAAGAAAGTTTAGAGGTTGAATCTGCTCAAAAAGTAAAGATTATAGCAGATGTAAATATATCTGAAATTAATATTGGAGAGGGAGTTATGGTTGTTATTCCTGGTGGGTTTCCTGGATATATAAATTTAAGAACCGATTCAAAAATCATTGAAGTTGTAGAAACTTATTTAAATGACAAGAATAAATTTGTAGGTTCTATTTGTGGGGGACCAACATTATTAGGCCTTAATAATTTAATTGGAGATTATAAGTTTACTTGTCACTCATCTGTAAAAGATGAAATGAATAGTGAGAACTATATACATCAGGACATTGTGATTGACAGAAACCTTATAACTGGAATTGGTGCTGGAAAATCGTTGGAATTTGGATTTGCTTTAGCTGAAAAATTAGTAAATAAAGAAGTTATCGAAAGAGTTAAAAATGGGATGGAATTACTGTAAAAAATTAATATACTAAAAAAGCTACTAGAACTTAAGTTCTAGTAGCTTTTTTTAATCAACTAAGTAGTATTCTATAGTGCTAACCACTCTTATATTTTTTATCTGTGGATTATGTTGATCTCTATTTGTTATTGTAAACTGCCCTTGATTGGCACTTTTAATTTTACCTAAAGAACTGTTTGAATCTTTAGCAAACTTTTCAGCTACTTCTCTAGCATTTTTAGTTGCTGATTCAATCATCTGTGGTTTTAAGTCATTAAGTTTAGTAAAAATATACTCTGTTGTTGTTCCATATTGACTAGAAGAATTAACCGAAGAATTACCTAAAGCTATATTCTCTTTAATTAATTCGCCTATTTTATTAGTTAGTTTATAAACTTCATTCACTTTAGTAGAATAAACTGTTACAGTTTGAGTTGCTATATATCGAAAAGCTGCAACATTATTATCATATTGGTATAACATCTTATCTTCTATGACAGGTGCAGAAATTGTTATTTCACTAGATTCTATTCCATTTTCTTTTAAAAAATCGACAATCCTTGTATTGTCTCTTTCTAATTTGGAATAAAGTTCACTCAATTCATTTCCTGCTACTTTAAAGTCTATAGGCCACAATACAATATTAGCAGTCTCTTCTTTTTCAGATAAACCTTTAACACTGACAACCCGATCTAGCTTTTTCATCTCTATAATACTTTTCCCTAAAAGATATCCTAAACTAGTCAAACCTAAAAATATAAAAATTCCAATGGATAAAAAACTTAAACTTAATTTCTCTCTCATAGATTCAGCCTCCTATAGATAATTTAACTTTATTGATCCTCTTCATCCTCTTCATCATTAAAAAAGTCTTCATACATCTCTTCCTCTTCTTCAATAATTAGAAAATCTATCTCATCTTCACAATTTTTAAGTTTCATATTTTCAGGCAACTCTTCCTCTTCTAAAAATAAAAAGTCTTCATCTTTTAAAGTTGCTAAAAATAGATGTGGTAAAAATCTTTCAAATTCACTTACATAAGTAGTGGCACCAAAAGGTTCCCCTTGTTTAGAATTTTTATTTAATTCTCTCGAATACTTTGTATGGTTTGAGCAATCGTGTACAACTATCCCCCATTTTTCATCACATGCTTGCTTCATTAGTTTAAGTGTAATTTCTCTTGACCAAAGAGGCGATATATATCCTCTCCTAGCTACATACATTCTCTCTCCAACGTAGTTATTGATATTATCTTCTCCGAAATGAAGTTCAGCACAATTCATAAAATCAATTCCAGTTTTTAGAATCATATCCTTCTTCTCTTGGAAAGCTTCATAAAACTCTGGTGTCATAGGAGTTTCTATTCCTACCATTGGAATATATTCTTTAGCTATCGCCATGTATTCAATAACTTGATCACTACATTTTACAGCACCCAAATTAAATCTCAATTCATTAAGTCCAGCTTCTCCAAGTTTTTTTAAATTTTCCCTTGTACAAAGAGATCCATTTGTATACATGTGTTGATATATTCCTGCATCACTAAGTTTTTTTATAATTCCATAATATTTATCTATTTCTAAAAATGGTTCTAAGTAAACATAAGCTATCCCACTTGGTTTTTTCTGTATTGATAATAATAGGTCTATATCTTCTTCATAAAAAAGAGTTCCTCCGATCTCCCACATTCCATCTGGAATAATTTCCTGAGTATCTATATTATCATGATAATAACAGAACTTACATAATAAATTACATTTATGTGTTTTTCTAATTCCACCTAACCCATCACCAAACAAACAAGAAACACATCCTTTAGGAAAATTTTGCTGATCTCCAACAAAATATGTTCTTCCTTTAAGTGTTTTTAAATCGCTTATCTCTTTTTTCATATTTTCATGTTTTCTATTTACTGACAGTTCAATTTGTCTAATTGTAGATTCTATAATTGGACTAAACCTCTTATAAACTTCACTTTTATCTCCAGAAAGAGATGAAAGGTGATTAAACCATTCATACGCGTCTTTTTTTGAAATTTTCATTATTTTCTCCAATTCTTTTTTATTTTTCTAATCAGTTGTAGTAAATACTAAATCTACAATTTTAATTCCATCTATAGCTGCACTTATTATTCCGCCAGCGTAACCTGCTCCTTCACCCACAGGATATAATCCATGGATATTGATTGATTCTCCCTGCTCTCCTCTTGTTATTTTTATAGGTGCTGAAGTTCTCGTTTCTGGAGCTATCAAGTTTGCATTTTCACTTATAAAATTTCTTTGTGTTTTCTCCCATTGCCCCATAGCAAGTTTCATATTATCTGAAATTACCTTTGGAAATAAGTTGTTTAAATCATAGCTCTTCATTTCCATCTCATAGCTTGATTCTATTTTTCTATTTGTTGACTTTCCTTTCAAAAAATCTAATGTATTTTGATATAGCGCACCGTAGTTTCCAACTAAGTCATAAGTTTTTTTCTCTAATTTATCTTGGAACTCCATCCCAGAGAAAATATCATCTCCAAATTCGTTAGCTTTTACTCCAACAACAAGAGCTGAGTTTGAAAATCTACCATCTCTTTGAGAATAGCTCATTCCATTTACAAGAGAACCTCCCTCTTGTGATGCTGCATTAACAATAACTCCTCCAGGACACATGCAAAATGAAAACACTCCTCTTTCTTCCTCTTTATTGTTATATGTTAAGCTATATGTGGCAGCCTCTAAGCTAGGATGACTAACCATCTTCCCATATTGCATTGTATCTATATCAACTCTAGGATGTTCTATTCTAGCTCCTATTGCAAATGGTTTACTTTCCATAAACACACCATTTTTATAGAGCATTCTATACGTATCTCTAGATGAATGTCCTATCGCTAAAATCACATGATCAAAAAGTTCGATCTCTTCATTTTGAATAGGTGATTTTAAATTCTGAATTTTAATTCCTTTAACTTTCTTATCTAAAATTACGATATCTTTTATTAGTGTATTAAAATTAAAAACTCCACCCATAGATATTATTTTTTCTCTTAAATTTTTAACTACATTTTTTAAAATATCAGTCCCTACATGCGGCTTATAATCCCATAAAATCTCTTCCTGAGCACCATTCTCTACAAGTTCTAAAAAAACTTTATTCATATATCCACTTTTTACTCTGGTATTGAGCTTTCCATCTGAATATGTTCCAGCCCCTCCCTCTCCAAATTGAATGTTTGAATTTGGATTTAACATACTGTATTTTACAAAATTATCAATACTCTTATCTCTATTGTCAATATCCTCACCACGCTCGTAAATTATAGGTTTAATCCCTAGTTCACATAATCTTAATGCTGCAAATAAACCTGCAGGTCCTGCACCTATAACCGCTACTCTTTCAACATCTATTTTCACTCTATATGTAGATTCTTCCATTTGTTTTGGCAAAATTACGTTTAGGCCGGTTACATCAATATCTTTATTTAAGGTAACTTCAATGTTATATACAAATTTTATGTCTGTTTTCTTTCTGCTATCTATAGATCTTTTAGAGTATTCAATTTTTTCTATATACTCTTCTTTTATACCTCTTCTAATAACTTCATTTTTCAGTTCAAGGTTCTGATTTTTTTCAATGGAGATATTTATATTATTTACAATAATTTTCACTGTACACCTCTTTTTAAATAAAAAAAGCTCCGAACTTTATTCTTCAAAAGAATTGTATTCGAAGCTATCTGTAATATTATACTATTTTTTCCTCTAAAGTCTTTCCAACTCTGAATTTTACAACTTTTTTTTCTTTTAATTTCATTTTTTTACCTGTTTGAGGATTTCTAACTGCTCTAGCTGCTCTAGTAACAACTTCGAATTTTCCCCATCCTATAAACGATACTGGTTCTCCTTCAACTAACTTTTGTTCAACTAAATCCAAAAATAACTTCACTGCTTTTTCTGCATCTTTCTTAGTGTATTCACCTGTTTTTGCAAATAAATCGATAAACTCTTTTTTAGTCATTATTTCCCTCCTTGAACTATTATAAAAAATAATATAGAAAGAACCCAAAAATGAAAACCCTTTATTTATGGTATCTTTAACCCGATTATACCCAGTAAACCTTCAAAAGTCAATAGTTTAGCATAAATTTTATTTTTATTTGACTTTTAATGGCGATAGAGGTGGGACTTGAACCCACGAAGCTTACGCTCTACACGCGTTCCAGGCGTGCTCCTTAGCCACTCGGTCACTCTACCAAAAATGTGTTACTTTCTAAATAATAGCATATAGAGAGGGAAATTGCAATATTTGTAATAATTTTTATTTTATTATACCCCTATTCTTATACATTTCAAACTTAGGCAACATATATTTTTCAAATATCTCAGGAACATATAATTTCAAAACTTCAGCTCTGTCCAAAACTCTCTCCATAGTTGCATTAAATTTTTTCCATGTATGTCCATCAGATGTTAAGTTTTGCATAAACCCTTGGTATCTATCACAAACATTTGCAAATTTAGCTTCACTACTTTGACAATCTTCGAATTCTAACCATAAATCTAAAAAGTCTTCATTTTGATCTTTTGGTAGGAGGGAGAATAATTTTTTAGCTGCCTTTATTTCTTCCTCTTGTTTATCTGGTCTTTCCACTCCAAAAGCAGGAGTATCCCCAGCATATATTTCAACCAAGTCATGAATCAAAATCATTTTCAAAGATTTTTCTAAATTGAACTCCTCTATGAAGTACTCTTTTAATGTTATAGCTACCATTGCCATATGCCAACTATGTTCAGCATCATTTTCTTCTCTTTTTCCATCCACTAAAGACTGTCTGAATATTTCTTTAACTTTATCAATTTCATTTAGAAACTCCATCTGCTTTTGTATTCTTTCCATTTTAACCCCCGAAATATTTTTTTAGTTTCGTTTTTACTTTCTATACCTTTGTTTTTGCTCTTCTATATTTTTTGTTCTTGCGTTTATTTTCTTATTATATTTTTTCTGTGGAAGTTCTAAAGTTGAATTTACATTTTGAACATATTCCATCTGCTTTTCAGGAATTTCAAAATTCATAAAAGTTTCAATCTCTTGTAGCATAGTCTCATCTTTTTCAGCAACAAAAATATAGGCATCCCCTTTTTGTCCCGCTCTACCTGTTCTTCCTATTCTATGAATATAGCTTTCAACATCCTCTGTCATATCGTAGTTAAATATATGTGTAACTCCAGTAATATCTACACCTCTGGCTGCGACATCTGTAGCTACTAAAAATTGAAACTCTACACTTTTAAAAGATTTCATTATTTTTTCTCTTTTTGCCTGTGGAATATCACTGTGTAACTTTTGACAAGAATACCCCTTAAATGATAACTCTTCCTCCAGCTTATCTACTCTTGCTTTTGTTCTACAAAATATAATTCCCATAAATGGATTTGTCTCATTTAACAATAAACAAAGAGTCTCAAGTTTTCTTCTATCTGTTGTCTTTATCAGATACTGGTTTATATTGTCCAATTTATTCTCTTTAGACTCTATTACAATATTTAATGGTTCTTTTGTTATTTTATAGGCAACTTTTTTCACTGCAGAATCGATTGTTGCTGAAAAACACAGCGTTTGTCTTTTCTTGTTGCTTACACCGATGATCTCATCAATCTCATTTCTGAATCCCATAAGTAAAATTTGATCAACCTCATCTAAAACTAAGCTAGATAATTTAGAAAGATTAATCGCTTTTCTTTCTATTAAATCTACAAGTCTACCTGGAGTTCCTATAACTATATCTACTCCATCTTTTAATGTTTGTATCTGCCCAGCTATTTCTCTTCCACCATAAGCTAACATTATTTTAACTTTATTTTCAAAATTTATCTTTTCAAACTCTTGTGCTATTTGAATTGCAAGTTCTCTGGTTGGAACTATAACTAGAGATTGTGGAAATGCCGTAGTTGATTTTATATTTTGTATAATCGGCAATGCAAAAGCTAAAGTCTTTCCACTCCCTGTTGCTGCTTGAGCAATTACATCTTTACCATTGAATACAACTGGAATTACTTCCTGTTGTATTTCAGTTGGATTTTTTATTCCTATTTTATTTAATAAAGCTATTATATTTTTATTTACACTCAAATTATTAAAACTATTCACAATATCTCCCTTAAAATTTTATCTTTATCTAATTAGTTATTATACCATTTATTCATAAAAAAATAAACGCATTAAATATCTTAATGTGTTTATTTTTTTATTCTTTGACTTTTTTGAAAAATCTGTTAAAATATATTTATTTATTTTTTTTATTTAGGAGGATATTGTAATGCAAGATTGTCTAAGCGGACAAAAATATATACTAGTTTTTGGTGCTTCTGTTGTTGATATGTTTGGATTTTGTAAATCATCTTATAAAGCCTGTGATTCTATTCCTGGGAAAATAAAGATATCTTTTGGAGGAGTTTCAAGAAATATTGCTGAAAATATGGCTAGAGTAGGTGTTAAAACTAAATTTATATCTATTATAGGTGATGACGAGATTGGTCGTTCTATGTTAACTCATTCTCTTAAAATTGGATATGATATGAGAAATTCTTTAGTTTTGGAGGGGAAAAGTACTCCAACTTATATGGCAATTTTAGATGAAACTGGAGAAATGGTTTCGGCTGTTGCTGATTTAGATAGTATTAGCGCCATGACAACAGAATTTATTGATTCTAAAGGTCCTATGATTGAAAATGCTGCATACACTTTCTTAGATGCTGATGATCCTATCAATTTAGAGTATATTTTAACTAAATTCCAAGGGAAAACTAACTTTATTTTGGATCCAATTTCATCTACAAAAGCTGAAAAAGTTAAACATCTTATCAAATACTTTCATACTATAAAACCTAATCGAGTAGAAGCTGAAGTGTTATCTGGAATTAAGATCAATAACAAGGCTGACCTTGAAAAAGTTGGGAATTTCTTTCTCTCTTTAGGGGTAAAAAATGTATTTATCAGTCTAGATGCTGAGGGAATATACTATACTAATGGAGTTGAAACAGGTACATTAAAAGCAACTGATGTTACAGTTAGAAATGTAACTGGAGCTGGAGATTCTTTTGTTGCTGGATTGGGGTTAGGATATATCAATAAACTTCCAATTAAAGAAACAGTGAAATTTGCAATGGCTATGTCAATAGTTACAATCTCTCACGAGGAAACAATACACCCAAACATGGGTCATTCTTTAATAGAAGAGATTATTCAAAAAACCAATTGGATAGAAGGATAATTAAAAAAGGGACTTGCTTTAAAGTCCCTTTTTTAATTATCTCTTTTACCTCCAAATAATCTCAACAAATTAAGAAATAGGTTTACAAAATCCAGATACAGCATTAAAGCTCCAATAGTTGAAAACTTATTGTAGTCCTCTTCAGACATATTATCTAATTGAAATATTTTTACAATTCTATTTATATCATATGCGATTAGAGCTGTAAATAAAACAACTGCACAAACAGATATAAACCAGTCCAATATAGATATTTTTAAAAAAATGTTTAGGAGAGAGACTACAACTAATGTTATCAAACCACCTTTGAAGAATCCATCATATGCAGATAAATCCTCCTTTGTTCTCAATCCGTAGATAGTCATAACAACAAAAATTAATGATGTAACAGCCAATACATACAGTATTGAAATCGGATTATAAATCAACATCACAATTGACAAAACTAAACCGTTCATAGCTGAATAAGTTATAAATAGAACTTTTGCGGTTCCACCACTAATTTTATTTATTCCAAAATTAAGGGCTAAAACCAAAATTAATTCTGCAATTATTATAAACGTCATATAATTTCCAACAAAAGAAATCATTTGACTACTTTGAACTACACTCCAAGATACTGCGCCAGTAACAAGAAGCCCCAAGAACATTTGTAAAAAAACTTTTCTTAAAAAACTATTTTTAGTTTGAATTTCTATTGAATTATACATTTTACTCCTCCTAATTTTCGGTTACTAAAAAAGCTGGTCTAAGCCAGCTATTAAAATTTATGCCATTTCTATATCTACATCTTGTGTCATAAAATCATAAAATTTCTTTTTATCATTCAACACTTTCTCTTTTTCCTTTTCCTTAAAATCTTTTCTCATTTTAGGAATTTTTTTCCTGTTTTCTTTTTCACCTCTTACAAACCCCTTAGTAGCAAAATCCATTTCATTTTCATCGAATTGATCAAATTTCATTCTTCCGTTACCCATTTCAATCTCCTTTAATTTTATAAGAGAAGCTAATAGCTCTCATATATTAAATATTACATTTTTTGTGTTTTGTCAATAGTATTCTCAAAAAAATTATTTATATTGTCTATTTATTTCAAAGATCATTATTGATTGTTTCATATCTGAATCATTCAATATATAGTTTACAGTTTCTTTATAATTCCATCCATCTTTATAAATTATATTCATCTGATTTTGAATACTTTCAGCATTCATTCCTGTAATGTTTAATACTTTGTATTCTGCCATAATATCCTCCTAAATATTCCAAGGAAATACAATAAATCCTATCACTAAAATTATTATTAAAATTAAACCCATCATTATTTTTTTAAGTATTATTTTATTTTTATCCATAGCGCCCCTTTTGATTCTGTTTATATATATATTATACTCTATTTTATTTTTTTTCCTTTTTTATCCTTCCTTCTAGTTCTTCTCTTTCATATATCTATCTCATATAATTATTATATTTGTCTAATTAATTGATATGGTATATACTTAATTTAAGTACATTTTCCTTAAATGTATAATAAAGTGTGTATGTGTGGAAACTAGGTTCTTTTAGGGACCTAGTTTTATTTTTTGTATTTTTTTAAAACATTCTAGTAGAACTGAATATATTTCATTTACTATTTTCATATAAAATGATATAATAATAATCTCATTACAATTTTTTTTTGGATTGTGATTAGATTCAACACACAAATTATCGGATAGTTGAAGGATTGATAACAATCCAACCAAATAGCGTTTTATAGGAGGCTTTATATGAAATTAATTTTAAAAAAACCAAATATAAGTGATTATTTATCACTAAGAGAAAGAGCAGGCACAGGAGAAAAGGATCCATCTCGTGCTTCAATCGCATTGCAAAATTCTTTGCTCACTGTATGTATGTATGATCGAGATCTTTTAATTGGATTTGGTAGAGTTGTTGGAGATGGTGGAATTACATATATCATTAGTGATATAATGGTTGATAGAGATTATCATAGGAGAGGGTACGCTACCCAAATAATGGATGAAATAAATAAATTTTTAAATAAAAATACTCACGAAGACAGCTATGTTTGCTTAATAGCCGTTTCTCCAGCTGACAATTTATACAATAGATATGATTTTGAATATCTTCCAGATCAAAAATGTGGAATGGTAAGAAATCAAAAGAAAATATAAACAGCAAACCACTAAAAAATTAGTGGTTCTTTTTCTGCTTATTTTTAAATTTCCTCATAAACCCTTCATCTATATAGTTTTTTAACTTCCAAATTAAATAACCTTTCAGCACAAACCCTTTATAACTTAAAACCCCTTCTTTGTTTCCAAGAGAAAGTATGAGCAAAAAATCTTTCTGTGGAACATAACTTTTTAAAGGTGTTTTATTAAAAAAATTTACTATGTTATTCCAAAGGTAGGGGGCTTCTTTTATTGCATATACCCCAACTTTTTTGATATAGCTATAATTCTTTATCCCAACACAATCTCCTGCACCAAATATATATGGATAATCAATATTTTGCAAAAAATTATTTACAATCATATATCCTTTCTCATCTACACTCATTGCTGCTTTTTCATACATTGGATTGGATGTCGGACCCCCTGCCCACAAAATAATGTCGTATTCTAATATCATTTTTTTTTTCGTTACCAATCTCTGAGTTTCTATAGACTCTACTTCCTCATTTAAATATAAAGAAATATTATTTTCACTTAATCTTTTAAGTACAATTTCTTGTATTTTCTTAGGAAATGTAGGGAGTATACTCTTTCCTCTATCCACAAGATGAACCTCAAAAACTTTACTAAGTTGCTTCCCAAGTTCTTTAACGCCAAAAGATAATTCAATACCGGCTGCACCTGCACCAATTACTAAAACTTTAATTTTATCTAAGCTGGAATTTTGTAATCTTTCTTTTATTTCTTTTAAGTTTGTTAACGGTTTAATTCCAATCAAATTTTTATGATTTATATTTTTTTCGTCTATTTTTAACTCTGAACCAGTATCAAAAGAAACAACATCAAATCTTACTTTTTGACCACTACTCAAAATGACTAACTTCTTTTGAGGATCTATCGAAACAACTTTGTCTTCTAAAAATTCTATTCCCCCAAGTTTACACAATACCTTCAAATCAAAACATATATCCTCATCTGAATAAATATTTTCAATATATGCAGAAGCCATGCCCGAGTAAAATTGGTATTTATTTGTTGAAATAAGAATCGTTTTAAACTTTTGTTTTTCTTTAATAATTTTATTTAAGAGATAGACATGAGCATGCCCACCACCAACTAAAAGCAAAATCTTATTTTCCACATTCCCCTCCAAACTATACTGTTTTTAATTACAATACCTTTATTTTCTAAGAAATAACTATTTTTCTTTTTTATAACAAAAAAATCTTTCCAAAACAATACTGGAAAGATTTTTTATTTTTTATATTATTTTTGTTGTCCAATCTTCGACATTCCAAACTTCAGTAGCGATATCCATATAAAAATCTGGCTCGTGACTTACCATAAGTACTGTTCCCGCAAATTCTTTAATCGCTCTTTTCAACTCTTCTTTAGCTTCTATATCTAAGTGGTTTGTAGGCTCATCTAAAACCAAAAAATTAATTTCACGGTTCATAATTTTTGCCAATCTAACTTTTGCATTTTCACCACCCGATAAGACTTTCATTTGGCTTGTTATATGATCATTTGTCAATCCACATCTAGCAAGCGCTGCTCTAGCTTCAGCATTTGTTAATCCTGGGAATTCATTCCAAAATTCATCCAAAACTTGAGTATTACTACTCTCCTCCTCTTGTTTAAAGAAACCAATCTGTAAAAACTGTCCATGCTCAATCTCTCCAGAAAGAGGCTTTATATTTCTTAGCAATGTATTTAAAAGAGTGGATTTCCCTAAACCATTAACCCCTTTTATTGCAATCTTTTGATTACGTTCTATTGAAAAACTAACTGGTCTTGTTAACGCTTCTTCGTATCCTATAACTAAATTTTCAACAGCAACAATCTCTCTTGATGGAGTTCTAGCTGTTTTAAAACCAAATATAGGCTTTGGTTTTTCTCTGGCTATTTCAATAATATCCATACGATCCAATTTCTTTTGTCTATCTTTTGCAAGATTTGTTGTAGCAACACGTGCTTTATTACGAGCAATAAAATCCTCTAGATGTGCTATCTCTTTTTGTTGTTTTTTATATGCCATTTCAATTTGACGCTTTTTTAATTCATACATCTCTTTAAATTTGTAATAATCTCCAGTATATCTTGTCAATACTGCAGCTTCAATATGGTATATAACATTGGTAACATCATTTAAAAATGGTATATCGTGGGAAACTAATATAAATGCATTTTCATAATTTTGTAAAAAGTTTTTTAACCATAAAATATGATCTTCATCTAAAAAGTTTGTGGGCTCATCCAATATTAAAATCATTGGATTTTCAAGTAAAACTTTAGCTAATAAAATTTTTGCTCTTTGTCCTCCAGATAACTCAGATACATCTTTTTCTAATCCAATATCAAGTAACCCTAATCCAGCAGCATATTCTTCTATTTTAGAATCCAGATTATAAAAATCTGCACCTTCTAAAATACTTTGAATCTCTCCAACCTCTTCCAAAACAATATCCATCTCTTCAGGAGTACAATCTCCCATTTTCTCATATAAGTTCATAACATCTTGTTCTAATTCAAACATGTGAGCAAAAGCAGACCTTAAAATATCTCTTATTGTTTTTCCTTTTTCTAAGGTACTATACTGATCTAAATATCCAGTGGTGATATGATTACACCATGTTACTTTTCCTTCATCGGGCATTAATTTTCCCGTTATAATATTTAAGAAAGTTGATTTCCCTTCTCCGTTAGCTCCAACAAGTCCAATATGCTCACCTTTCAACAATCTAAAAGAAGCATCTTCTAAAATAATTCTAGAACCGAATCCATGACTAACATTACTTACATTTAAAATACCCATAAAAATTTAACTCCTATATATTAATTTTTTTTATTTAAAAATAATTGACAATAGAATAATTTTATCATGAAATTTGAATAAAAGATAGTATTAGAAAGGAAATTAGATATAATAATCGTATTTCTTATATAAAAATGTATAAAGGGAGAATATAAAATATGAATGAACTGTCAGAAAAAGCAATAATAACAATACTTTCAATTGTTATTGTCACCTTGCTAGGAAATATTTTTAAAGTAAATAATCTGGGACTATTTTATGCAGCTATTACATGTGTTATAATTACAAACGTAGATTTTGATAAATTAATAGAATCTGCTAAAAGTAGAGCTATTGGAACTATCGTAGGGGGATTAATCGGTGTTGTTTTTTCATATATAGCTATATCTTTTATTATAAAACTTATTATCGGTGAAATTATAGTTATCTATTTTTGTGAAAAAAAACTAAAAATTCCATCTGCAATAGGATCAGTCGTATTTTTAATTATTATGTATAGAATAACTCCAGAAGCTCCTTATATATATGGATTTAAAAGAATTCTTGATACATTTATAGGGATTATTGTTACTGTTTCAATTACATATATTGGAAAAAAAATTAATTTGTTCAAATAGAGTTAATATTAACTCTATTTGAACTTTTAATTTTTTACTCATATATTCTTATTTCAGAAAAGACAGTCTCACGATTATTATACCTGTTCAAATTTTTCATAACCATATACATAGTCACTACAGCTGCCACTAAATCACAAATAGGCTGCGCTAACCAAACCCCTGTTAATCCATACATTCTAGACAACAACATAATTAACGGAATCAGTAGTATCACTTGTCTTAAAAGACTTAAGAACATAGCGGCCTTACCTTCACCAATCGCTAAGAAATAATTACTTCCAGCCATACCAAGAGCTATACATGGCATTGCCATCAAATATATTCTCATTCCGTGAACTGAAATTGCCATTATATCAGGATTTTTATTAAATAATCCAACAATATTTTCAGGAAATAATTCTACAAAAAATAAAGCTATTAAAAATATTATAATTCCAACTCCAGCTGATATTTTAAAAGCTTGTTCAACCCTATCGTATTGTTTAGCTCCAAAATTATACCCTATTATTGGTTGTGCACCTTGAGAAATACCATAAACTGGCATAAAGCATAATAATGCTACCGCATTCACTGTTGCCATAGCTCCAATAGCTAAATCTCCACCATAAGCTTTTAATGCATTATTATTTACAACTTGTACCATACTTGTTGCAAGTTGCATAGTAAATGGTGATACCCCTATTGCAAAGATTAACTTCACTATATCTTTGTCTAAAGATAAATTTATTTTTTTAATTTTTAAATTTGATTTTTTACTCATATAGTATGCTATTGAAAGTACTGCTGTTAAAATTTGCGATATAACAGTTGCATATGCAGCACCTTGGATTCCCATATTTAATGTAAAAATAAAAATTGGGTCTAAGATTATATTAAACAGACAACTCGCAACCATTATTATTGAAGCAATTTTAGGATTTCCATCCGCTCTTACTGTACTATTCAAAGAATAACCCATTATATTAAATATAGTTCCATATAAAATTATCCCAATATACTCTTCAGCATATTTTATTGTAGAATCACTCGCTCCAAAAGCTATTAAAATATTTTTCTTATAAATAATTCCTAAAATAGTTATTAGAAACCCTATAATAATTGACAGAGTAATTATATTCCCCATAATTTTTTCTGCACTTTCTTTTTTACCTTGTCCTAATTTTATGGAGATATTCGCTGTGGCTCCAATTCCTATCAACATTGAAAAAGCTAAAACAATTGTTACTATAGGCATTGTTATTCCCACGCCTGTTATTGCTAAAGCTCCAACATCTTTCATATTTCCTATAAAAATTCTATCTACAACATTATATAGAGCACTTACAAGCATTCCTATAATCGCAGGTATTGAATATTTTATCAGAAGCTTCTTAATATCTCCATTTTGTAGTGTTAATTCTTGTTTCACTATTTCCTCCTGTTAATTTTTCTCATCCTTTCATAATAACATTTTTTTCACGAATATGATATAATTAATTTGCTTTATATAAATATTTTTCTGAGGAGGAAATTATGGAAATTTTTACAAATAGCTGTTCATTAGATTGTTTTGATGCTTGTAAAATGGATGTTCATAAAAAAAATAATAGGGTCGTTCAAATAACAGGGAATAAAAGCAATGAACTCACGGATGGATTTTTATGTTCAAAAGGCTTAAAACATTTGAATAGATTATATGATAAAGATAGACTTTTAAGTCCTCTTTTAAAAGTTAATGGTGTCTTTCAACCCATCTCTTTTGAAGAGGCACTAGAAATTATTAAAAACAAACTTTTAGATATTAAAAAAAGTGGTTCTGAATCTATTATTCACTATGCAGAATCAGGGGCTGGTGGATTATTAAAAGGTATTGAAGATATTTTTTTTAATTTTTTTGGTGGGATATCTACAGCTTTTGGCGGAACTTGTTGGTCTGCTGGTTCTGCAGCACAGGATTATGATTTTGGAGATAAGAAGACAAGTGATTTGATTTATTTAAAAAATGCTAAAACAATTATATTGTGGTCTAGAAATCCAGCAGTTACGTCGATTCATTTATATAAAAAAATTATAAAAGCTAAGAAAAATGGTACAAAAATTATAACTATTGATTTTAGAAAAAATGAAACATCTTTAATTAGTGATTTACATATAAGCTTAAAAGCAGGGTCAGATGGAGCTCTAGCATTAGCGCTGAGCAAGATATTATTAGAAAGAAAAATGAATGATATTATTTTTTGTAACGCTAATATTATCGGACTAAAATGTTTTGAAGATTACTTAAAAACTTTAGATTTGCAAGAGCTTCTGAACGAGTGTGGTTTGAGCTTGGATATTTTTAATTCTATTCTTTCTTATTTTTCAACAGGGAATATTATGACATTTCTTGGATATGGTCTTCAACGATATTCTAACGGTGGAAATAGTGTGCGATGTATAGATGCTCTTATGAGTATTACTGGAAATATTGGAACCAAAGGATCTGGTATTTTTTATTCAAACAGAGTTTATCCTCAACTTTTAAATAAAGACCCATATAATAGTTTGAGTTTTGCTAAAAATGCTCGCGAATTCCCTATAGTTGATTTCCCAAATTTTGTTGAAAGTAATAAGATTCAGGCGATTTTTATAAGTAAGGCAAATCCTCTAACACAACTTCCTAATTTAAATCAAACTTTAAAAACTTTTAATTCTATTCCATTTAAAGTTTGTTTTGATATGTTTATGACTGATACAGCTGAACACAGTGATTTAATTATACCTGTAACAAACACATTGGAGACAGAAGATATCCTTTACTCTTCAATGTTGATGCCTTCTCTTATGTATAACCATAAAGTTATAGATCCTTTAAACAAACTCATGGATGAATATGAATTTTTTAAGAAATTAGCTTTGAAATTAAATATGACAAATTATCCACAAGTTTCTAAAGAAGAGTATTTGAATAATGTTTTATTACCACTTAATATAACCGTTGAGGATTTGAAGCTAAAAGATATAAATATCCAAAAGGGATATATTGCATGGGAAGACAAGAAATTTAAAACTCCTTCTGGTAAAATTGAAATTTTTAGCAAAACAGCTTTAAAAGATGGGTTTAATCCCATGCCTGTTTTCATGAAATCTTTAGTTGGAAATTCAAATTATCCAATCAGATTAGTTTCACCGCATAGTAAGGATAGCCTTTTTAGCCAACATACCTCAAAAAATATAAAATACTCAACACTTTTTATTTCAGATAAAAATTCTATTAATTATACAGAAGGAGATATTGTAAAAGTTTCTTCTAAGAACGGAAGCATCTATTCACAACTCTTTATAGATCCATCTTTAAGATTAAATGAGGCCTATATATTTATGAAGTGGAATAATCAACAGGGCAATCCTAACTTCCTTACAGAGAACCTAGTATCAGATATTGGAGGACAAGTTGCCTACTATGATACTTTTATAAATATAGCCAAATAATTTATGAGCTTATTTTTATCTTAATATACGTAATGTATAAATTTTGTAAACATATTTGACATTCTTTGTGAATAAATATATAATATATTTGTATCGCAAGAGAGAAAAGAGAGAGCGAGAAAACCTTTACTAGGTTTTTTTGCTTTTTTTATTTTTAAGGAGGTTTAAATGGAAATATTAGCACACCGTGGTGCTTCTGGTACATCCCCAGAAAATACTTTATCCGCTTTTAAAAAAGCTTTAAAAGATGGGTGTGATGGTTTTGAATTCGATATTCAACAAACCAAGGATGGCAAAATTGTAGTGTTTCATGATTGGACGCTTGAAAGAACTTCTAATGGAAAAGGGAATCTTAAAGAATTCACACTTGAAGAATTAAAAAAATTAGACGTTGGGAGCTGGTTTTCAAACGATTACAAGGATGAACGAATCCCTACATTAGAAGAAACTCTTAACATTATTCCAGATGACAAATTTATTAATATTGAATTAAAAGAGGAGTTTTCTAAGGAAAGAGGGACCGAAGTAAAACTATTTGAGATTTTAAAAAAATATCCTAATAAAAATATAGTTGTTTCTTCATTTAGTCATAACTTGTTAAAGAATTTAAAAAATTTGGATAAGAATATTAAAATCGGTATTCTTATCGAAGGAAGCTTGATCCATTTAGATAAATATATTGAAAATCTAGGATTTGATATCTGTGGTTACCATGCTGATAAAAATTTTTTAAAACAAGAAGACATAAACTATTTAAATAGTAAAAATATCGATATAAACGTTTGGACTGTAAATTTAAAAAAAGATGCTAGAGTTTTAAAAGAAATGGGAGTTACAAGAATAATAACTAACTTTCCTAAAGAGATTACAAATTATTAATTACAACATTGGGAGGATTTAATGAGTTTTGAAACTGGAGTAAAATTAGTAAATTCTATTGTACAAAGTGATTTCTTTGTATATTTATGTCTTGGTGCGGGGGGATTCTTTTCGTATAAAACAAAATTTGTTCAACTTAGATACCTAAAAGAGATGGGTAAATTGATGCTTAAAAGAAAAAAATCAAGCCAAGGTATATCTTCTTTCCAAGCATTATGTACAACGCTTGCCGGAAGAATTGGAACAGGAAATATTGCCGGAGTGGCAACTGCTATCTCTTTAGGAGGACCAGGTTCTATATTTTGGATGTGGGTTATCTCACTTTTAGGTGCGAGTACATCTTTCATTGAGTGTGTTCTTGGACAACTTTACAAAGAAGAAGTTGATGGTGAATATAGAGGAGGACCCGCCTACTATATCGAAAAAGGAACTGGTAAAAAAGGATTTGGGATACTTTTCGCTATATTGATTGTTATTGCCATGGGATTTCTTTTACCTGGGGTCCAAGCAAACTCAATTGCAAGTAGTATGAGAGTAGCTTTTGATATAGATTCCCAAATAATAGGCTTAATATTAGTTTCTTTGATCTCTCTTATTATATTTGGTGGAATCAAAAGAATTGCTGTTGTTTCTGAATTTGTTGTTCCTTTCATGGGAGCTATTTACCTAATGATGGCTATTGGTATGGTTATTGCTAACTACACTAAAGTACCTGAGGTTTTCTCTCTAATTATAAGTTCCGCTTTTGGAAAAAACCAAATTTTTGCTGGAATGCTGGGAGCAGGAATATCTTGGGGAGTTAAAAGAGGAATATACTCAAACGAAGCTGGAAGAGGTACAGCACCTCACGCAGCATCTACTGCTGAAAGTGATCATCCTGCTGAACAAGGATTTGTACAAGCACTATCTGTATTTATAGACACAATCGTTATTTGTTCTGCAACCGCATTTATGATTATTGTTTCAGGAATGTATAACGTTCAGAATCCTGAAGGTGGTCTTCTAATCAATAATCTTCCTGGGGTAGATATGGGACCAGCATACACTCAGTATGCTATAAATACTTTCCTTCCTGGCTTTGGAAAATCTTTCATTGCTATAGCTTTATTCTTCTTTGCATTTACATCAGCTATGGCTTCATATTATATAGCTGAAACAAATATAACCTATTTAGCCAAAAGAACTATTAAAAATGAAGATTTCAGAAAAAAAGTTACTAAAATTGCTGTTAATATCATAAGAGTTGTAATTTTAGGAACAATTTACTTAGGAACAATCAGAAAAAGTGGTATTGCTTGGACTCTTGGAGATATTGGAGTAGCTGTTACTGCCTGGATAAACATTTTGGCTATGGGCTTTATCTATAAACCGGCACTAAAAGTTTTATGGGATTATGAAAAACAGCTTAAAGAAAAAGGTCATGGAAATATTACTTTTAATCCTAAAGATTTAGATATTGAACATGCTGAATTTTGGGAGAGAAAAATAAAATCACAACAAATAAGTGAATCTGAATCACTAGAAAATTCAGTTACTGGATATCCAATAACTGAATAATTATAAAATGCCTATTGAATAACTTAGTTATTCAATAGGCATTTTTTTAGCTATTTTCTATAGCAATTAGATATTGTTTTACACTTTCTAAAGAATATTTAAATGTTGGCATTCCTGATGAATAGGGTGCTATATCATATAGATTAAATATGATTACTACAAATTCACCGTCGAAATATATGTTTGCATTTCTTATATCTACTTTTGCATCTGGAAAATAAATACGCTCCTCTAAAGGACCAATCAAATTTTCTTGTATCTCTTTTTGTATTTGTTCTTGTAAATATTTTAAGCCTTCTAATTTCATTATTTTTTCTATTTTAATATCTTCACCACTTTTAGAGTTTAAATTAAAAACTTTTAAATTTGTCATACCGTGAGCCCCACCAGTATATTCGTATGTTTCTAAAATTATACTCGTGATACCAATTTCACTTTTATAATCTTCGTATTTCATAACCAATTGAGACTGTATATTAAACTCCTCATTCTCTTTTGTTATTTTCAAAACATCTTGAATTGTTTTATTTTTCAAATTTTCTATTTCTTTATTGAAGCTATTTTGATATTTAATATCGTCTGATTTTATATTGGGAACATCTACTTCATACAAATAATTTTCCCCGCTCTTTTTAAACTCTATACTTCTAATAGATATGGCCATTAAATTTGAAGAAATTAACAGGAAAATTAAAACTTTTTTTAAATTCATTTTGACCTCCGTTTTTATTTATTTTGAGATAAATTGATATCTAAAATATTAAATGGAACATTTATATTTTCTTTATTAAAAACATCTAAAATATAAGCCATCAACTCCCCACGAACTTTATAATATCCTTTAGTTGGAGTCCAAACCATAAATAATATATTTATACTTGAATCTCCATATTCCATCGTGTTTATAAAATTTTCCCTTGTTCTATCAAGTCCATCGTATGTTTTAGATATATTCTCTAAAATATCAATAACTTTCTTCATATCCGAATCATAAGAAACCGATAGCATCAACTTTATTCTTCTGAAAAGATTTGTATCATAATTAATTATATTCCCACTTATCATCACATTATTTGGGATAATAACTCTTCTTCCATCCAAACTGTTTATATGAGTAGAAAAAACCTCTATTTTAACAACCTCTCCCATAACTCCATTTATTTTTATGAAATTTCCAATACTGAAAGGACGTGAAAAAAACAAAACAACCCCTCCTGCTAAATTGGATAAAAACTCTTTTAAAGAGATTCCAATTCCTAACCCTATCGCACTTATCATTGTCGCTATTGAACTTTCACTAAAACCAAAAGCTAATAGTCCTATCAGAAAAAATACTAAATTTAACCCTAATTTTGTTATTGATTTTGTAAACTGCTTTGTATTTATATCTTGATTTACAACCGGAATTTTTTCTATATACTTATCTACTTTTTTAACAAAATAACTTCCAATATAAATTATCAGTAGAAATGCCAGCAATCTAACTAAAAATACAATCATATCATGTCCTAAACTTTCAAAAATAGGTTCACCTCTATTATTTTTTAACATATTAAACGATTGATTAAAATTCATTTTTCCTCCCAATGTAAATCATTTTGTAATATTACTTCATCTAAATATATCCCATAAGTGTTACAATTCCTTTTTTTATTATAAATTCATTTTTTTAGCCTTTTCGATACAACTTTCCATAGCTTCAATAATTGAACTTCTAAATCCCGTCTTCTCCAAGTGCGCCACTGCTTCAATAGTTGTACCTCCAGGTGAACAAACCATATCTTTAAGAGCTCCAGGATGAATCCCTGTCTCTAAAACCATCTTAGCACTTCCTAAAACAGCTTGAGCAGCAAAAATATACGCCTTATCTCTAGGCATACCACCCCTAACAGCTCCATCGGCTAAAGCCTCAATAAACATATATACATATGCTGGAGAAGAGCCACTTGTTGCAACAACAACATCCATCAATTTCTCGTCCACTTTTTCAATTTTTCCAAAACTTTTCAAAATATTCCTTACTGTTTTTTCTTCTACAGTATTTAATGTTTCATCTATAGAATATGCTGTCATCCCTTCCCCAACCATGGCCGGTGTGTTTGGCATTGTCCTCACTATCTTTACATCTTTTCCAAAATATGATTTCAACTCCTCTATTGAGAATCCTGGAGTTATACTTATAACAATCTTATTAAAATTTATATCCTTTTTTATCTCATTTATTATCATTGGATATATATTTGGCTTTACAGATAAAATAACAACATCACAACTTATAACTAATTCTTTTTTATCTTTGACTTTAGTTAACATGTATTTCTGTTCTAATCTATTTACTAATTCTTCATCTAAATCATAAATAAATATGTTTTTAGATCTAATCTCCGAATTGTTTAAAAATCCATTTAACATCGCTTGAGCCATGTTCCCTGTGCCGATAAATCCAATTTTAATATTTTTCATATCCACTCTCCTTTAATCTTGTTTTCTTAAGAAATATTATAGCAAAAAAATTCTAAATATTTCATTTTTTTTAAAGGAAAAACTAAAAAATCAAAGTAAACCTTTTTTAAGTAATTATAATATTTTTAAGATAAAACTAGGTAGGAGGTATTTTTATGGAAAAATGGAAATGTGTTGTATGTGATTGGGTGTATGATCCCTCAATTGGAGATCCTGATAATGGTGTAGCTATAAATACAAAGTGGGAAGATGTTCCTAGCTCTTGGGTTTGCCCTATTTGTGGAGCTGGAAAAGAGGAGTTTGAAAAAGAATAATCCAACAGAATAAGAGTGCTGAGGTTCTATTTTATACCTCAGCTTTTTTTAACTTTTCAATAGGAGGATACTATGATTAAAGTTACTATAAATAATAATTTTTATCACTTCGATACCAATATATCTGTATTAGAGGCATTAAAATCAATAGATATTGACGTCCCTACCTTTTGCCATGACCAAAGATTTGAAAAAAAACTCGGGATATGTGGGATGTGCGCTGTTACTATTGATGGCAAAATTACTAAAAGTTGTAAAACTCCAATTTCTGATGGAATGATTGTTAATTCTGAAAATATAGAAGTTATTCAAAATAGAAAAAATCTACTCCAAAAATATATCGATAGTCACCACACCAATTGTCTTATTTGTGAGAAGTCTGGAGAATGTAAACTTCAAAACTATTGCTATCAATATGGAGTTGATAAAACAATTTCTAATTCAACAGAACTTATTCTTGAAGATAGCTCTAATCCATTTTTTTCAATCAATCCCAACAAATGTATCGGATGTGGGAAATGTGCACAAATATGTCGTGAACTCCAATGTAACCATGCACTAAAATTAAAACAAACAAATGGTAAAATCCATACTTGGGCAAATGGAGCTGATAATATTAATTCTTCATCCTGTGTTTCTTGCGGGAACTGTGTCAGCTTTTGTCCTGTCGGAGCCCTTCTTCCAAAATCTAAAATTAAATTTAGACATTGGGAAACTAAAAAAATCAAAACTACTTGTGGATATTGTGGAGTTGGATGTCAAATTATATTTGAAAAAAAAGATAACACTATTTTAAGCGCCACTCCCGATTTAACAGAGCCTAATATGGGCTTACTTTGTGTTAAAGGAAAATTTGGTTATAGCTATGTAAATCACCCAGACAGGTTAAAATTTCCTCTTATCAAAAAAAATGGAATTTTAGAAAGAGCAACTTGGGATGAAGCTTTTTCTTTAATTGTAAACAAATTAAAAGACACTATAACAAGCTATACTCCTCAGAGCATAGGAGCCCTCTCTTCAGGAAAATGTACCAACGAAGAAAACTATCTTTTTCAAAAATTTTTTAAAGGGGTAGTTAAAACTAATAACGTTGACCACTGTTCAAGACTGTGTCACAGTTCCTCTTCCATCGCTCTTGAAAAAACTTTAGGATTTGGGGCTATGTCAAACAGTATAAATGAAAGCTTAAATTCAAAAGTTATTTTTTTATCTGGGGAAAATATCAGAGAAAATCATCCTGTTTTAGGAGCTAAGTTAAAAAATGCAATCCAAAAAGGAGCTAAGTTAATTATTTCTGATATAAGAGATATAGATCTTTCAGATGAGGCCGACATATTTTTGAAAATTACTCCTGGAACAGATATTGCACTTATAAATGCAATGATTAATTTTATTATTTCAAACAATCTATACGATTCTAAATTTGTTGAAAATTACACCGATGGTTTTGAAAATTTAAAAAATTCTGTAGATAAATATACACCTGAGTATTCAGGAAAAATTTGTGATGTTAATCCTAGTCTAATTATCGAGGCTGCTAAAATCTATTCTAGTGATATAGCCGCAATCTATTTAGGGATGGGGAATACTCAACACCGGAATGGAACTGACAATGTTATTGCTCTTTCAAATCTAGCTCTTATTTGTGGTAATATTGGTAAACTAAACGCTGGAATAAATCCTTTACGTGGACAAAACAATGCCCAAGGAGCGTGTGATATGGGAGCTTTTCCAAATATTTTTTCAGGTTATCAAAAAATTGAAGATGACCTCGCTAGAAAAAATATGGAAAAATTTTGGGGAGTTTCTGGAATTTCCCCTTTATCTGGTCTAACCGTTGTTGAAATGACAGATAAAATTTTTAAAGATGAGATGAAGTTTTTATATATTATGGGTGAAAATCCTTTTATTTCAGATCCAAATTTAAACCATTTAAAAAATTCTTTTGAAAAACTAGACTTTTTAGTGGTACAAGATATTTTTTTAACTGAAACTGCTCAACATGCTGACGTAGTTTTACCTTCAAGTTGTTTTGCTGAAAAAGAAGGTACTTTTACAAATACTGGTAGAAGAGTTCAGCGGGTTCGAAAAGTTGTTAATTCTCCTGAGGGATCTAAAATTGATCTAGATATTATTCTTGAACTTATGTCACGTATGGGCTATGAACAAACAAATAAAACTCCTGAAAGTATTATGGATGAAATTTCAAACATAACACCTCTCTATCATGGGTATAACTATACTCTAATTGAAAATGAGGGCTTACAATGGCCACTAAAAAATAAAAAAGGAACTAAATTTCTATATGAAAATAATCCCCCTAAAAACGGACGCTATTCTCTCATTCCTGTTGAAGTAATCAATCCACTAGAAACTATAAGTGAGGAATACCCTTATTATTTATCTACAGGAAGAGTTCTTTATCAATATCACACAAGAACCATGACTGGAAAAGTTAACGGATTAAATGAAAAATGTCCCGAAGCTTATGCCGAAATGAATTCAAAAATGATTATAAATCTCAAGAAAAAAGACGGGGATTATATAAAGATAAAATCTCGAAGAGGAGAAATTTTTACCAAAATTAAATTGAGAGAGGGAGTTAAAGATGGTGTTATTTTTGTTCCATTTCACTTTTCCGATACCCTTGTAAATCTATTAACTGAAAGTGAATTCTTAGAACCTAACTCCAAAACACCTGAATATAAAATATGTCCCGTTAAGATAGAATAGTATCAAGAAAAAATTATATGAATATATCTATAAAATAATTTTATTTAGGAGGTAAATTATGTCAATGTTTTGCTACCAATGTCAAGAAACTGCTATGAATAAAGGATGTACAATACGTGGGGTTTGTGGAAAAACTCCTGAAACTGCAAAATTACAAGATTTATTAATTCATACTGCTAAAACAGTTTCAGCATATATCAATTTACTAGATGGAAAAACAATACTCGACAACGAGATGCATTGTTGGATAATCAATGCTTTATTTATCACAATTACAAATGCTAATTTCGACGATAGTGCAATTATAGACGAAATTGAAACTGGAGAGATGTACCGGGAAGCTTTGGAAATAAAAATTTCTGAACTTTCTATTAATATACCTGAAAAATATTCTAAATTTATTGATTGTACTTGTGAAATGCAAACTGAAGAAACTTTATTGGAATATGCTGGAAAAGTAGGTGTCTTAAGAACACCAAACGAAGATATCCGTTCTCTTAAAGAAACTATTTTATATGGACTAAAAGGATTAGCTGCCTATGTTGAGCACGCTAAAAATTTAGGAAAAGAAAATTTTGAAATCTATAGTTTTGTAGAAAAAACTCTTGCTAATATTGATGACGATTCTTTAACTTTAAATGAATTGGTTACAATGGTTTTAGATGTAGGGAAATATGGTGTTTTAGCCATGGAATTGTTAGATAGTGCTAATACTTCCGCTTATGGAAATCCAGAGATAACAAAGGTTAACTTGGGAGTTAGAAGCAATCCAGGAATACTAATCTCTGGGCATGATTTAAAAGACTTAGAAACACTTTTAGAACAGACTAAAAATAGTGGTGTTGACGTTTATACACACTCAGAAATGCTTCCTGGAAATTCATATCCATTTTTTAAAAAATATGAAAATCTTGTTGGAAATTACGGTGGTTCTTGGTGGCATCAAACTAAAGAATTTATAAGTTTTAATGGACCTATACTTTTTACCAGCAACTGCTTAGTTCCTCCAAGAGGGACAATTGCGGGGTATTTAAATAGAGTTTATACTACAAATTCTGCTGGAATGTCTGGCTGTAAACATATTTCTCCAGATGATAGTGGGAATAAAGATTTTTCTGAAATTATAAATCAAGCAAAAACTTGTAATCCTCCTATAGAGATTGAAAAAGGAGAAATTTATGGTGGCTTTGCTCATAATCAAGTCTTAAACTTAGTAGATAATATTGTTGAAGCTGTCAAATCTGGGGCAATAAAAAAATTCTATGTAATGGCTGGTTGTGATGCTCGAATGCAAGATCGAAAATACTATACTGATTTTGCACTTGCACTTCCTAAAGATACTGTTATTTTAACCGCCGGTTGCGCTAAATACCGATACAATAAACTAAACTTAGGAGATATTGACGGAATCCCTAGAGTTCTAGATGCTGGGCAGTGTAATGATTCATACTCTCTCGCAGTGATTGCTTTAAAATTAAAAGAAGCTTTTGGATTAGATGATGTCAATAATCTTCCCATTGTATTCAATATTGCTTGGTATGAGCAAAAAGCTGTTTTAGTACTTCTTTCTCTTCTACACCTAGGATTTAAAAATATCCATATAGGTCCTACTCTACCAGCATTTTTAACTCCTAATGTACTTAAAGTTTTGATTGATAATTTCCAGCTAGGGACAATATCAACAGTAGATAAAGATATTGAAAACTTTTAACTTAAAAATAAGAAGGTAGATTTTCTATCTTCTTATTTTTTTTAAAGGATATATTCATTTTATTTTTAATAATAAGACTACATATGCTTTACTAAGGAGGATCTTATGGATTTTAAAAATTTAAATATAATGGTTGGAATTGCTGCCTTATTTTCTACTGTTTCACTGACATCTTATGCTTCACAAATCGAAGAACAAAAACAGCATAACGAATCAATTTCACATGAAAAACAAATAAACAAAACAACCTATACTATATTAACTTCAGTTAATGATATTATTTCAAAAAAATATGAATTCTTCAAAGAATACGAAAGTTACGCTCACATGATTATGATGAATTCTAACTCTGATAAATTTTTAACAAATGATGTTGCAAATAATTTTGTTATATTTATGATTCCTCATCATGAAGCAGCTATCATTAGTAGTCTTGGAGTAATTGAATACACAAAAGATTCAAAAGTTAAATCACTAGCTGAAGAAATAGTTAAATCCCAAAAAAAAGAGGTTATTGAAATGCAAAACCTTTTAAAATCTGGTGATTTAAGAGGAAATAACAACCCCGAGTTTAAAATAACACTTGAAAAAATTATGAGCGAAATGATGAAAGATATGTCTATTTACAAATCTAATTCAAATACATCAAAAGATATCACAACAAGTTATTTAAAAAATATGATTATCCATCATAATGGTGCTATTAAAATGGCTCAAGCTTATCTTGAACAAGGTAAAAATCAAATACTGTTAAATATGTGTGAGAATATTATTTCCTCTCAAGAGAATGAAATAAAAAAGATGAATGAACTTTTAAAAAATATCAATAAAAATTAATGATCTGATTCATATAATATGGGAAGGTTCCCCTTAATTTGGTATAACCTTCTCCACATTATATACTTTTCCATTCTTTATTTTTACGCGTTTAACTTTCATTGAATACCCTAAAATACCCCACTTATCTAAAGAACCTCTTAAATTCAAAGTATTTTCATCTATTTTTTTAACAGTTCCATAATACATTTTTCCATTCCATGAATCATATATCCATCCATCCACCAACTCTGTTTTAGATTTATTTAAATAAAGTCCACCAACAACTTGTAAATTCATAATTTTTCTATTTCTTAAATTAGAATTTGAATTTTTTCTATCAAACTGTTCCACCCCTTCCATACTATCTCCTTCTGGATAATACAAATTTTTCAACCACCGAACATACCCAACATATTCATTGTTAATTTTCTCTATTTGTATTACTACTTTTTTATCAGGCATTTCCCAATATCCAACATATGAATCTTCTGCATAAGAAATCATTGTAATTAAAAAAAACAAGTATAATGTTACTTTTTTCATAATATACACCTCTTATTTTATAATAAATATATAGTCTTTCAATCCTCTCAATTCAAAAAGTTTTTTCATTATTTTTTTAGTTCCTACTTTTGATATTGGAAATCCATTTTCTTCTAAAACTTTAAAACCTTTATATGTATTTTCCATAACTTCATTTAAATATGCTGATTTTATTTCTTCAATACTGTTTTCTTCATATTTTATCTTAGAGGTTAATAAATTTACTTTTCCTTGCTCTCTGTCTTCATCCATATCAAAAAAATCATCCAATGCCTGTAACCCCATTCCAATTTTATAAAGCCCTTTTGCATAGTTTGTCATTTTTATGTTTTTTTCTAAATATTTCGGAATCTCTAAACTGATTTCTAATAATTCACCTCCTATTCCAGCATGTATTTTTTTTAAAATATATTCAGCATCAGGATATATCTCATATTGAGAAACATCTCTTAAACTTTCACTGATTGCAATCGAATAAATTTTTTCTAAAATTTTTATGCTCACTAAATTGTCAGAATCCGATATTTTCAGTGCTTCTTTAGTTAAAGCATCTTGACAAAATAATGTTATAAATGAATTTTTTACAATATCATTTTGTAATTTTTTTATATATATTAACCCTTTTTTTTCGTTATCTATCACATTATCTGTAGATGTAACAATTTGCCTTAAATAAATAATTATTTTGCCATAACTTATAGCTCTTTCTTTTTTTATTCCTGCCTCAACAAAAGTTGAAAGCATCAATAGTGTAAAGAAATTTTTTTGTAATGATTCTTTAAAATTTTCATTTTTAAATTTAAACTCTATATCCTCTATAAATTTAAAATTTATAAAATCTTTGTAAATCTCCTTTTGAATCTGCTTCAATAAATTAAAAGATTTTAATAACAAATTACTCATTTTTAAATTATTTTTTATATTTTTCACAATATCCCTCCTGATATGTATTATAGTATATTTTTTAACAAAAAAATATTTTTTTATTTTTTCTTGACAATTATATTTTTTTTTACTATACTTAACAAAACATTTGAAGTCCCATAAAAAAAACTTCAGTGCTATTTTTTTAAACAAGGAGGAAAGTTATGTCTATATTTATATTTAGTCTATTTTTTTATCTGCTGCTATCATTTATAATACTGATACAGTTTTTTGATATAAAAATTTTTATTAGGCTAATTATAAATAACTTTCTAAACTTTTTTAATTTTATAAGGGATTAGTTTAAACTACCAAAATCCTACTATCTTAAAATTCAAAATTGTTTTATAGTTCTTTAAACAGCCTAATAGGGCTGTTTTTTTTATAAATTTTAAAAAGGAGATGATTTTTATGAACAACAAAATTAATAATCTTATTTTAAACAGTTTAACTTTTATTTTTCTATTCTCAACAACTTTGGCATCTAATAAAATTGAGTCAATCAGTGACACTCTTATTATTGCACAAAAAGCTGATGCTAAAACTCTAGATCCACAAAAAAGTATTGATACCGTTTCTAACAAAGTTATAAATCTCATATTTGAATCTCTCCTTACTATTGATGAAAACTTAGAGATAACCCCTCAGTTAGCTGAAAAATGGGAGCAAGTTGATGATTTGAATACAATCTTCTATTTAAAAAAGGGTGTCAAATTTCATGATGGAGAAACTATGACATCTGAAGATGTTGTCTATTCTTTAAATAGAGCTAAAAATTCTCATCAAGTTGGATATAATTTTGTACCTATTATTTCAATAGAAGCTATGAATGAGTATACAATAAAAATAACAACAGACAAACCTTTTGGGGCTATGAATAAATATCTTACACAGGTTGGCGGATCAATCGTAAGTAAAAAATCTGCTGAAAAATTTGGAGAAAAATTCTTTTTAAACCCTATTGGAACAGGACCTTATAAATTTAAAGAATGGATTCCGGGAGAGAAAATTATTGTCAATGCTTTTGAAAATTATCACGGTGAAATTTCAAAAAATAAATCCTTGATTATTAGAAATATTCCAGAGGTGAGCAACCGAATGATTGCACTTGAAACTGGAGAAGTTGATATCTCTTTTGATATAGGAATTATGGATAGGGAAGCTGTTCAAAATCATAAAGATTTAAACCTTATGGAAGTCGAGGCACCATCTACTCTATATTTAGGTTTTGATGATAGCAATCCTTTATTTAAAAATACTAAACTTCGACAAGCTATTGCATATGCGATTGATAACGAAGTTTTAGCCGAAGTTGTTTTCAAAGGGTCGGCTATTGCTGCAGGGTCTCCTGTTCCACCTATTCTAGATGTTTATAATCCAAATGTAAAAAAATATGAACAAAATTTCCAATTGGCAAAACAACTGTTAACTGAAGCAGGATATCCAAATGGAATAAAAATGGAGTTGTGGACAGCTACACAATCTACATGGCTTGATATTGCTACAATTATTCAGGCTCAAGTTAAAGAGATTGGTATTGATTTAGAGATTCGAACTTTTGAATGGGGTGCTTATGTTTCTAAAACTGCTGGCCCAAACAAAGCTCTTTACCTGCTTTCTTGGAATATAGGTTCTGTGGATGGAGATCCTGCTCTTTATCCTCTATTCCACTCTTCTGAAAAAGGGTTATCTGGAAATCGTAGTTTTTATGAAAATACAGAGGTCGACAAAATACTTTTAGAAGCTAGAAATACAATTGATCAAAATAAAAGAAAAGAACTTTATTTTAAGGCACAAGAGATTATTCAAGAAGACCTACCTCACTACACACTTGTCTATCCCCACTACAATCTAGCATTTAGAAAAGATGTGAAAAACTTAGTTTTACAAAAAAATGGATTTACAGATCTTGCTAAAACATATGTTATTGAAGATAATTAAAATTTTAAAAGGAGGATTATTTTATGAAAACAAAAGAATTATCTAAAAAATATAAAAATTATGTTATCGATATGAGAAGAGAGTTCCATAGATTTCCGGAGGCAAGCCTTCAAGAGTACAGGACTTCAGCCAGAATCAAAGAGGAATTGGATCGTTTTGGAATTCAATCAGAAATTATTGCTGATACTGGTGTAATTGCAACAATTGTAGGAAAATATCCAGGTAGAACAGTCGCACTTAGAGGTGATATAGATGCACTTGCCGTGGTTGAAACTAGTTCTAAAGAGTATGCTTCCAAAAATCTAGGCCTTATGCACGCTTGTGGTCACGATACACATGCCGCTATGCTTCTTGGTTCAGCTCGAGTTTTAAACGATATGAGAGATAACCTTAATGGAACTGTTAAATTTTTATTTCAACCTGGTGAAGAAGTTGCAAGAGGAGCTCTAAAGATGATTGAGGCAGGTGCTCTTGAAAATGTTGATAATATTTTTGGAATGCATATCTCTTCTGATCTTCCTTGTGGTACTATATCTGCCGACTCAGGTCCTCGATGCGCTTCTGCTGATATTTTTTCCCTAAAAATAGTTGGGAAAGGTGGTCATGGTGCTCGCCCTGAGCAATGTGTTGATGCTGTTGTAGTTGGTTCAGCTATTGTTATGAACCTTCAGTCTGTCGTAAGTAGGGAATTTTCTCCTTTAGAGCCCACAGTCCTTACAGTTGGATCCATAAAATCCGGAACTCGTTTTAATGTTATAGCCCCAACGGCAATATTAGAAGGCACTACGAGATGTTATAATCTAGATATCCGTAAAAATTTCCCTAAAATTATAGAGCGTGTCGCTAAATCTACCGCTGAAGCTTATCGTGCTAAAGCTGAGCTTACCTACACATATGGTGTTGGTCCAACCATCAATAACGAAACTTATGCTGACCTAGCTCAAAAATCAGCCCAAAAATTGGTAGGTGCAGAAAATGTTATTAGCCGTCCACCATCTACTGGCGGAGAAGATTTTTCTGAATTCTCAAACCGTATTCCTGGAGTTATGGTTAATCTTGGAGGACAAAATAAAGAAAAAGGTTTTATTTATCCCCATCATCATGAAAAATTTGATATTGATGAAGAGGCTTTAGAAATCGGAACAGCTTTTTATGCACAGTATGCCATTGACTATTTAAACTTAAATTAAAAACTTTATTCAATAAGAAAATGAGGATACCCTTTAGATCTCCTCATTTTCTTATCTACATAGTTTTTTCTTTATTTTTTTCTAATCTTATTATTATAACTGTTATTTTATTTGTATACTTAGAAAGCTCATTATAATCTCTTTCAACTTGAATCCAATCTGGATTTTCTTTATTTATTTCTAAGGCTATATTTGAACTCAACTCATCCATTCTTGCTAGCTCCTTTGGACTCATCTCTTTATCTATCTCAGCTAGTACTTCCTTTTCTTCAACAGGATTTGAAGATATTTCACCATCTGGAAGCATATCAGCTATTACTTCCTCATTTATCTCCTCCTCAAATTCTGAATTCTGTTTTTCTACTCCTTTACCCTTCATATTCTTCATCATATCTACGGCTATTTTATTAGTGTAAACAGATAATTCATTGTAAAGTCTTTCAACTTTTTTCCAATCTGGATTTGCTTTTTGTATCTCATTGTCTACCTCTTCACCTAAAGTATCCATCTTACTCATTATCTCAGGTTCAGCATCAATATTAGACAACATATTTTGTAAAAAATCTTCTGGTGGAATTGTATCTGAAGATGTATTTGCCGTTACTGGCGGTGTTTCCAGTACTTTTCCCTCTTGAATTGTAAAAGAACTAATTGATAATACCATTGAAAATATAATTATTAACTTTTTCATTTTCAAGACCTCACTTTATAATTTTTTAATTTCTCTTATAAATATTCTACAATATATCTATTTTTTTTCTTTGAAAATAAAAAATTATATTTTAAGTACATTCTAAATCATTTATAATAATTATAAATAACCTCTCCTAAATAATTATTCAGTAAAACTGCATCTCTATTATCCCCTTGAGCTAATATTATCAAATCTACAGATGTGTTTTTAAAAAATAATGTCCCCACATCATGCTCTATGTTTGTTAGATCTCCTGTTTTATGTGCTACATCTATTTTTCTAAAAAAATATAATGGTATTTTTGAATTGCATAATTGATTTTTTAACATATCTAAAGCTATTGAATTTGCAGATAAATTTTTTAATACTCTAAACGAATCTCTTGCACTCGTATAATTATCTAGACCTTTTTCTCTAGCCACATTATCAAACATCTTTCTTTCAAGTTTAGTTTCAAAATAACCCTTTCTTCGGATAAATTCCTGTATAAAATCAATCCCCAATATATCAATCAGTATATTTGTTGCTGTATTATCACTTAAAGTTATCATTAATGTTGCTAAATCTTTTATTGTTATGCTTAAATTTTTATCTAAAAGTTTTAAAACTCCAAATCCTGGTACTTTCTCATCTTCTTTTATCGTTATTTTTTCATTATAATGTAAAGTTTTATTCTCTATTTTTTCAATCATCGCTTCTAGTATAAATAGTTTTATAATACTTGCTGATTGGAACACCTTCGTTTCATTTTTAGAAAATATATTCTTCGTATTTTCTTTTACTATTATTCCTACTTCTCCCTGAAATTCATTGATTATCACATCTATTTGTTTATTTAAATCATCTATCTCCCTAGGCATACCCTCTCCTATTTAAATTTATTTTGAGTTGTATATATTTAATATTTGCATCATTACACCATTTGTTAAAGCTTTTTCATCTATATCAAACCCACCGTTATGAGCTTGTACATCTATATTTTTCTCTCTATTTCTCACACCCAATGTGAAAAATGATCCTTCTCTTTTTTCAAGAAAATATGCAAAGTCTTCAACACCCATGTTTGCTAATTGCTTTTCATAAATACTTTCAATTCCAAAGAGTTGATTCGCACTTTTTTTTACTATATCTACATATTTATCATGATTAATAAGTGCTGTATATCCTGGTTTTATATCTACCTTTCCTCTTCCACCAAATGCTAATGGTAAGGTTTCTACTATCTCTTTAATTCTTCTTTTCATTCTCTCTCTTACTTCTGGATTTAATGTTCTTAGTGTTCCTGTCAATGATATTTTATTTGCAACAATATTTCCTTGGGTTCCACCGTTTATTGTTCCAAAAGTTATAACTCCAGACTCTCTTGCATCCAAATTTCTACTTACAATGCTTTGAATTGCAACAATTACATGAGCTGCTATTAAAAGGGCATCTACTCCTCGACTTGGGTATGCACCATGACAACTTTCTCCCTCTATAGTCAAATTTAAAGTATCTGACGAAGCATTCATCGCTCCGTATTTTATTCCAATCATACCCACATCTATAGTGTCGTCTACATGTAGACCATAAACTACATCCACATTTTCTAAAGCTCCTTCTTCTATCATTGGTTTAGCTCCACCATCAGTTTCTTCAGCAGGTTGAAACATCAATCTAATATTGAATGGTGGCTTTATTCCAGTTTCATAAAAAAATTTAGCTACACCCAAAACAATCGTTGTATGTGCATCATGCCCACAAGCATGACAAACCCCCTTATTTTTAGATGCATACTCCACATTTTTTTTATCCAATATTGGAAGTGCATCTATATCTCCCCTTAGTGCAACAGTAAAACTTTTATCTTCTCCCTCTATATCTGCAATCACACCTGTTTTAAAAATTGTTCTATGCTCTATTCCCATAGCTTTTAAATATTCACAAATTTTATCATGTGTTCTATACTCCTGTTCCCCAAGTTCTGGATGTTCATGAAAATCTCTTCTCACTTCAGTTAACCATCTTTCAATCTTCATAGCATTTTCTTTTAATGTATTTATCTTCATTCCTCTCTCCTAATATTATAAAATTTCTTCAAACATCAAATCATTTTTAACCAAATCATCAAATGTTTCTCTTTTTGAAATGAGATAACTTCTCCCATTTTTAACGAAAACTACTGCTGGTTTTAAGGCCTTATTATAATTACTTGACATTGAATGCCCATAAGCACCAGTACAACTCACTAAAATTAAATCCCCTACATCAACTTTTCCTAATTTTGTATTTTTTGAAATTATATCTCCTGATTCACAACATTTTCCACCTATTGTTAAAACCTCTTTTTTCACTTCGTTTAATCTATTTGCTACAACAGCTTCATATTTTGCTTGATATAATGCTGGCCGAATATTGTCTGTCATCCCTCCATCTATAAACACATAGTTCTCTCCACCATAAGTTTTCTTTTTCCCACCTACTGTATAGAGTGTACTCCCTGACTGTGCTACAATCGATCTTCCAGGTTCAATAGAAATTTTTTCTATTTCAAGTTTATTTTCTAATAAATTCTTCTCTAAACAAACAATAATCTTTTTCATAATATTTTTCAAATCTACGTCTGTATCATCAGATGTATATCTAACACCAAATCCACCACCAATATTTATTTCTGGAATTTTTATCTTCAATACATCCGATATTTTTTTTGTAAATTTAACCATGACTTCTATACCTTCACAAAATGCGTGTTCATCAAATATTTGAGACCCGATATGGCAATGAAAACCTAAAAAGTTTATATTCTTAAAAGTTATAATCTTTTTTACAATATCCTCAATGTTCTTATCAAAAATTGACTCTCCAAATTTTGATGAATGTTTTGATGTTTTAATATACTCGTGAGTATGAGCATCAATTCCTATATTTAACCTCAACATTACATCCATTTTTTTCCCCAGAGCTTTGCATATATTAGCTATTTTTTCAATCTCAAATTGGTTATCTAAAATTATACTTCCAACCCCATCTCTAACACACATCTCTAACTCTTCTATCGACTTATTATTACCATGCATATGCACTTTTTGCATAGGAAATCCAGATGATTTTATTGTATATAACTCCCCAGCTGAAACTGCATCTATCTCTAAGCCATTATTTTGTACAATTTGACACATAGCCTTAGACAGATAAGCTTTAGATGCGTAAACAACAGTTGTTTTAAATTTATCACTTTTAAAGTTATTGATTATATCTATTATTTTATTTTCCATAAATTCCAAATCATAAATATATAGAGGTGTTCCATATCTCTCTTTCAAATCTAAAACAGATACTCCACCAATATTTAAAACTCCAGTTATGTTTTTCATTGTTCCTATTAACTTCATGTTTATTTCCTCCAAGAACCTTATTATTTCTTTTCATACTTGTATACCTTAATATTTGATATTTGTCAATATTTTAATAGCTTCTCCTAGAAAATATAGAAAACATAAGATTATTTTTATCAATAACATTTATAAAATAAATGTGACAAACCTTATAAAAATATGGTATTAATTTAAGTAACAAAATTTATTAGGAGTGATTTTATGCTAAACAACTTAAATACTCATAGAAATTTCCTTCATGCAATTCCTGAGATTGCATTGGAAGAGTTTCAAACTGCTGAATATATTAGAAACATTTTAAAATATGAAGGTATTGAATATCACGAGGTAGGAACAAGTACTGTTGCCTTTATTGCAGGCGAGTCTGAATCTTGTATAGCTTTTAGAGGTGATATTGACGCTCTCCCTTTAACAGAAGAGAGTAACAACCCTTTTAAATCTAAAATCCCGGGAATGATGCATGCTTGTGGACATGATGGACATGCTTCCATGCTCTTATCCTTCATTCAAGAAATTAAAAAAATGTCTTCTAAAGGAATAAAATTGAAAAAATCATTAGTTTTTATTTTTCAAGCTGGTGAAGAAGGACATGGCGGAGCTAGATTTATTGTTGCGGATGACTATTATAAATCTAAAAATATTGAAGCTATTTTTGCACTACATGTTTATCCGGAAATTAATGTTGGAGAGTTTGCTTTTAAATCTGGATATGTTTCACTACAAAATATTAATTTGAATATCAAACTTACTGGAAAAGGGTGTCATGGAGCACAACCACATAAAGGAGTTGACTCTATCTTAATAGGTGCTAAACTAATTGAAGCCTACCAGTCTATAAAATCCAGAAATATACCATCTAACGAACACTTTTTATTAACAATAGGTTCTTTCCATGCTGGAACTGTTAGAAATATAATTCCTGAAAGCCTTGATATGCTTGGGACTATAAGGTTAGAGAACATTTCTCTTATTCCTTTTATCCAAGATAGAATGGAACAAATTAATAAGGGATTTGAAACAGCATTTGATGTCAAAATAGATATGGAATTTCAACCTTTTTATCCCCCTGTTATAAACAATCACAAACTATTTGAATTATCACTAAACGCAATTAATAATTCAAAAGTATATACCGATATTTCTCTTAGTGGATCTGAAGATTTTTCTTTCTTCTTACAAGATGGAACCCCGGGTTTACTTGGACTTTTAGGTATTAGAAATGAAGAAAAAGGACATGTTTGTGCTCTTCATAACAATAAATTTGATTTTGATAATGAAGCTCTTATTCATGGTGTAGAATTTTTTAAAAACATTTTACTTCAAACAACTGCAATTTAAGCAATAAAATTAAAGGAATCTCTCTTATTTTATACAATAATATTATCAAACACATTTTTATATTTTATAGGAGGAATCAAAATGAAAAAATTATTATTTGTTGGAACTTTTATAATGTCTGCCTTAACTTTTTCAGCAAATACAACCACAGAAGAAACACAAAATATGATGCATGGAAAAATGATGTCTTGTACTTCTGAAAATTGTTCTATGATGAACGAAGGAAAAATGGGTAATAAAGGTAAAATGATGGATAATCATATGATGAATATGACTCCTGAAATGCAAAAAGAAATGCAAAAAGATAATATTCTTATTAAAGAAAAAAATTTAGAGGTACAAAAAGCTATGCTTGAAAACAAAGTTGATTGGTCAAAAATTGAGAAATTAAATAAAGAAAGTGCTGAAATTAAAGCAAATTTAAAAACTAAAATGATGAAATCTCATTATGAAATGATGAAATCTCACCAAACGACTCCTGCAACAAAACAATAGCTTTGGATTAAACTTCTAGATAAATGGTATAAGCCATCTATCTAGAAGTTTTTTTACAAAATATGAGTTTCAAAAATCCTATTTTCAGAAAGCTTCTTGACAATTTATTATAATTTCATTATACTATATTAGAATTTACTAATATAGTATAATGAAATTATTTATAAGGAATGGTGAATATTTTGAATAAAGGAACAAATTTAACAGAAGGAAAAATAAGTACAATTCTTATTTCACTGGCTATTCCAATCGTTGGTGCATCCTTTCTACAAATGACTTATGGACTAGTAGATATGATTTGGATTGGTAAAATCGGAAGTGGTGCGGTTGCTGCTATCGGTACTGCTAGCTTTTTTTTAAATCTTGGAGAAGCATTAAATTCAATTGTTGTAATGGGTGGTGGTATAAAAACATCGCACACTATTGGGGCTAAAAAAAATAAAGAATTGGAAGAATATATCAGCTCTTCTTTTCTTATAAATTTAATTTTGTCCTTAGTTTTTATCTTTTTTATCTTTTTATTTAAAAATAGTTTAATTGGATTTTTCAATTTAGGAAATCCCCTCATTGAAAAAGAAGCAAAAATTTACTTACAGATCGTTGGAATAGGACTATTTTTTAAATTTCCTAATATTCTTTATATGAGAATACTTAATAGTTATGGAGAAACTAAGCTTCCTTTCAAAATAAGCTGTGTTGGAGTTATTTTAAACATATTTTTAGATCCAATTCTAATATTTGGATTTAATTTAGGAATTGCGGGAGCTGCTATTGCAACTCTAATCTCTCAAGGAGTAATTACCTTTATGTTTATACATGTTTCTAAAAAATTTTTCAATATACAGAATATCTTTAAAATATATTCTAAAAAAATTGGAGAAATCATATCACTTGGAACTCCAATTGGAATTCAAAGAGTTCTTTTTACTGGAATAGGAATTATTTTAGGTAAAATTGTTGCAGATTTTGGACCTGATGCTATTGCTGCACAGAAAATTGGTCTTCAAATAGAATCTATTTCTTATATGACTATTGGTGGTCTCTATGGAGCTACTGCTTCATTTATTGGACAAAACTATGGGGCTCAAAATTTTGATAGGATTAATAAAGGATATAAGCTAGCTCTTGTTATCTCCTCTGCTTTAGGTCTTTTTACAACCATTTTATTTATTTGTTTCCCTAGATTTCTTGTTGAGATTTTTATAAAAGATTCTAAAGCTGTTGAAATTGGTATAAATTATCTTAGAATAGTTGGAATATCTCAAATTTTTATGTGTATTGAAATTGTAACTAATGGATCTTTTAACGGAATAGGCGTTCCTAAAACTCCATCAATTATAAGTGTTATCTTTACTACCTTGAGAGTGCCTTTGGCATATTTTTTAGGTAATATTTATGGAATAAATGGTGTCTGGATGACAATCAGCATAACTATGTTTTTAAAAGGAACTATATCGCCTTTATTATTTATATTTAATTTAAAAAAACTTACAAAATAATTACATTTATTTTAGGAGGCTTTTATGCAATCAATAAATTATAGTGCTTTAATAAAAGAACACAATCTTTCAAATCTTTTAAAACTAGGAAATTTTGGAATTGAAAAAGAAAATTTAAGAACAGATTTAACTGGAAATCTAGCTTTAACAGATTTTCCTATCGAGTTTGGAAATAAGTTAAATAATCCCTATATTACAGTTGATTTTTCTGAAAGTCAAATTGAAATGATAACCCCGACTTTTCAAAAATTAGAGGAAGCTTATAACTTTTTACAAAATTTAAATGATATTGTAACCACCACTTTAAAAAATGAATATCTTTGGCCCCAGAGCATACCTTGTATACTTCCAGATGAAACTCTCATTCCTATCGCAAAATTTGATGGTGAATATGGAATTGAAGTAGCCAAATATCGTAAAAAATTAGCAGAAAAATATGGTAAAAAATTACAACTTTTATCTGGAATTCATTTTAATTTTTCTTTTTCAGAAGATCTTTTAAAATCTTTATATAGTAAAGCTAATACAGAGCTTAGTTTTATTGAGTTTAAAAACGAGTTTTACTTAAAAACTACTCGGAATTTTTTTAAAACCGGGTGGCTTATAATCTATCTTTTGGGGGCTAGTTCTACTATCCATAAAACTTATAGAAAGGAATGCACCAATTTAATGAATCCATTAGGTGATGATCTATTCTATTTTGAGAATGCGGTCTCTTTTAGAAATGGAAGATGTGGGTATAAAAATAAAGATGAATTTTTTGTATCTCACAACTCTTTGAATAACTATATCTCCGATCTTGAAAACCTTGTGGAAAAAGGAATATTAAATGGTGCTAGAGAATATTATAGTCCCATTCGTTTGAAATCTAAAGATCCTAAAAATATACTAAATTCTTTAAAAACCGATGGTGTCCACTATTTAGAAATTAGATCTATTGATATAAATCCTTTTAATCCTAATGGCATAGAACTCTTAGATTTAAAATTTATTCACATGTTACTTATTTATTTTGCATTAAAAGAGGAAGATACTTTTTCTGAGGAGGACTATGATCGATATTTAAAAAACCAAGAACTCATTGCCAACGAAGGAAGAAATTCCAATTTAAATCTTATTTGCTGTAAAAATACACAAAGAAAAATTACAACTTATACTCTTGAACTTATCGAAGAAATTAAAAATTTATTTGAATCACTAAATATTCTCGGAGAAGAAGAGATAAAAATATTAGATTTTCAAAAGAAAAAAGTTAAAAATCCAGAAAATTTATATGTTAATAAATTAATTAATGAAGTTAAAAATAAAGGTTTTATTGAATTTAATCTTGAAATGGCTAAAAAGCATTTAAAGGTAAGTCAAAATAGAAGTTTTGCACTCAAAGGTTATGAAGATTTAGAGCTATCTACTCAAATATTGCTAAAAGAGGCTATAAAAAGAGGGGTTAAATTTGAGCTTATTGATAGAGAGGAAAATTTTCTCTATCTAAATAAAGAAAATAATCAACAGTATGTCAAACAAGCTACAAAAACATCTTTAGATTCATATATTACTGTTTTGATTATGGAAAACAAGGTTGTAACAAAAAAAGTTCTTTCACAAAAAGGAATATGTGTTCCTTCTGGAAATAATTACTCTAAAGAGATTGATGCTATTAATGATTTTTATAAATATAAAGAAAAAGAGATTGTTATTAAACCAAAATCAACAAATTTTGGATTAGGAATAAGTATTTTTAAAAATTCTTTTACAAAAGCTGAGTATAATGAAGCTATAAGTTTAGCCTTTAAAGAAGATAATTCCATCCTAATAGAAGAGTTTATAAAAGGAAAAGAATACCGTTTCTTTGTTATTGGAGATGAGGTTGTAGGTATTCTTCATAGAGTTCCAGCAAATATAGTTGGAAATGGTGTTGACACTATTAGAGAGCTTGTTAAAATTAAAAATCTATCCCCTCTCAGAGGAAAAGGTTATAAAACTCCTCTTGAAAAAATTGGTCTTGGGGACTTAGAATCCTTATTTTTATCCAATCAAGGAAAAGACTTTGATTATATTCCTAAAGAGAAAGAGGTTGTCTATTTAAGAGAAAATTCCAATATAAGTACTGGCGGAGACAGTATTGATTATACCGATAATATTCTACCTATCTATAAAAACATTGCTGTTCAAGCTGCTAAAGCTGCCAATGCTACAATATGTGGTGTTGATATGATGATACAAGATTTAAACAACAAAAATCCTGAAGGTAATTATAGTATCATTGAGATTAATTTTAATCCAGCTATACATATTCACTGCTATCCATATATTGGAAAGGATAGAAAAATAGGTGCAAAACTATTAGATGCTCTAGGTTACTAAAATTGAAGAAGGTGGTTATATATGAAAAACTTTAAATTATACTATATCTATCACAGTTGTTTTGCTGTAGAAACATTAAATTATTTTATAATCTTTGATTATTTTAAGATGCCTCCTCAACAAAAAAATGATGATATATCTTTAAAAGAAAAAGTTTTAAAAACAGATAAAAAGGTAATAATTTTATCTTCTCATAGTCATCATGATCACTTTAATAAAGATATTTTTAAATGGGAAAATATAAATTCTCCTATTATTTATATTTTAAGTAATGATATCTTTATTGAAAATATAAAAAACAACTATTTTATAGTCGATAAAAATACTATATTAAATATTGATAAAATCAATGTTGAAACATACAACTCTACAGATATAGGTGTCTCTTTTTTAATTGAAGTTGATAAAATTAAAATCTTTCATGCCGGAGATTTAAACTGGTGGTATTGGAAAGATGATACAGATAACGAAAAACAAATTATGAGAGATCTTTTTCAAGAAACAATTGATAAAATAAGCAAAACTTCCACTATTGATATCGCATTTTTCCCTATTGATCCAAGATTAGAGGAATTTTGTTTTTTAGGTGGAGAGTATTTTGCAGATAAAGTTCATCCACAAATAATGATTCCTATGCATTTTGATGAAAATTTTCTTATAACTGAAGAATTTAAAGAAAGAATATCAAAATTTAAGGTAATGGGAATTTCTATAAAAAAAACTAACTCCTCACTACTGTAAACCGTAATAAAAAATGAGGAAGATGATTTTATATCACTTCCTCTTATATATTCAACTCTCAAATTTTTTATTTTCTAGGAGGTACAACCTCTAACCAGTATCCATCGGGGTCATTTATAAAATAAATTCCCATTTCTAAATTTTCGTAACAAATACATCCCATCTCAGAGTGCTTTTTATGAGCGCTCTCATAATTATCCGTTACAAAAGCTAAATGAAACTCTTCATCCCCTAAGTCATACGCCTCCTCTCTATCTCTTAACCAAGTAAGTTCTATAGTAAACCCTGTTTCTCCATCTCCCATATAAACAAGGACAAAGCTACCATCTTCAGCCTCTTTTCTTCTTACCTCTTTAAGACCTAAAGCTTCTTGATAAAATTTTATGCTCTTTTCAAGATTTAAAACATTAATATTAAAATGATTAAAAACAAATTTCATTAATAGATTCCTCCTCAAATAGTGTTTTTTAAATAATACCGCAGTTATCGGCATCTTGTCAATCTACAATATTAAAGAACATATCTTATTTACCTTTTTTAATCGTTCGAATTAAATATTCGTATCCTTTTATCTTCATCTCATCTAAAGAAATAAATTCAATCGCAGCACTATTTATACAATATCTTAAACCACCTAGCTCCTTTGGTCCATCATTAAAAACATGACCTAAATGAGCTTTCCCAATCCTGCTCACAACTTCAACTCTTTCCATATTAAAACTATTGTCTTTATTATAAGTAACAACCTCCGGTATGATTGTTTTTATAAAGCTAGGCCATCCACATTGAGAGTTAAATTTATCATCAGATGAAAACAGTGGCTCTCCCGTTGTTATATCAACATATATTCCTGGTTTAAAAAAATCCCAGTATTCATTGTTAAAAGCTCTTTCGGTATCTCCTAATTGAGTTACTTTATACTGTTTATCAGTCAATTTAGATCTCAGCTCTTCTTCTGTCAATCGAAAGTATTTATTCTCATCGATCATTACTTCATCCGCTTTTGATAAATCTATATGACAATAACCTTGAGGATTTTTCTTTAAATAGTCCTGATGATACTCCTCTGCTATATCAAATCGAATCAAAGGTATCACTTCAACCATAATTTTATCTGAATAATTTTTTTGAAGCTCTTCAATCTCTTTTTCAATAATTTTTCTATCCGCCTCTTTTGTATAATATATCCCTGTTCTATATTGAGTCCCTCTATCGTTCCCTTGCTTATTTAAACTAATTGGATCTATAATTCTAAAATAATATTTTAGAAGTGTTTGCAAGTTAACTATATTAACATCATATACCACACGAACAGTTTCAGCATGGCCACTATTTCTATAAATAACATCTTCATATGTTGGATTTTCTATTTTCCCGTTTGCATATCCTGAAACCGTTTCGATTACACCGTTAATTCTTTGCATATAAGCCTCTACACCCCAGAAGCACCCACCTGCCAAATATATTTCTTGGATATTCTTCATTTCTCACCTCACATAATATAACTTTTTATATTTTATTCACTCTTTTTACTGTGATTCCTTTTATTTTATCTAAAATACAGCTACCGATGATCCTTTATAATATTCATCTATAATTTTTTTATTTTCAGAAGTTTGATATATCTCTAAAACTCTTTTTATTTCAGGGCTATTTTGGTTATCTTCTCTTGAAGCTATTATATTAAAATATGGTTTCAATCTCTCATTTTCAAAATTTTCAATGAATATAGAGTCTTCAAGAGGTGAATATCCCACTTCAACAGCAACCCCATTATTTATAACTGCAATATCTACATCCTCCAACGATCTCGGAATTTGAGTTGCAACTAACTCCACTATCTTTAAATGTTTATTATTTTCTACAATATCTTTAATTCTTGGAAAATTACCAGCTTCTTTATTTATAGTTATAAGTCCCGCATCTTGAAGTAAAAGCAATGCTCTTCCACCATTTGAACTATCATTTGGAATAGCTATTGTTGCGTTATCTTTCAATTGAGATAGATTCAATATTTTTTTAGAATAAACTCCCATTGGAGCTAAAACTGTATATCCTAAATTTATTATTGACAACTTATGTTCACTTTTAAAGCTATCAAAATATATTTCGGTCTGAAATGAATTGATGTCTATTTCTTTATCTTGTAAAGCTAAATTTGGCCGAATATAATCACTAAAATTTATAAACTTTAGTTCTATATTTTCTTTTGCAAGCTGATTTTTTACATTTTCCCAAATTATATTTTCATCTCCATTTAATCCTATTTTTATTATCTTTTTCTTATTTAATTCCGTATAATTTTCTGAAGATTTATCACATCCTGAAAATCCTCCAATTGTTAAAACTAAAAATATAACAACCTTTAAGACTTTTAATATTTTCATAATATTTACCCCCTCTAAATTTCAGTGTTTTATTTTTTTTAATATTCTCTCTCCTGACCATTGTATAAGTGTTATTAACACTACTAAAATTATGATTGTAACTACCATAATATCTGTTTTAAAATGTTGATACCCATACCTTATAGCAAAATCTCCTAATCCTCCTCCACCAACTGTTCCAGCTACTGCTGAAAATCCGATTAAACTAACTGTAGTTATGACAAGAGCATACACAATCTCTGGCAACGCCTCCCTCAATAACACTCTATAAATTATTTCAAGTGGTGATGACCCCATTGCATAGGCTGCTTCAATAACACCCGAATCTACGCCTAATAATGCAGATTCAATCTGTCTTGCAACAAATGGCGTTGAACCAAATATCAATGGAACAATCGCTCCTTTTAATCCAATTGTTGTTCCCATAAAAAATCTTGTTACTGGAATTAAAGCTGCCAATAAAATTACAAATGGAATGGATCTAAAAATATTTATAAATTTACCCAAAATATTATTAACTAACGTATTTTCTAAAATTCCATCTTTTTTGGTTATTACTAAAACTACTCCCATAACTGCCCCTATTAATGTTGAAACTATCCCTGCTACAGTAACCATCACAATAGTTTCTCCAAAGGCATAAACCATTTCATCTTGATATTTAATTACATTTTCTAAAGAGTTATACAGTTTTTCTACCATCTTTTAAAACCTCCGTATAAATTTTATTATCATTCAAATAATCTATTGAACCTAAAATACTACTTTCAGCTCCTCCTAATTTTACTACCATATTTCCAATTGGAGTCTCCTTTATAATTTGTATATTTCCAAATAAAATGCTAGCATCTACCTCATAATCTCTTGAAATTCTAGAGATATACGCTTCTTCAGTATTATTTCCCACATATGATAACTGTACTATCTTTTGATTTTTTTTAAGATCTATATTTTCTAAATAACTCTGACTTTTATCATTATTAAAAATAGACGATAAAAACCTCTTTGTTATTGGAGTTTTGGGTCTTGAAAATATTTCTACCACTTCCCCCTCTTCCTTCACACACCCATCTTCCATAACAATAACACTATCACAAATTTCTTTTATAACTTCCATTTGATGGGTTATCAATATTATTGTTACTCCTAAATCGTTGTTGATTTTTTTTAAAAGTTTTAAAATTGATTCAGTTGTCTCTGGATCTAAAGCTGAAGTTGCCTCATCACACAAAATCAAATTTGGTCTGTTGGCCAATGCTCTTGCGATAGCCACTCTTTGCTTTTGACCTCCACTCAATTGAGATGGATAGCTATTTTTTTTATCTTTTAATCCCACTAAATCTAAAAGCTCATCCACCCTCTCATCTATATCCTTCTTAGAAAATCCGCTCCCTTTTAAAGGGTAAGCTATATTTTTTGAGACACTTCTACTTTTCATAAGATTAAAATGTTGAAATATCATTCCAATTTTTTTTCTGGTTTCTCTTAACTTCTTAGCATCTAAGGTATTTAAATTTATCCCATCAATTATAACTTCACCTGAACTTGGTATTTCTAAAAGATTTATACATCTTAGTAACGTGCTCTTACCTGCACCAGAATAACCAATTATTCCTGTAATTTCACCTTTTTTAAACTTAAATGACATCTCCTTTAATGCCTCAATGTTTTGCCCCTTATTTTCATAAGTTTTACCAATATTTTTAAGCTCTATCATCATACCCCTCCTAATAAAAAATTAATAAAAAAAAGCTTGAGATTTAAAATCCCAAGCTTTATAATAACAACTTATTCCTTGGGAGCTTTCTCATTTAGAAAATTGAAAATGAGTTCGTCCCAAAATTAAAAATTAATTTTTGGTCCCAACTCCCATAGGCATCATCATATTCATCATTGTAGTTTTTGATATTAAATTGTTTTTCATCGTAACCACTCCTATAAATTATTTTTCATTATACTAACATATGAAAATTCTATTGTCAAATTATTTTTTTTCTAAAAATTAAGTATTGAAATTGAAAGCAAAATATTGTTTACTATACTTAAAGATAGAATTGATAAATTTTAATTGGAGGATTTTATGAAACTGGGAGCAATTGAAGCTGGAGGAACAAAATTTGTATGTGGAATTACAGATGAAAATGGTCATATTTTAGAAAGAGTTAGTTTTCCTACTGAAACACCTGAACTCACTTTACAAAAAGTTTATAATTTTTTTAAAAATAAAAATGTGGAAGCTATTGGAGTTGGTTCTTTTGGTCCAATTGATCCAAATCCAAACTCTGAAACTTACGGTTATATAACCCAAACACCTAAAAAATATTGGAGTAATTTCAACCTTATTGGAGAGCTTCAAAGAAACTTGAATGTCCCAATGGCTTTTGATACAGATGTTAATGCTGCTGCACTAGGAGAAGCTACTTGGGGAATTGCTAAAGGATTAGAAAATTGTTTATATTTAACTATTGGTACTGGAATAGGTGGAGGAATACTAGTTTCTGGAAACTTAGTCCACGGAATGCTCCATCCTGAGATGGGCCATATTCTTACTAGAAGACATCCTGAGGATACTTATAAAGGCAAATGTCCATTTCATAAAGATTGTTTTGAAGGGTTGGCATCCGGACCTGCTATTGAAGAAAGATGGGGAGTAAAAGCTTATGAATTGTCTAATGAGCATAAAGCTTGGGAATTTGAGGCGTACTACATAGCTCAAGCTCTTGTAAATTATATTTTAACAATTTCACCTGAAAAAATTATTTTAGGTGGAGGTGTTATGAAACAGTTGCAACTATTCCCTTTAATTAGAAAAAATGTAAAAGAACTTCTTAACAACTATGTTCAAACTAAAGAAATTTTAAAAAATATTGATGAATATATTGTTCCCCCTAAACTTGGGGATAATGCGGGATTGTTAGGCTGCATCGCTCTAGCAATAACTCTATAAGGTTTTTTATCTTTAAATATATTGATGGTAAGTCTAGTATTATCATGTTTACAAATAAAAAGCTTGGGAAATTTTATCCCAAGCTTTCTATTTATAAACACATTTTGTGTGTAAAAATTATCCTAAATTATTTACTTTGAATTTTCTAAGTAATCATATGCTATTTGCGCAAGAGCTTTTGAACTGATTTCTAAGTATCTATCATCCCATTTTAATCTTGGATGATGCAAAAATGTCTCAATCTCTTCTTGATTATTGTTTGTTCCTATAAAAAAGAAATTACTTGGAACAGCATTTGATATATATGAAAAATCTTCGGATCCCATAAGAGGTTCATCCATCAAAATCAAATTTTTTTCTCCCACTACTTTACTTAATGATTTTTTTGTTATATTAAATATTTCGGAACTATTTTTTAAAGTTGGATACATTCTTTCAATAATAAAATTATATTTTGCTCCATAAGCCTGACATAATCCTTTTAAAATACCTTCCATTTTTTTTAATATCTCTGTTGTTAAGCTCTCATCAAATGTTCTTATAGTTCCTTTGATTGTTAATTTGTCAGGAATTACATTGCCTGCCTCTCCAGATTTTATACTACAACAAGATAAAACAGCTGGTTTCATTGTTGAAATATTTCTACTGATTATATTTTGGAAATTAATAATTGCTTGACAACCAATTATTATTGGATCTACAGTTTTTTCTGGAGTAGATCCATGCCCTCCAACACCTTGTATTTCTATATCAAATCCTGTTGGATGAGCCATTAGATCTCCTTCTTTTAACAAAATTTTTCCCGCAGGATAATTTGGCCATAAGTGACATGCATATGCTGCATCCACTTTTGGATTTTCTAATATACCTTCTTCTATCATCGGTTTAGCTCCACCTGGACCTTCTTCAGCAGGTTGAAAAACTAATTTTATATTTCCTGATATATTTTCTTTAATTTCATTTAAAATCATAGCAGCTCCTAACAATCCCGCAACATGACCATCGTGTCCACAAGCATGCATAACTCCTGGAATTAAAGATTTGTATTCTGACTCCGTTTCTTCCTGAATAGGAAGTGCATCCATGTCAGCTCTTAACAAAATAGTTTTCCCTGGCTTCCCCCCTTTAATCAAAGCAACTATTCCAGTTTTAGCAATTTCACTGTTATATGAAATTCCCAGAAAATTTAATTCTTTTTTTATAAGTTCTGCAGTCTTAAACTCTTGAAATCCTAATTCCGGATATTTATGCAACTCTCTCCTAATCTTTCTTATTTTTTCTAAATTGCTTTTAGCAAGACTATCTATTTTTTCAATCATTTTTTCCCTCCATATTGTTTATATTCCTAGCGAAAATCCAAATATTATAAATATAATTAGAAGTGATATACTTCCTAAAATAGTACTTATAGCATATGGAATCATATTTGCAACAAGCGTTCCTATCCCAAAGTTTTTATCATATTTTTTACACACTGCTAAAATTAGTGGTAAATATGGAAATAAAGGTGAAATCATATTAGTTGATGAATCTCCTATTCTATATGCTATTTGTGTCAATGATGGATCATAATCAAGCAACATAAACATTGGTATAAAAATAGGAGACAGTATTGCCCATTTAGCAGAAGCACTCCCTATAAATAAATTTATAAACCCTACTAAAAATACAAACATTACTATTAATGGTATTCCAGAAAGTGATGTTTGACTCAATTTTTCGGCACCTTTTATAGCTAAAACAATACCTAAATTGCTTTTCGCAAATAAATTAAGGAATTGTGCGGCTACAAAAACTATAAATATATATCCTCCCATCTCTCCTAAACTTTGCCCAACCATTTTAACTATGTCTTTATCATTTTTTATCTTCTTAGTTGTTTTTCCAAATACTATTCCAGGTATCATAAACGCAAGTGTCATTATTATTATTAATCCTCCCATAAAAGGAGATTTAACAGATACTAAGGATCCGGTGCTATCTCTCAAAAATGAAGTTTTTCCAATTGTTAATGAAAAGATAAATAAAAAATATATAAGCAACGAATAACCAGCATATTTCAATCCTTTTTTTTCTAAATATCCAATTTCTTCACTCTCATCTTTTGACAAGGTTTTATCGAAAGGAAATCTTGGCTCTATAAATTTTTTAGTAATAAATGTTATTAGAAATATTTGTAGACATGCATTTGACATATTAAAAAATATAGTCATAGCAGGACTTCTCGTAAATGTAGCATCTAGTACTTGTGCTGCTGGTATTGTAAATGATGTTATTAAAATATCATTTAAACTTACAAATAATCCAGAGCAAAATCCAATAGCAGCACCTGCATATGCTAAAAGTATCCCTACAATTGGATTTTTATTAAGTTTTAAAAATATCAAAGCTGCTAGAGGTGGTAGAACAACAAATCCTGCATCCCCTATCCCTGTAAAAATTAATCCCATTACAACAACTGCATAATAGATTGTTCCTTTTGGAACTTTAACCATTATTATATTTAATAAATTTTCTAATAACCCACTTTTATCAGCAACTCCTATTCCAATCATAGCTACTAAAACAACCCCTAGAGGAGGATAGGTTTGAAACACAGTTATCATTTCCATTAGTATTTGCTTTAAATTCTCTTTACTCAATAAATTATTTACGATAATACTCTCTTTTGTTATAGGGTGAATAGCCGTTATAGCAAATTTATTACAAAAGTATGCAATTAGTAAAATTAAAAAGCACAATATCACAAATATTGTCACCGAATCTGGAAGTTTATTGCCTACTTTCTCAAACAAATCTAGAATTTTATTGATTAGACTAGATTTTTTATTATCGTCTAAAACAAGAGCTTCACTTTCAACTTTATTCATTCATGCCTCCAAATTTAATTTTTTATATATAATTTGTTTTTTTCTAAAGAATTTATAATTATGTTTGTTTTTATTATATTTTCAACCATTTCAATATCTGGATACATAACTCTATCCTCACTATAATAACTTACGCTTTCTCTAACTATTCTATAAGCTTCCTTAGTCCCATCTCCTAGTAAATTCTCTGCTGCTTTTAAGTCAATTGCCTGACAAGAACATAATATCTCCATTGCAATAACTTTTCTTACATTTGCTAAAATTTCTCCTGCTTTTCTTGCAGCTATAGTCCCCATTGATACATGGTCTTCTTGATTTGCTGACGAGGGTATAGAATCAACTGATGCAGGGTGAGACAAAACTTTGTTTTCCGAAACTAATGATGCTGCACTGTATTGAACAATCATAAATCCAGAATTTATACCACCTTTTTGGACTAAGAATGCAGGTAATTCATTATTTAACTGTGGATTAACAAGTCTTTCAATTCTTCTTTCAGATATGTTAGCCATTTCTGATAACGCTATTCCTAAAAAATCAAAAGGCAATGCCATTGGTTGTCCATGGAAGTTTCCTCCTGATATAACTTGATCCTCTTCTACAAAGATAATTGGATTATCTGTCACTGCGTTCATTTCAATCTCAACTTTTGTTTTTATAAAATTAAATGCATCTTTACTTGCACCATGAATTTGTGGAATACATCTCAATGAGTATGCATCTTGGGTTCTTAATTCCCCTTGTTTAGTAATACATTTGCTCCCATTCAAAATTTTCCTTATATTTTCTGCTGTTGTTATCTGTCCTATATGTGGTCTAACTTTGTGTACTTTTTTATCAAATGCACAGATTACTCCATTTAAAGATTCCATGCTTAAAGCTCCTGCTAAATCAAGATGTTTCATTAAATTTAATGCGTCATAAGTTACATGAGCACCTATTGATGTCATAACTTGAGTTCCATTAATTAAAGCTAATCCTTCTTTTGATGAAAGAGAAGTCAATATTTTTACACCAGCTTTTTCCATAGCCTCTTTTCCAGTAAAGAGTTCATTTTTATAATATGCTTTTCCTAACCCCAACATTACTAAAACCATATGAGATAGAGGCGCTAAATCTCCCGATGCTCCCAAAGATCCTTTTTCTGGTATATGGGGTATTACATCTTTATTTAACATTTCAACTAGAGTATCTAGCGTTAGCTTTCTAACTCCCGAATGTCCCTTACAAAGATTTATAACTCTTAACAACATTATTCCTTTAACATATTCTTTTTCTAGTGGATTTCCAACCCCACAAGAATGACTCATTATAAGGTTCTTTTGAAGAGTTTCAGTCTCATCTTCTGAGATTATCTCATCTGAAAATTTGCCAAAACCAGTTGTTATTCCATAGCATACTTTCTTTTCACTCACATACCTCTCAACTAATTCCCTTGCTTTTTCGACATCTTTATAAACTTCATCTGAAATTACAACTTTGTATTCTCTCCTTGTTATATTTATAAATTCCTCTAGTAAAATATCCTTCTTTTCAATTAGATATACTTTTTTCATTGCTTCCTCCTTAAAATAATTCATCTATTAATGGTAACATTGCAGCACCTAAATAAATCCCCTTTCCACCTAAATTTGAAAATTTTATTGTCTCCTTTCCCTTAAAAAAAATATTTTTGTTATACACTTTATCCAACAATATTTCTCTATAAGAATCTTTATAATGAAATATGCCTCCAGAAATTATTATTTTTTCTGGATTATACATAAAAATAATATTTTTTATGCCAATTGAAATGTACCCTATGTATTCTTCTAAAATATTTTGAACCTCTCTATTTGCTAAATTTTCACTTTTAAATATATCTTTTAATTTTGATATATTAGGTTCTATTTTTTTTACTCTTTTTAATAATGAAATATCTGAAACATATTCACCCCAGCACCCTTTATTTCCACATTCACATAAAATCCCTTGGAAATTTATAACCATATGATTTACTCTTGAAGCTTTGAAGGAAAATTCTCCATATTCATCTTCTTCTGTAAAATTTGACATATTTAAAGTTTCGTTGATATTCAAAATAGCAAAATTTGAAAACTCCTTTCCAATACCCAAAAATTTTTCACTTATTGCACAAAGGTTAGCTTCATTATCAATAAGTATTTTTCTACCGTATTTTTCAGATAAACTTTTAACTTTATCCAAATTAACTCTAATTGAAGAAGTTAGCTCTATAATATTATTTTCTTCATCAACTATTCCGGGTACAGATATTCCTATTCCAACAAGTTTACTCTTAACTACATTGTCTATTTCAGATAAAAACTCTTCTAAAATTTCATCAATTCTCTCTATTAAATTCCCTTTTAAAAACTCATCTTTTATAATAACCTCTTTTAATAATTCTCCTCTTTCATTTCCTAAAACAATCTTCAATTCCTTTAAATGTACTGATACTCCAATACTATAGATAAAATTGTTTTCCAATGAATAATATTGAGCTTTTCTTCCTGCTCCAAATCCTATTTTTAAATCCTCTTTTATAATACTTTCTTTTAAAAATTTGTTTATAATTGTTTTTACTGTTGGAAAACTTATATTTAAATCACTTGATATATCAGCTATTGAAAGGTTATCTCTTTTTTGATAGATGTAATGAAAGACTTTTTTTTCATTATTTTCTTTTATTTTTTTTTGATACATCATTTCCTCCAAGCATATTTTTAAAACCAATTTATTAATTCAATATATTTGTTAATCACTTATATACCTTTTAAATTTTTTAAAGTCAATAATAGTTTTTTCAAAATTTTCTTTTCAATAAATTTCATCATTTAAAAACTATACTACAGAGACATGTGTTTATTATTTGAATTATATGTATATAAATTATATATTTTATTTTTTAATTTTTTTGAGGTATTAACATTATCAGAAGATGTTCTATATTTTTTAACAAATTATTAAAGTCATTTTAAAAATATAAAATACGGAGGTTTAAATATGTTAAATCAAGAAATTTTTAATGCCATGACTATCAAGTTATCTGCTAATGATATCCCTTTGGGAGACATTAAATTTGATCCTAAAATTAGAAGAGCTCCCAAAAGGGTTGTACATTTAGAAAAAGATGAAGTGGCTTTGGCTCTAAGGAATGCTCTTAGATATATTCCTGAAGAGTTTCATGAGATGTTAGCACCTGAATTTTTAGAGGAGCTTCACACTCACGGTAGAATTTACGGGTATAGATTTAGACCTACGGGAAATATCCATGGTAAACCTATTTTTGAATACAATGGAAATTGTACTGATGCAAAAGCCATTCAAGTTATGATTGATAATAACCTTGATTTTGATATAGCACTTTACCCATATGAGCTTGTAACTTATGGAGAAACTGGACAAGTTTGTCAAAACTGGATGCAATATAGATTGATTAAAAAATACCTTGAAAATGTAACTATGGATCAAACTTTGGTTGTTGCTTCTGGACACCCTACCGGTCTTTTTAAATCTCATCCCTCAGCTCCTAGAGTTATTATCACTAACGGTCTTATGATTGGAGCTTTTGATGATTATGATAACTGGGCTAGAGGAGCTGCTCTTGGGGTAGCTAACTATGGTCAAATGACAGCTGGTGGTTGGATGTATATTGGTCCACAAGGTATTGTTCATGGTACATATTCAACCATTTTAAATGCAGGAAGACTTTTCTGTGGAGTTCCTGCTGATGGAGATTTGAGTGGAAAACTTTTTGTTACATCTGGACTTGGAGGGATGAGTGGAGCTCAAGGTAAAGCTACTGTTATTGCAAAAGGAGTTTCTATCATCGCTGAAGTTGATCTTTCTAGAATTCAAACAAGATTAGAACAAGGATGGATCAATAAATTTACAACTACCCCAAAAGATACTTTTGATTTAGCAAAAGAAAAAATGGACTCTAAAACTCCATACGCTATAGCTTACCTTGGAAACATTGTAGATTTATTAGAATATGCAGATGAAAATAATTGCCATATCGATCTTTTATCTGATCAAACATCATGTCATGCTGTCTATGATGGTGGATATTGTCCTGTTGGTATAACTTTTGAAGAAAGAACAAGACTTTTAGCCGAAGATAGAGAGACTTTCAGAAAATTGGTTGATGAAACTTTAAGAAAACACTACAATGTTATTAAAAATTTAACTAATAAGGGTGTTTATTTTTTTGATTATGGAAATAGCTTTCTAAAATCAATCTATGATATTGGTATTAAAGAGATTTCAAAAAATGGTAGAGATGATAAAGGTGGGTTTATTTTCCCATCATATGTAGAGGATATTTTAGGCCCTGAACTTTTTGATTATGGATATGGCCCTTTCAGATGGGTTTGTTTATCTGGTAAAAAAGAGGATCTTTTAAAAACAGATGCTGCAGCACTGGAATTAGTTGATCCAAACAGAAGGTATCAGGATAGAGATAACTATATATGGATTAAAAATGCTGATGAAAATGGTCTTGTGGTTGGAACTCAAGCTAGAATTTTTTATCAAGATGCTATGAGCAGAACAAATATAGCTTTAAAATTTAATGATATGGTTAGAAAAGGGGAAATTGGTCCTGTTATGCTAGGACGTGATCATCATGATGTTTCTGGTACCGATTCTCCATTTAGAGAAACTTCAAATATAAAAGATGGAAGTAACATTATGGCTGATATGGCAACTCAATGTTTTGCTGGAGACGCTGCTAGAGGAATGACTATGATTGCTCTACATAACGGTGGAGGAGTTGGAATAGGGAAATCTATAAACGGTGGATTCGGTATGGTTCTTGATGGAAGCCGTAGAGTGGATAACATTCTTTCACAAGCAATGCCTTGGGATGTTATGGGAGGAGTTGCAAGAAGAGCTTGGGCTAGAAACCCTCACTCCATCGAAACTGTTATTGAATTCAACAATAACAACAAAGGAACTGACCATATAACTTTACCATATATCGCTAGTGAAGATTTAATTAATAAATTTGTAAAATAAAAAATAAATAAATCATTTATAATACTTAATTTAAGATGGGAGAAGATAATATGTACTGGAATGGACGAATTGACGGGGAAGAAATCGATGTACTTCGGATTCATCAAGTTATTAATGTTATGTCTTTTAATGAACTAAAAAATGTTAATTTAGAAGAAAAAAAAGTTTGTTTTGTAAGTTTTAATTCTGATGAAGGAGTTAGACGAAACTCGGGGAGATTGGGTGCTAAGGATGGATGGATTCATGTTAAAAAAGCTCTTTCTGGTTTCCCGATTTTTAGTGAAGATTTAAAATTTTATGATTTAAAAAATCCAATTGAAGTTATAGGCCAGGATTTAGAATCAGCCCACACAAAACTATCGGAGATTATATCTGCTTTGAAAAAAAGAAATTTTCTTGTTGTTGCTCTTGGAGGAGGACATGATATAGCTTTTGCTAATTATTGTGGTATTTTAAACTATGCTTTAGAAAAAGAAAGTGATCCTAAAATTGGTATTATTAACTTTGATGCTCATTTTGATATGAGAGAGTATTCGGCTGGAAGGAATTCAGGAACTATGTTTTTACAAATCGCTGATATTTGCAAAGATATGAACTTAAATTTTGATTATAATGTTTTTGGAATTCAAAAATTCTCTAATACAAAAAGACTTTTTGATAGAGCTGATCATTTAGGTGTTAAGTATTATTTTGCCGAAGAGATAAAAACTATTCCTAGTGATGACCTTTATTCTATTTTAAAAAGAAACGAATATATTCATCTAACTTTATGTACAGATGTTTTTCATATAACATCTGCTCCAGGAGTTAGTGCTCCTCAAACATTTGGAGTAAACCCAAGAAATACTTTACCTCTTTTAAAAACAATTGCTAGGTACTCCAAAAACTTGACAATAGATGTTGCTGAAATAAACCCAACATTTGATTATGATGATAGAACATCTAGATTGATGGCTAATATAATTTATGAGCTTATCCTTTGTCATTTTAATTAAAAAATAAACCAATTGAAGATAGTTCCATTGCCAAAATGTGTTTTTCCATTTTGGCATGGAGATACTTCAAAGATACTATTCCATCTCTTGTATCAGAAATCAATTTCCGAGTATTTAGACCGCCTTCCATTGTTCTACATAGAGCATACACATGGATAGTTCGGCGTTGGTTCATCTAAAGAGTAATCTTTTATTTCTTGTAATCCAACATAATAAACCACCTTCTCCCACTCCTCTACAACTAGCGTTGGAGTTTTTTTAATTTGATATTTTTCACTACTTTCTTTTTCTTTTTTTATATCTACAATCTTAATATCCATCCTTTCAGTGAAAACTTTTTGAGCATCTATACATTCTTGTGAATCTAAAGTTATAAATAATGTTTTTTTCATTTCTATCATCTCCATTTTTTATTTATTTTCTTAATTATAGCTCAATTTTATATTTTTACAATAAATATAAATTGAATCACACAGTTTGAAATTTTTTTTCTATTTTTACAAAAAATTAAAATTGATTTTCTTGTTATAAAGTAGTATTATTTAAATATATTTTTTCGGGAGGTTATGAATGCTAAAAAAAATCTGTATTTTTATTACATTTTGCACAATTTTATTTGTAGGTTGTGGAAAAAAAGAACAATTAAAAAAAGATACACTTGTTTATGCTCAACTGAGTGATCCTAAAACACTCGATCCTCAAAATTCAACAGACAACTATTCACAAGTTGCAATCACACAAATCTATGATCGCTTATTTGAAATTGATGAAAAAACAGGAATACCTATTCCCAGTTTAGTTGAAACTTCTAAAAAAGTTAACGATAATATATTAGAACTAAAACTAAAAAAAAATGTAAAGTTTAGCAATGGGGATATTTTAACATCTGAAGATATAAAATTTACTGTGGAACGAGCTAAAGAAAATCCAAAAGTAGCACATCTTTATAAAATGATTGAAAATATTATCATTTTAGATGATAATACCCTACAAATAATTACTACAGAACCTTTTGCTCCGCTACTGAGTCATTTAAGCCATAAATCATCTTCAATTATCAATAAAAAAGAATTTAATAAAAACAGTGATAATTACTTTAAATATCCTATAGGTACTGGAGCCTATACGGTTAAAAATTGGATAATTGGAGATAGTATGACGCTTGTATCTAACGAATCATATTTTAAGGGAAATCCCAGTATAAAAACAGTTATAATAAAAGCTATTCCTGAAGAGAATAGTAGAGTTATTGGTTTAGAGACATCTGAAATCGATATGGCTCTTGATATTCCAGCTATATCTTGGGAGCAATTAGAGGAGGATGGAAAAGTTAAGGTTTACTCCGCCCCTTCAACAACAACTGGTTATGTTGGATTAAATACTAAATCTCCAGCACTATCTAATAAATTATTGAGACAAATTATAGCTATGTCTATTGATAAACAAGCTATAGTTGATACTATCTATTTAGGAAAAACAAAGATTGCAAATCAATTTTTATCCCCTCCTGTTTTTGGGTATAACCACAATAGTAAACCTCAAGAGTTTAATATTGAAAAAGCAAAACAACTAGTTAAAGAGAATAATCTTAATGGGATAAGTTTAAAGATTTCGGTAAGTAGTCCCGAGAGAGTTCAAGTTGCAACTATTATACAGGACCAGTTAAAAAGGGTTGGAATAAATTTGCAGATCGAACTTCTAGAATGGGGAGCTTTTTTATCTCAAACAGGCTCTGGAAATACCGATCTCTTTATTATGGGATGGGGTCCATCTACATACGATGCTGATTATGGATACTATCCTAATGTACACAGTAGTCAAATAGGAAGTAACGGCAATAGAGCTTTCTATTCAAATCCAGAAGTGGACAATCTTTTAGAGCTTGCTAGAAAAGAAAGTAACGACGACAAAAGAAAAAACTATTACAATGAAATTCAATATATTTTAAATGAAGATATTCCGCTTATTCCTTTGTATCACGGAAATGTGGTTTATGGAGTTAGTAGCAATTTAAAAAATGTTGAAGCTACTGGGTACCCTGAATTTTATAAGTATGAATTTATTAACTAAACGGAGGAGATTGAATGAATAAAATTAATTTATTAGGTGAATTGTCAAATTTACATGGAGCATCAGGACACGAAATTGAGGTTGTTGAATTTATAAAAAATTCTATGAGTGGTTTTAATTGTAAAAGAGACTCCATTAATAATCTTTATATAAGAAAACTAAATGAGATAAATGGCCCCACTATTGCACTTGATTGTCACAGTGACGAGGTTGGATTTATCGTTGAAAATATAAACTCTAATGGGACAATAAATTTCCTTCCATTAGGGGGATGGCACATCACTAATATTCCAGCCCATGCAGTTATCATAAAAAACTTTAAAGGGGAATATATTAAAGGTGTTGTCGCTTCAAAACCTCCTCATTTTATGACTCTTGAAGAAAAACAAAAATTACCTAAATTGGAAGAACTCGTTATTGATATAGGAACTAGCTCTTATGACGAAACAGTAAACCTATATGGCATTGAGATTGGAAATCCTATAACTCCCGATGTTAATTTTTCATATGATTCTAAAATAGATGTTGTTAGAGGTAAGGCTTTCGATAATAGATTAGGATGTGCTATCGTTATGGAGATTCTGAGAGGAGTAAAAAACAATATTTTAAAAGTTAATCCTGTCGGAGTTATTAGCTCTCAAGAGGAGGTTGGTTTAAGAGGAGCTCAAGTAGCAGCAAATACTATTGCCCCTGATTTTGCAATTATTTTTGAAGGGTCACCTGCTGATGATACATTTAAAGATGCTTTTTCAGCTAAGGGAGCTATTGGTAAAGGTGTTCAGCTAAGAGTCATTGATGCCGGAATGGTTTCAAATCCAAGAGTTCAAGAATTTGTAAAAAAAATTGCTAAAGACAATGATATCCCTTTCCAAGTTATTGCAAGAAGTGGCGGAAGTACAAATGGTGGAAAATACCACATAACTAACAAAAGTATCCCCACTATCGTAATTGGTATTCCAACGAGATATATCCACACTCATTACACTTATGCTTCTATAAAAGATTATAAAAATGCTATTCTTTTAGGTAAAAAACTTTTAGAAAAACTAAATGATGATATAATTAATAGTTTTTAGCTATAAATTGATACCACTTAGCTGCATAATTTTCATATTTTTTATCCATTAAATCCAACGCCTTAACTAAAGCTACCGATATTATCATTAAAGTATAGACATGCATCGGTGTGAAAATAGGAGAAAATATTTTAATTTAACTTTGTGTGAAAATATATACTAAACTTTTACTTTTATTTTATATCCATTTAACACTCACATGTTAAACTTAATTTAAGAAACAAAAATTAAAGGGGGCAATAAAATTGAATAAAATTAAGTTTATAATGATCTCTACATTTTTAACATTAATAGCAACAACACAAAGTGCAGAACTTAAAAATATCCAACCTGGATTTGCTAAAAACGTAATCTTTTTAATACCCGATGGCTCAAGTTCTACAGTTTCAACATTAGCTAGGGCGCTCTACAATAACGGTGACAATTTGAATATTGATGAAATGGCATCTGGAATGGTTAAAACTTATAATGCTGACACTTTTATAGCTGACTCCGCACCTGCTGGAACAGCACTTGCAACCGGTTGGAAAACACAGGATAAACTAATAGGAGTTAAACCCAAAATAGCTACTCTAAACGGAGCCAGAATTCCCGAGTTAGGTGAGGAACTATCTCCAGTGGCTTCAATTTTAGAAGCGGCTAAACTTCAAGGTAAAGCGGTGGGAATCGTTGCCACATCTGAAGTTTTACATGCTACCCCCGCTGATTTTACTACCCATTCGCTTCATAGAAACAACTACTCTATAATCGGCGAACAACAAGTTTATCAAAATTTAAATGTAGTTTTTGGTGGTGGGAAAAATTATCTTAAAAAAGACAGTTCTAACGAACCCAATTCTAAAAAACGAACTGATGGCGAGGATATGCTCAAAGCCTTAAAAACCAATGGATATACTATCGTTCAAACTTTGGATGAGATGAAAAATTTAAACAAAGATTTTGTTTGGGGATTGTTTGCTGATAAAGATATCCCCTATGATTTAGATCGTGATAAAAAACTAACCCCATCATTGGCAGAAATGACAGAAAAAGCTATAGAACTTTTATCAAAAGACAAAGATGGATTCTTTTTAATGGTAGAAGGATCTAAAGTTGACTGGGCTGGACATGCCAATAATCCTATAGCTATAACATCTGAGTATATAGCTTTTGATAAAGCAGTTGGAGTTGCTCTTAATTACGCAAAAACAAACAGTGATACTTTAGTTGTTTCTGTAACTGACCATGGAACTGGAGGACTCTCTATAGGAAATTCAAATACATCTTTAAATTACTCTGAGTTACCAGTAGATACATTTATCAAAGATATGAAAAATGCTAAATTTACAGAGATTCTAACGGCAGAAGAAATCTTTAAAAATAAAGATAATTCCATGAAATTGGCAAAAGATATGTTGGGATTAGAATTAACAAATACTGAACTATCTAAAATAAAAAATTCCAAAACACTTTCTGAAATAGAAAGTATTTTGGGAAAAGCAATGAGTGATAGAGCGCATCTGAGTTGGACAACAAATGGACATACCGGTGAAGATGTACCCCTTTATATTTATACACCTAATTATATAAATCAATTAACAGGAACTGTGAATAATTCTGATATAGCTCTATATATTGCAAAAGCTATGAATGTAGATTTAGATAAATCTACTGATGAACTTTTTGTCTCTGGAAAATCCATAAAAAATATGGGTATAGACTTAACTATTGATACTACAAATAAATTCCAACCTACATTTATATTATCTAAAAACAATAAAAAATATCTATTTCATGAAAATAAAAATTATTATGAAGTAGATGGAAAAAAAATAACTTTTAATGGTATTGTTGTGTTTAATGGAAAAGAAGTATTTATTCCTAACGCAGCCTTAGTAAACATAAAGTAAACTGACCAAAGAGAGCCCCACAATGATATGTGGGGCTCTCTTTGAGTTATTCTTTAATTAATTTCCCTTCATAAATAGCTTCACTTCTAACTCCTGGTTTTATTTCCCCATTTATTGAATAAATAATATTTTCAATTTTAATTAAACCTTCTCCACAAGGAGCCATAAATGGAATTTTTCCTATAGACTGCCACGTGTTATTGATTGCATTATAAACTAACATCTCATTGTTCCAGTTAAAATCCTGTGGATCTTTCGTAAAATATTCCTGTTTATAATTTTTTAATTTTTCACCTTTTAACGAGCTTAATTTTAAATTTGCATCGTCCCAAATTGATTTATTAAACCCACCTATCACTAGCATATTATTATTATCTAACTTTATAGAGTTTGCTCCTAATATAGATATTTCTTTTCCTTTCACTTCAACATTACTCATCTTTGTCCAAGTATCTTTATTAAAATTATAAGCATACCCGTCCACAAATGCTACGCCTGTTCCTCCACCAAAAACATACATTAAATCTTCTGCTCCATTATTTAAAACTTGTCCGACTGACTGACTTCTTTCTGTTCCCGGGAACATTTTTAATTCTGTAGTTTTTCCACTTATTAAATTATACTTATAAAAATTCTTACTATTTTTTCCATCTTGTTTTCCTGTAACAATATATATATCATCTCCATATAAAGTTGCTACTCCACTATGATAATCAAATGGTAGTGTCCCAATTTTTTCAACTATTACATCAGTTTTTAAATCATTCAAAGAAATAAATAATATCTCATTTGATACTCCTGTTTGATATGTTCCACCAACATAATATATCCCTTTTTTTGTTGAGATAGCTGTTCCATATCCTATTCCTTTTTCTAACTGTGTATGTTTAATAAGTTCTAAGCCTTTCCCGGTTTTCTTCATCAAATATAAATCTGTATAAACAACTTTTGCTCCACCTTCTAAAACTGATTTATATGGAAAATTTGCTCCTCCTCCAACTAACACATACTCTCCAATATTCCCCGCTAAAGGTCCTGCAACTCCATGTTGCTTTTCAAATCCTTTAGGAGTTGGTAACTCCCCAATATGCTTCCATGCGATTGTTTCATTCACTTTATTTTTTGTTGAAACTCCAGAACAACCACCTAAAACAGTTGTTGCTAAAGCTATTCCTAGAATTATTTTTTTCATAAGTTCCCCCTCCATTTTCATCGTTTCAATAATTCTATATACCCTTTAATCTCTATTTTGTCAAATTTTTAAAAGGAAATCTCCAGATTTTGAGTAATTTAATTATAATTAAAATAACTAAAAGAGGTGTTTTATGAATGGAGAAAAAATTTTAAATTTAATAAAAAAAGCTCGTTCTCATCGAAGTTTTAAAAATTTCCAAGTTCCTTTTGAAGATCTTATGAAAATAATAGAAGGTGCACACTACTCATCATCTGGAGCCAACAAACAATTTTTGAAGTTTTTTTTAGTTAATAATAAAGATGTTTGTACTCAACTCTTTAAAGATGTTATTTGGGCTAGTCAAATCACATGGAAACCAACTCTAGATGAAGCCCCTGGAGCTTACATTATCATATTAACTGATAACCCCTCCAAACTTCCACTTAATTTTATTTATACTGACTGTGGAATCGCTCTTCAAAATATGAAACTTATCGCTACTGAACTTGGTTATGGAGTTAATTTTATGGAACCTATTAAAAAAGATAACATCCTTAAAACACTTGGCATATCTAGTTTATATACACCACTTTTTATTGTTCCAATAGGTATTCCTACTGATGAAATTATTTTAACAGAATCCCAAAATAATGATATGAAATATTCTAGGATTGAATTAAAAGATCATAACTATCAACATTTTGTACCAAAACTTAAACTTGAAGACATCATTCTTGGAAAAAAATAATATATTTTAATATAAAAAGGCACTCTTTTCTTTGTAAAAAAGTGCCTTTATTTTTTAAAATTATAATTTCTTTATATTCTCTAAAATATCAATAATGCTGTCATCTTTTAGACTATAGTGTACCCACCCTCCCAATTTTCTTGTTACAACTAGGTCAATATCTCTTAAAATTTTAAGATGTTGAGAAAGACTTGATTGAGTTGTAAACTCATCTAACTTCTCAAGTTCACACACACATCTAGATTCAAATTTACTCAATGTATATATTATTTCTAATCTTAAGGGATGTGCTAATGCCTTTAAAATTGCTAATTGTTTTTCCATAATTTTTCTCCTTTGATTTTGTTGAAAATTATAACATTTTTTTTTATTAAAAAAAAGCATTTTGTCTTTTATTTCCAATATAACTATGTTATTCTTATATTACACAGAGAAAATTTTAATTTTAATTATATAAGGAGGATTTGAATGTTTAGTGTTGATATTAAAAAATGTATTGGATGTGCTCTTTGTATTAAGGATTGTTTTGTAAATGATATTGAAATGATCGATACTCATGCCAGCATTAAAAATTTAAACTGTTTTAAATGTGGGCATTGCATTGCAATATGTCCAGTTGGAGCAATTAGTACTGATGAATACAATATGTCTGATGTTATTGAGTATGAAAAGAAATCTTTTGATATTAATCCGGAAAATCTTTTGAACTTTATAAAATTTAGAAGAACTATACGACAATTTGAAAACAAAGATATTGAAAAGGATAAAATTTTAAAAATAATAGAAGCTGGAAGATTTACTCAAACCGCAAGTAATTCTCAAGATACATCTTATATAGTTGTTCAAAAAAATATTCAAGAATTAAAAAAACTTGCATTAGAAAGTCTTAATAGAATGGCTACTCAAATTTTAGATAACTCTACATCCCCACTATTTAGACGATATGCAAAATTATGGATTCAAATGTACAAAAATTATATTGAAGATCCTAATAAAGAAGATCGATTATTTTTTAATGCACCTCTTATTATAGTTGTAGTTTCTGATTCTCAAGTTAACGGAGCTTTAGCATCTTCAAATATGGAGCTAATGATAAACTCTTTAGGTCTTGGTACTGTTTTTAGTGGTTTTTTTACTAAAGCCTCAGAAAACAATCCTGATATTAAAGAGTTTTTAGGAATAGCTCCAGAGAAACAAATTGTTACTTGCATGGTCATTGGATATCCTAGTATAAAATATTCAAGAACTGTCCCTAGAAAATCTGCTGATATCTCTTGGAGATAAAAACAAGAGCTCAGAAAATATCTGAGCTCTTATTTTTAATTTAATTTTTTTAAAACTTCATCTAAATTTATATCATGTATAAAACAAGCATCCTTTAAAGTTTCCATATTGGATGAAGGGCATCCTAAACATCCCATTCCGAATTCTATTAAAATATTTGCTGCTTCAGGTCTTTCTTTTAAAATATCCGCTATTATACTATCCTCTTTTATCACAATACTCCCTCCTCACTATATCTTTTTTCTAATTTTTTTAAAATAGCCATACATTTATTTTTTTCTTCTAAATTATTTTCTTCATATTTAAAACACTCACTATCCAATATAGTCATAGTGTTTTTAGAAAGTTCTCTCTCTGCGTATTTATATATTACTTTATCCTCTTTATCAATATGCCTTTCTAAAAGATGTGTATATGAAATTGCATTTGCAATAATATCCAATTTAGAAGATTCATCACCCTTTTTCAAAGACTCCAATGCAACTTTCAAATCCCTTATATAAAGTCTTCCAAAATCATGTTCCACTAACATTCCACTTTTTATAATTGTCTTTGCTAACGGGCCTAATTCTTCTATCATTTTGTCAAAGAGAATCTCTTCTTCTTTCTTATGGTGATGATTATCGGCATAATTGCTGATAAAATAAATAACTCGATTGAACTCTTGAAAATCCAATTCTTCACCTTTTAATATTTTATAAGATATCACTCTCACTATTTTAAGCATTCTTTTTATCTCTTTATGTTCCTCTCTCATAAGTTCTATTCCTGTCAAGTTATTCACCTCTTCTTCTAATAAAAAATATTGGTCCCGTCTTTTCTATATAAATAAATTCTGGATTCAATTCATTTATAAAATTTTCAATCCAAACACCTCTTAAACGATAAAATATTTCCACATCAATATTTTCTTTATTCCACAATTCTTTATGAACGCAAATTTTTCTTTTCCATTGAACCAATTCATCTTCCAAAATTAAAATCTCATTTATTCTATCGCAAGGCATTCCATCTAAAATACGGTCATTTACAGCTTTATATATCTCTTTTGCAGTAAAAATATTTTTAAAAACCTTGAGATCTTTTGCTTCTATAAGAGCTTTCTCTTTAAAAATAGCTTCCAAGTCTTTTATCGGATTTTCACACTTTTCTAAAACAACTTTTACCCAAGCTGCAACTCTTTCTTCCGAAGAGTTTATTTTTGATTGCAACCATCCATGAATATTATTTTTATCCACTATCTCATCTAAATTTTTATTTGTAATTTTTTCTCCATAAATTTTATTTATTTTTTCATTAAAGACCTTTTTATCAATTTTTTCATCTTTAACTAACTCCATAATTTTATCCTCTAGTTCTTGAAACCATAAAATTTTATTGAATAACCAATAATGAATTTTTCCTAAAAATAAACTCATTTTATCACTCCTCACATTCTTTTATTATATTTAGATTATAACCCAATAAAATAAAAAAATATGTAACATATGTTACTAAAAATTAATAAATTTAAAAAACAGGTAGATAAACCTCTTTGTAAGTTTCGTTCAAAGATATTTTAATCAAAAGTTCTTCAACTAAATTTTTTAACTTGTAAGAATCTATACCTATTTTTTCTATCTCGCCTCTCATCTCTTCATAATCATTTAGCGAATTCCTTAAAACACTTAAAGCTCCCTTAAAGTTTTTATTTCTCCAGTGTAAAACACCTACTGAGATTAGCAACAAATTTATAGAAACATGTTTTTTTGTATTACAAGCAGTCTCTTTTATCCAAATATTTTCTAAAATTTCATGACATTTAAAAAAGTCTCTTTCCTCTTGAAATGTATTGATAAATTCTATATATTGCTTATTATTTTCCATCTTTATCACCAAAGTTAAATTTCAACCATTCTTCTAGCTTTTCTTTAGTTTCTTTTAGCATAAACATTTCATCTAGAGCCAATCCAATAAATTTATCTTCAATAACAGCTCTACTTTTTACAAAAGAGTAATCAGTAGTTTCTGTAAACCCCTTGATGATACCATTATTTTTAATAACAATATCATAAATTGGACGAATTCCATCGATGAAGGTAGCTGCAAAAAATCCCTGATTTCCCCTTCCTATAAGACCAACCTCTCTATCTTTAAAATCTATTTTTGATAATTCTTCTAAATTTTTATTCCAATCTTCATGAGAGACTCCACACCCATAAGTTGGAATTATAAATATAAGTTTTTTAAACTCTTTAACTCTATCTACATTGTTTAAAATAGTATAAATTTCACACTTTTCACTATAAAACTCTTTTACTAATTGAGCTGTAAATTCACTTTTACCTCTAGAACTACTATAAAAAACTCCTATTTTTTCCATAAAATACCTCCTAAATACAACACTTTTTTAGTGTATTATAGTCCTTATAACATTTTTTTTCAAGAGAAATAAAAAGGATATTCTGAAAATAATAGAACTACACAATTAGAATGGTGAGCCATTTAACTTTTTATTCAGGAGTGAAATATGAAACAATTATATATTCCATTTTTTTTATTTCTATCTTTTACAAATATTTTTGCAAGCTCTACAATAAAATTAGAAGATTCAACTATCATTTCTACAACAGGTTTTGAAGAAAAACTGTTAACAGAAAATAAAAACATTGTTATTATAGATAAAGATAACATCGAAAAAAAAGAATATAAAAATTTGGAGAGTCTATTAAAAGAAGTCCCCTATATTATAATTCAAAATACATATTTTGGCCCTGTTATTGATTTGAGAGGAAATGGTGATAAAGCTATTTCTAGAGTTAAAACACTAGTAGATGGAATTTCTATCAATCCTATTGATGAATCCATGGGAACTCTCCCTCTAAACAGCGTCGCTTTAATTTCAATAGACAAAATAGAGATTATTCCTGGTGGAGGTTCTGTTTTAAATGGTTCTGGAAGTGGAGGTGGAATTATAAACATAGTCACAAATCTTACTTCTAAAAAAGATTTTTTTAATAGCCAGATTGGGTTTATGTCTTTTAATACTAGAAAAGCAGCTTTTTCTCTTGGAAAAAACATTAATGAAAGTTTATACTTCAATTCAAACTATACATATTTGAATGGAGCTGGATATCGAAATGATGAAACTCAAGAAGCAAATATTTTTAATATCGGATTTATATATAAAATGGATGAGCAACAAAATTTAAAAATAAATATTGGAAAGTTTAAGGATAATAAGGATTTTTCTTCTCCTACCTTAAAAAAAGATCTAGCTATAGACCGAAAAAAAGCAGGATTTCCCATTGAAAGTAAAAGTCACCGAGAAAATTTTTCCCTCGATTATGAGCTGAATTTAAATGAAAATTTAACTATTTTGACAACTTTCTATATACAAAACAACAATAGAAATTTCACAGAAAGTTCTATTGCTGATTACAGTATAAATAAAACTGAATTAATCCATTTTGATATTCTAGGACCCAATCTTTCTAACGAAATAAAAGGAGATTTTAAAGAAAAATCTAGAGGTTATAAAATAAGAGGGAAATATCTCTATGATAGTGGTGAGTTAATTTTAGGGTATGATTACAACTATACTGATCTCTATCGGTTTTCTTCTATTAAAACATCCGGATATTTCTATCCCATAATTAATGGCAACACCATTGAAAATATGCGAGTTAAAGGTGATATTTTTATAGATATTAAAAATGATGTCTATAAAGAAACAAATGGATTTTATACCTTCAACAGATATAAGTGCACCGAATCCTTAGATTTTATAGCAGGTATTAGATATGAGCACTCAAAATTTGGTGGAGATCGTTATAACTACAACCATATTAGTTTTATTAAAAATTCTGAGACTAGAAAAATAAATTCAGAAGATACTTCTGATAATATTGCTATAGAGGTTGGAACAAATTACCAATATAGTGAAACTGGAGCTTTTTATTCCAGATATGAAAGAGGATTTTTATCTCCTTTACCCGGTCAGATTACTGATAAAATTGATGGTCTCTACTATCTCAACTCTCTTAAATCAGAAAAATCTGACACTTTTGAAGTTGGAATCAGAGACCTCATACAAAACTCTTATTTAAATTGGACTATCTTCAGCACTTTAACTTATGACGAAATAACAATAGAACAAAAAAACATTCATAACCCAGCCATAAAAGGGTGGAGATATTTAAATCTAGATAAAACTAGAAGGGTTGGAACCGAATTTTCTTTGGAACAATACTTCAGCAATATCAGATTATGGGAATCCTTTTCGTATATAGATACTGAAATAACAAAAGGAAAATATAAACGAAATAAAATTCCATTAGTTCCTAAAAGTAAACTTACTCTTGGTTTATCTTATGAAATCAATGAAAATATGGAAACAGCAATAATATTTAACTATATCGGAAAATCATCTATAAGAGAGTTTGATAAATATGAAAACAATTTTATCACAAACATCTCCAGCTACAATTTTACCGATATATCTTTTAATTATAAAATAAGTGACTCTTTTACTTTAAATTTTGGAATAGAAAATATATTCAATCATAAGTATAACTATTCTGAAACTAAAGATAGTGCTATTGTGGCTCCAGAAAGAACTTTCTATTTTTCAGGAAATATAAAACTATAAGTTATTTCTAATACTGTTCATATATAAATTATATTTTAAAAATATAGTTTTATAAGTTACAATACATATTATGAATAATAAATACAATATGGAGGTACAATATGAAAAAGTTATTGTTATTTTTACTAGCACTTTCCACGTTAAGTTATTCAACACCAAAAGTATCATATAAAACTGGAGCTGCCTATGCTCTTAGAGAAATTTTTAATTCTCCTGCAAAAAAAATACTCGTGGCTGGTCAAGTTGTACAGCTAGACGAAAACTTATTTGCTCAAAAAATAAAATATCAAACATACTCCGATTTTGGAGGACAAATAATTAAAGAAAATATTTTTATATTTAAAAAAATTGAATCTTCATATAAATTTTTAGAAAAATTAAATGTTGAAGATATAGAACTATAAAAAATTGCAATAATCTCATTCGAAGTTTTATTAAAATGCCCTGATTCATCCTCTTCCTAATAGAGAATGAATCAGGGCTATCTTTTTGGTAGAGTCTTAAGGTGATACTAGTTCACTTTTCGCTCTTCAGTATATTCTATATATATCCGAATTATCTCTTTTTTTTGTTCTTCTGAGTAGTTTAATTCCTCCATTTTTTTTAAATTATAACTATACAGTTCACTTGTATAATAGATGTGACAATTGTTTAAATCATTACAAAGTCTCCTATACTTTGAAAATATTTTTGATACCTTAGCTCCTTTTATTAATGCTGTTTTTAAGTTCCACTCCATATTCCCTTCCAAAAAATTGTAGTATTTTTTTAAAATTTCTATTTTCATATCGACATCATCCACAATATCTTCTATCGAATTAAATGTTAAAGATTGAACAAAATTTATTCCATTTAATCTAAAACTTTTAATTATATCTTTATACTTCACATTACTTAAAAACTCTTCTATTTCAACATAATAAAAATTTTCCGTTTCCTGATTTGAGATGATTTCATTTATTTTCAATAGTTCTTTCCTTAATTGAGCATTTTCCGAATATAATTTTTTTAATTTATCTTCCATATCTTTCCAATCAAATTCATCTTTAGGTATTTGTCTTTCTTTTACCAAAATCAAATCATTCTTACACTTTAAATAATTCTCCTTTTTTCTAACTTCTACTGATAATTTTTCTATTTTTGTTTCTAAAATATTGTTTGTCTCCACTAATAGCTTATGCTCTTTTGACTTAAAAAATTTCCCTATCATTAAAACCTCCTCCAATTTTTTTAATTCAAAATATATTCTAAAATAAAACTTCAGTGAACCTTGATTACTTGTTTACATAAAAACATTGATTTGTATTGTCGCATAGTTGTAAACATTCCCCAAACATTGTTAAAAATAAAATATTTTCATCAAGTTACTAGTTAATTATAGAAAAAATGAAATATTCCTTTTTTTATTTAAACTTTTTATAAATAATCCCATAAAAAGAAAGAATCAATTAATTTATATTGTAAAATTATACAATGAAATTATTTTAAGGAGGTAATTAAGTATGAAAAAATTATTGCTAAGTTTGTTTTTATTACTTGGTATAACATCGTTTTCTCTGGAACTTTCTAGTAGTGGAATTAAAAATGGGGTAATTGATAAAAAATATGGTACTTATGGAAAAGATCAATTCCATGGAATGCCTACATTATCTCTTCCACTTCAATGGGAGAACGCACCCAAAGGAACTAAACAATTTGCTCTTGTAATGGAAGACTTTGATGCCGTTGAAGCTGTTGGAGTTATTTGGCTGCACTGGATAACTTTAATTCCAGAAGATATCACTTCTTTACCTGAGAATGCAAGTCTTACTAATCCTAACTTAATTCAAGGTGAAAATAGCTGGTGGTCATTATTAGGAGGAAGTTTACCAAAAGACGAAGTTGCTAGATATGGTGGTCCTGTTCCACCTAATAAAACACATACATATACAATAACACTATATGCCTTAGATACAAAATTAGAAAATTTAAAAAAAGGTTTTTACTTAAATGAACTTTATGATGCTATGGAAGGTCATGTTTTAGAAAAAACTGTTTTAAAAGCTAAATATTTAAAAGAATAGTTTAATAAAGATTTCTGGGCTTATACTGATCCCAGTGAAAAAGAAAATTAAATATTTAAAAGCTGATTCTTGCACAATGCAAGAATCAGCTTTTTTAAATTCCATTGATGTGAACGCAAATCGTTTTTTTGTAAAAAAATCAGTAGGAGTTTGCAAAATTTTACTTGAAGATAGCCTCCCTCTTTTCTAGCTATTTTCCTTATCTTCAGTCTATTCTTTTTAAATTTTCTTTAGAAAATTCTTTTCCAAATAAAATTGGAACTTTTTCGACATCAACTACGCTTGTATCTATCCCGTACCATTTTTGAGGAGAGACTGTAAATTTTTTTATAATTAATTGCGTTGATATTATAAAACTATCCCAAGTTGAAAAATCATTTTCTAAAGCTAAAACCTCTTCTATGATAATAAATTTAAAATTTCCAATCCCTTTTAAATTTTCATAATCTATCATATAATCTCTTGGTTTAAAAATTATGTCTCCATTTTTTATCAACTCTCGAATAACTTGAAATAAAAGTACATTTATTCCTTGAGATATTTTAAATCCAAGATTAAAATCAACCACAAATATTCTATTTTCATCTATTTTATTGAATGTATACTCCATTGTATAAGGCTCATCCATTACATTAATATTTACAAACCAATAATTGTCTGCTTTTTTAGGATCATTATTAAAGATTGAATATATAACTTTGGGTTCTACTTGATTCCAATACTTTGATTTTGTCAAGTAAACCACATTTCCTGCATAAAGTGGAACTTCACTATCATTTTTTAGCATGTCAAAATTCTTTTTATAGTCACTTAAATTAACAAATTTTAAATATTTCTTTTTAATTTCAAAACTATAATGCCAAGTATACATTATAAAAGCTAATGCAGCTGTAATTAACAAAGTTACATATCCACCGCTCAATATTTTAAAACTATTGGCATATAGGAATGTTAATTCTATACTTCCAAAGACTAAAAGAACTATTATACATAATTTTTTTTGATTTTTTACAAATCTTAAATATTGTGATAAAAGAAGCGTTGTCATTAACATTGTTATTGTTATAGATAAACCATATGCAGCTTGCATATTTTGTGATTTTTTAAAAATAAAAACTATTCCAATACACCCAATAAATAAAGCTTTATTGACAGTACCAATATAAACTTGACCCTTTTCATTTGTCGGATATTTTATTGCTAATTTTGGAAAAATATTTAATTTGATAGCCTCTGATATTAAGGTGAAAGAACCTGATATTAAGGCTTGACTAGCTATAATTGCCGCTATAGTTGCTATTATAACTCCGGGAATAATAAACCAAGATGGCATTATCAAAAAAAATGGACTATGATGGATTGTTTCTCCTACTTTTTTTAATAAGTAAGCTCCTTGACCAAAATAACTCAGCAATAGCGTTATCTTTACAAAAATCCAGCTATAATATATATTTTCCTTTCCACAATGACCTAAATCTGAATATAGTGCTTCTGCTCCCGTTGTACATAAAAAAACGGCTCCTAATATATATGGAACATTGCCATTTTTAATTAATTTGAAAGCATAATAAGGATTTATTGCTTCTAAAACCTCTAGATGTTGTATCAATTGAATTAATCCAAAAGATCCAATCATAGAAAACCATACAAACATAGCTGGCCCAAATATTTTTCCGATTTTTTCTGTGCCAAATTTTTGTACAGAAAAAACAATTGATATTATTAATAAAACTATAAATATTATTACATTTTCTTTTAAAGGAACTATTATATTTAGCCCCTCTATTGCGGAACTTACAGAGATAGGAGGTGTTAATATTCCATCCGCTAAAATTGCTGCAACTCCTATTATCGCTGGGACTATAAGCCATTTAAAATATCTTTTTACAAGAGCATACAATGCAAGGATTCCTCCTTCTCCACTATTGTCCGCCTGTAAAGTAAGTATCACATACTTTATAGTTGTTTGTAATGTTAGAGTCCAAAACACTAATGAAACTCCTCCTAATATTAACTCTTTACTCACTAAACTATCATTTGTATAAAGAATAGCCTGCATAACATAAAGAGGTGATGTCCCTATATCCCCATATACAATTCCAAGAGCTACAAGTAAAGAACTAATTGTTATATCTTTGTTTTTGAACATAACTTTCCTCCGGTAGTTTTTATTATATTTATTCGTTATGCTCTCATCTTTTCTTTTAAAAAACTAGTAAACTCATTACCACAATAATTTTTCCATATAAAAAGTGTATTATTAAAATATTTGAAAATCAAAATAATATCATAAAAAAAAGTAGAGGGCAACCATCACGAATCCCTCTACTTTCACTACTAAATCTTTTCACATTTGAATAACTTTAAAACTTGTAAATCTTTAAATCTTAAAAAAATAAATACCTTACTAACTTTAAATCTATTACCTCATATAATAGTTAGAATAACAACTTCACGATTTATTTAAAACTTTAATATTAAAATATCTTTGAAACTGTGTGATGGCTATTTTACTAATTTGAATCAATGTACAAAATACTTTTCTAAACTTCTAACTACTATTATAATTTTTAGACGGATTTTAGTATCAAAAAAGTTTTAAAAAGTTTTAAATTTAATTTTTTTTTACTTAGCCGGTTTTTCTAACCACTCCATTAATCTCTCGTAGTTTCTTTTAGCATCCTCGATTCCCAAGTTATATAACTTTTTCACCTTATTCAAATCCCTTTCAAGTCTATCTACCACTACAATTTCACTTGGTCTGAATACAAAAACATCTCCTTTTTCTTCCAGTTGTTTGATTTGTTTTAAGTTATTATTGTAAATCACATGTCTTTTTATAAGAGCTTCCGCAACTTTGGGATATTTTTTATAATAAAGTCTTATTAAAGGTTGTAATTTTAAGGGCTCTTTTCTATACCCCTCGTCCTCAGTCAATATAACAACATTTTTTCTGTTCCCATCCAAAATGGATTGTTTTATTGGAATAGGATCTGCAATTCCACCATCTAGATATATTTTTTCTTTTATAACTGCCTCTTTACTAAAAAAAGGCAAGCTCCCAGACGCAATCAGAGCATCTAAAAAATCTTGTGTTTTTATAAAATCTTTTTTTGTAAAAAAATCTGTTTTTCCTTTCAAACAATTAAATGCTCCTACTTTAAATTCTAAATCGCATTCACTAAATGTTTTAAAGTCAAAAGGAGCTAGTTCATAAGTCATTTGTGTATAGGCAAAATCTATATTTATATAGCTTCCATTTTTCAAAAGATATCTAAGTCCCATATATCTTTCGTCATTTAGGTATTTTAAAATTATATCTATATTCCTTCTTTTTTGTCTTGAAGCGTATGAAGCAGAATATATTGCACCTGCCGACACTCCAATCGTATATTTAAAATGTAAATTTTTAGATAAAAAATAATCTAAAATAGCAGATGTATAAATCCCTCTTAATCCTCCACCTTCAAGAACTAAACCTGTGTTTTCCATAAAAAAAATCCTCCTAAAAAATAATTAGCCGTATAACATTTTACTATATATACTTTACTTTATTTTTTAGTAAATTCCTTCATTTAACTGCATATATAAATATATCTTTGAAAACTTCCCTTTGACAAAATACAACTATCTAATATTTTAAAGTTTGACTTTATTATCATCTCTTCCAAATCTTCAAAACTTACCATAATTAATCTCTTTGATATTTGTCTTATTTTTTTTATTAATCCAAATTGTTCATCTTTTGTTATATGACTAAAAAGTCCATAAGGAATATCTAAAATCGCTGAATCAAACTTCTCCTCTATATTATGCATATCATCATTTACAACTATTTTATCATAACCATAATATCCTAAATTTGTATTGGCATTCTTTGCAATGCTCCTGTTTATTTCATATCCTGTCACATCTAATCCCATGGATAGAGCTTCTATAATAACTGTTCCAACTCCACAACAAGGATCAACTAATTTTTTAGTTCTATCTGCTTCCACCGCTAAACTTATAAGTGTTCTCGCCAATCTAACCTCTAAAGAGTTAGAATAAGAATATGGTTTCTTTATTCTATCTGGCCAAACAGTATCTCCTTTTACACATATTCCAAAATACCATTTCCCTTTATAGTTTGATACTCCAAAAATATTCTTTGGATTTTTCATTGAAAATGTTCCCAATATGCTAAGCCCAACTTGTTTTATTTTATCTAATCTCTCCTCATATGAAATATTTTCATCTTCCTCTTTTATATACTCCACTTTATAATCTATTGATTCCATCTCACTACTAATAATTGCTTTCAAAATATCTTCAAAATTATCTGCAGAATATAAAATTTCTAATCTTGATTTTATAAATGGGCTAAACACTGGGTCTATTTTTACATTTGATAATATTGTCTTTTCATTCAAATCAATATTAAACAGCGCCCTCATTTCCATTAAGCAAAGATTTTTTTCTTCCCTCGGATAGTTTATTGTATATATAAATTCTGTTTTTTCTTTCATTTGTTACACTCCCTTTAAAATATTTCAAAATAACACAATAGCATTTAGACTATTTTCATGGTAAAATCTTTCTATTACAAGTGAAAAGGAGATTTCTATGAAAATTTTAATTGATGCTGATGCTTGCCCTGTTGTTGATTTAACTATTGATATAGCAAAAAGCTTCCAAAAAGAAGTCTTTATCTTCTGTGATAATGCTCACGAAATATATCGTGATTTTTCAAAAACATTTATAATTACTCAAGGAGCAGATGCTGTTGACTTTGCTCTTCTCTCTGAAGTTAAAGAAAATGATATTGTTGTTACTCAAGATTTTGGACTAGCATCTATGGTTTTGACTAAAAATGCCCATGCTATAAACCAAAACGGTTTAATCTATAATAAATTTAATATTGAAAGTCTACTTTTTTCTAGACATATGTCACAAAAATTAAGAAATTCTGGAAAAAGAACCAAAGGTCCAAAGAAAAGAACTAAAGATGACGATTTAAACTTTGAACAAAACTTTACAGATTTACTAAAAAAAATAAACAAAAAATAAAGTGAGGAAACCCTCACTTTTAAAGCTTTATTATAAAGTACTTCACTCCATTTAAAACAACTGATTCCTCTTTTTTAGATGTAATCTTTTCAAATTTTGCATGTGTATATCTTCTAGCAAGTTTTCCTGGATAGTCTCTAGCTGTTCTAATTGTCATAAGTTCAATAGTTTCTAACATCTCTCTTCTATCATTTGTCACCAAATAATCCTCTGTTCCAACCGAAAATAGTACCCCTTTATAGATATTATCCATTTTTATTTGTTTAAAATTGAACGGTTTACCTGTAGTTTTTACAATGTATTGCCCTAATGCTGAAATTTTATTTTTCATAAATTGACCTCTTTTCTACTTTTATTCTTATATTATACAATACTTTTCATTTTTTTTTAATTCTTTTTTTACGCTTTGTAATTTCCTTCCAATACTGCCTCTGCTAATATGTGTCTTTTCATTTTTTTATATAATTCATTTAAATAGAAACCTTTTTTTATCTCTAATTTTTTATCTAGTGCATAAATTTTTATCTCATATGTGTGATCTTTATCAGGAGGTGTTGGTCCACCGAAATAACATACATCTTTGATATTCAATCCTTTTAATCTAGATACCCAACTATTAACTCCTTGAATTAATTTTTTATCCTCTCTACTGGCATTTTCTAGCAGTTCTCTATACTCTTTAGGAATAATGGCTACCCAATGTATCCATGAAAATCCTGTAACTGGAATAGCATCATAATCTTGCATTACAACTACAAAGCACTCTGTTCCATCAGGAATATTTTGCCATTTCAAATGTGGTGATAATGATGGGATTCCATCAATATTTGCACTTCCATATTTCCCATGTTTTTCTAGTATATATCCATCTTCAATACTATTACTTTCTAAGGTGAAATTTCCATTTCTAAATTTTTCCATAGTTCTCCTCCATTTTTATAAAATAATTTACCTTTCCTATTATACTTTTTAACATTCTCTTGTCCTTCAAAAATATCATTCTTGCATTACTTCTAAAAAAGAAATATAATATAATATCAAATTCTATTTGGAGATATTATGAATAAAATAATTTTTAAATTTTTCAAAAAATTTCAAGGGAAAAAAATAACTGCTCAAGATTTGACAAATGCACTTAAAAAATCTATAAACTTAGGCGTATATGCTGACGATTTACTTTTGATTGTTAATTTAATCAAAGATACTAAAAACAAAAAATATAGACTTGAAAAAAAGCATTTTCTTATTTTAACCGGAGCTATTGTTTATGTTATATCGCCTATAGACGCTGTATCTGACCTTATTCCAGGTCTTGGATGGGTAGATGATGGAATATTGATCTCTTATGTCGCACGAAGTTATAGCGATGTTTTACGAGACTATAAAGAGTTTATAAAAAATAATAAACTCAAAGAAAAACTGGAGGAAAAATAATTTCCTCCAGTTTATTATTTTTTCATTTTAAACTTCTCTTCTATTTCAAATATCAACATTTTTACATCCAATAATTCAGCCGCAATTAAACGATCAAAATTATCTTTATAATTTTTTTCTAATTTTTTAAATCTATCCCAGAAATCTTCAACTTCTTCTTTTTTCAACGGTTCATCTTTTTTTAATGATTCTTTTGCCTCATTTTTTAAATTTTTTAATTTTTCTTTATTTTCCATATTAACACCTCGCTTTTTAATTCAGTAATATTCATATCTATAATATACAAACATTCCTGAAAAAACCTTTTTCTTTTTTTATGTTTTTTAATTACATCTGTTCAATCCCATTTATATACACTCTTTTGTACTCAATCTCCCCATTTTTATCATAATATTCCCAAACTCCATCCGATATTCCTTTCTTGTAATTTCCTCTATATTCAATGCTCCCATCTTCATAGTAATATTCCCATAAACCATCTTGCTCTCCTTTAAAAAATGAACCTTTTGAATCAACTTTCCCATCTTCGTTATAATATTCCCACGGTCCAGTCTCCTTACTGTCTATATAATTCCCTCTAAAGAATAAACTTCCATTTTCATGATAATGTTGCCACTCACCTTGCTGCTCTCCATCCACATAATTTCCTTCTAAACTGACATTTCCATTTTCATAGTAATATTTCCACAATCCATTTTCCTTCCCCTTAACATACTCCCCAGTCGAACTTATTTTCCCATCTTCATAATAATACTTCCACATTCCTTCTTCCAAATCATTCAATATTTTATTTATATTTTCATTCATATTCAATCTCCTTTATTTTCTAACTTATTTTTGTTACCTGTATTTTATATCTAATTTTTTCATTTGTAAATAAATGTTTCAACAAACTTTTCCATTTTTGTTAAAAGTATAGTATAATATATTAATATCTATATTTTATAGATTTTAAATTATAGGAGGCATTTTATGAACTTTTTTTCTACCGGTAGTAAATCTCTAAATGTTATTGAACAAAATCTTATTCAAGATTTAAATAATGATAGCATTATCCAAATCAGTCTTCCTAATAATAAAACTAATATCACTATATCTTTTCAATCTGTACCTGGAGTAAAATATTCTAATTTTTTGTCTAAAGGGAGCGAAGATGAGGATGGAAACCGTTATTTCCATATTACTTTTATAAATCCTTATTATAACGAGTTTTGTGGAACAAGACCCCCTCTTGATTTTGGATTTAAAACTAATTCAAAATTAAATTTTTTAGGTACTTTCAAAGTTATATGTGGAAAAGATAATACTCCTATCTCTTTAGAGTATATATTTTTTAATAAATAAATTTTTAATTTTTTGTTTTATAAATAAAAAAGACCTGACTAAACTGGTATTTAGTCAGGTTTTTTTTATTTTATGATACTACTCAATCGTATGTTTTGATTTTTTTTATACTCTACATATTCTGGAATAGCTCTTTCATCTATATAACAATTTTTCTCTCCATCTAAATAGATATATTTTATGTATTCACTTTCAATAAATACCTCTTCTTTCGGAACTGATATAACTGTGGATTTTTCTTTTTGACATGGATTATAAGGAGAACAACTTTTAAAACAATCTGTTTTTTCATAGATTTTATATGATATATATCGGCAACATATAGGTCTTTCCTGTTCAATTAGGCATCGCTTGTTTAGCTTATCATGAAAATAACAAGTCCTTTCAAAATTTTTATTTTCAATTATTTTATCATATATCTTTGGATTTTTTTCTAAAAACCTCTTGATGCTTTCTCTCTCCTCTAAAGATATCAATGAATAATCCCATCTGCAACACCCATTTAAATTTTGAAATTGATTGCACCTCTTTTTACTGTTCACCCTCTCTATATCTTCCATCAATCCATCTAAAATATCTCTTAACTTCTTCACATCACACCTCCCCGACTAGAATGTATATGTCACTCCCACTGTAAGTGTTCTTCCAACAGCAGGATAATATTGTCTTCGTTCAATAATTTGACCATTTTCATAAGAGTCATCCCAAAACCCTGCATACTCATCATATTTTTTATCAAATAAGTTCTCTATTCTAGCAGTTATCATAATATCAGATGTCATTTTAAAGTATGTTGATAAATCAACGGTCATATACTCTCCCGTATTTTTTTCCCTTACATTATTTAAATCATCTAAATCATAAGAACTACTATAATAAAGTACATCTCCACTCAGTGAAAGCTTTTCTGTAAAATCGTATTTCATCCCTCCAGTTATCTTCCAATTAGGAACACTTGGAATCTCTGACCCCGAATATTGTCCATCGATTATTTTTGCTTTTATATATGTTATTGATGATTTTAAAGTTAATTTGTCTAAATAATGTTCCACAACACCTTCAAACCCTGTTCTTTCTGTAGTCCCTATATTGTAATTTACCATCCCTGAAAATTCAGGTGGAATTGCTGAATAAATTTCATTATAAGTTTTTTTATAAAAAACTGAAGTTGAAATATATGTATTATTCAAAAAATCCTTTATCCCTATCTCTAAAGTATCTTGAATTTGTGAATCTAACTTTTCAGATTTTTTTGTATATCTCATCTCGGATGCTGTAGGTGTTCTAAAAGCTCTATTGTATGATATATATGTTGATCCTGTCTCTGAATATAAATAGTTAGCACTCAGTTCATATGATAAATTTTCATATTCAGCACTATCTTTTGTTCCTATTTTTTCCCAACTATTCAACTTTCCATTTCTCCAATAGAAATCATATTTAGATTTATCATATCTTATTCCTTGGCTCAGTTGAAGCTCTTCATATTGATACTTATTTGTTAAAAACAATCCAATGTTTTCTTTTGTTGAGTCACCTGTTTCTATAAACTTTCCTGCTGTTATTTGTTTTGAATCAGAATCAAATCCACTTACTGATGGATTATAACTTTTCCCCACCGAATATGGTTTAAAAGCTTCATCTAAATAATCTACACCCACAATAATATAGTTTTCATCTAAATATTTATGCTTTAATTGAGCTTTCAAGTACTTTCTTTCATCATCTCCATCTCTTTTAAAAATTCCAGAATAGTTACTTCCCTTTTTTCTACTATAATTATCATTTTTTCGTTCATAATAGTTCCCAAATAATAAAATATCCGTTGTTTCTGATAACTGTTTTTTATATTTTAAATAATTATCATATGAACGGTATTTTGATCCAGATATTTTTCCAGGATCTTTTCTATCATTTTCAGATACATATCTTGGAACAGCCACTCCTATTATATTTTTATCTTCGCTATATGTATACTTATACTCAATATCTCCATTCTCTAAAAGATACTTCCATTTTAAATTTAAAGAATCATTTCTAAAGTCTTCATGATCTCTCCAACCGTTGTTATCATTTTTAATATATCCTACTTCAGCTAAAAATCTATCTGTTATTTTTGTTCCGTAATTAAACCCTATTTTTCTATTGTTATAACTTCCATATTCTGCAAAAACAGTTCCATAATTTTTTTTATCTATAATATTTTTTGTAAGTACATTTATAACACCACCAATTGCTTTATCCCCATATAAAATATTTCCTCCACCAGGAATAACTTCCACTCTCTCTATCATAGATAGTGGAAGATTAGATATTTGATTGGTCGATACCGGAACTCCATCTAAAGTAATCAATGAATTTCTGTCACTATACATCGAATTCAATCCTCTTATATCAAATTTTATTGTCCCGGCATACCTTGTAACTCTTACACCTGGAACTCCTCTTAATACATCAACTAAATCTTTTGATCCACTCTCTTGTATCTCATCTGAAGTTACAATACTTATGTTAGATGCTGTATCCCTAACCGTTGTTTCAAAGTTTTCAGTAGATATTACACTTTCCTCTAATTTTATAGATTTTTTCCCTTCACTTGAATGTGTCACTAAAAAAGATACCAAGTATAAAAATATTAATGCTCTTTTGTTCATTTTTCCTCCCTCGAAGTTAAGTTTTAAAAGTATCCTGACTCATCTCATCCTACTCACACCTCTTCCCAAGTTTCCTCAGTGATTTTTTGTGCTTTCATCAATTTTACAGTGGCGGGGCCGTAATGGAATTCAACCATATTTCCATATTAAAACTTCTTAATTAATACATAATATATTATATTAACACTAAAAATATATTTTTTCAATACTTTGTTTTTTTTATAGATATATATTTTAAATGTTAAATCTCACTATAATATCTTAAATTCTCTCTTGACATTCTCCAATCTTTACAGTATTATTTAATAAAACAGACGGCAAAATAAAGGAAACTTTATGACGCAAAGCTATAGGGTCTTTAAAATGACAGCCAGTTACATCAACTCAATTCGAGAGATGTAACCGGCTTTTTTTATTATTTTTAGGAGGGGAAATATGAAAAACAAAGCATTTTTACTATTTATTATTTTTTCAACAATCGCTTTTTCAAATGAGAATACTACCGATAACTCAAAATCTATTATGAATATTAGTGCTACAGTTATTAAACCCTTAACTGTTTCATCTAATGGAGATCTTAATTTTGGAACTCTACTTCCAGGTGCCTCTGTTCCTGGATTTTCAAGCTTTTCAATAGAAGGAGAACCCAATTCAAGAGTAGATATATCTTTTTCAGGTGTTGACCGTGTAGGAAACTACTCTTATTACTCAGATTTAAAATCTCTCACAACTGAAGATACTCTACTTTTATCATTTAACTGTAGCCCTGTTGGTGAGGGGTATCTCTCAACAAATCCATCAATAACTTTGGATTCAACTGGAAAATACATTTTAAATGTTTCCGCAAATATTCAATCACTTGCCACTCAAACTCCGGCTAAATATAGTGGACAAATAAAAATTAGAGCAATCTACGAATAAAAAAATCCAAGTAGAGATAAGTTAATCTCTGCTTGGATTTTTTTACTTTTAAAATGTTTGCTTATATAGAGTTTCATCTGGTAAAATATCTCTATCTAACTCTATTTTTACTTTTACTGGAATCTTTTCCCCAGATTCAGATTGAGAATATGCCACAATTTCTTTAACCAATGTTTCTAACTTATTTTTATCTATTTTAGTGAACTCCTCTTTGTCCTTTTCTCCTTTCAACTCCACTTTAACTTCCATTCTTTTTCTATGAATATCCACATCGTACTCATGAATTTTAATACTTGTTGCTCCATCTGTTAAAGCTGGATATTTTGTTATTAAAGCCTGCTCTAACTTATTTTCTCTTTCACCTGCAAAAGCTGTTATTGATGACAACACTACCAATCCTAAAATTAATTTTTTCATTTTTTCCTCCTCAATATGCTTTCTTTCTACCTATAAAATTAGTATTCAATAGTCTCTTACTCTTTCCTTCAAATGTTTTTAATTCAAAAATAAAATAAAAAAAATCTTGACTTACTTATAAAATAGGTATATCATTATAAAAAAATAAAAATTGGAGGAAATCATGTTTAAATTAAGTGTTGTTTTAAATTCACTGCATCATCATCATAGATAGTAGAGTTTGTTTTTTATGAATTTTTCATAGACGCAGACTCTTGTTGTTTTTTTAAAACTTGAGTCTGTATCTATGATGACAACGAAAATATGATTTTCTTTTTGTAGCCATCTAGATTTTTCTGGATGGCTTTTTTATTTTACTATATTTCACCGGAGGTTTTTACTATGAAAAATTTATTCATAACTACAGCTTTATTCTTTTCCTTGTCTTTCTTATCTTTTGGAAAAGACAATTCTTTTAACGATATTCAAAAAAATGGAGATATTATTATTGGTCTTGACGATACTTTTGCTCCGATGGGTTTTAGAGATGAGAAGGGCAAAATAGTGGGATTTGATATTGATTTATCTACAGAAGTTAGCAAACGAATGGGGCTCAATCCTGTATTTAAAGCTTGCGATTGGGATGGGATAGTTTTTGATTTGAAAAGTAAAAAAATAGATCTCATTTGGAATGGATTGACTATTACACAAGAACGTTCCAAACAAATTGCTTTTTCAAATCCATATTTTAGTGATGATCAAATTATTATTATTAAAGATACTGCTCTTTTAAACTTAGATGATCTGAAAAATAAAAAAATTGGTGTTCAAATGGGAAGTACATCATATTTCGCTTTGAAGAATTCAGAATTATTTAAAACAAATATCAGTATTAGAAAATATTCAACCAATATTGAAGCTCTTTTAGATTTAGATGCTGGACGTACAGATGCTGTTGTTGTGGATTCTGTGGTTGGAAAATATTACCTTTCAAAAAAAGATGGGTTTAAAATCATGAGTGAAACTCTAGCTAAAGAAGATGTAGGAGTAGGTTTAAGAAAAGAGGATATAGTTCTTAAGGAGGAACTAAATAAAGCTCTTGACTCTATAGTTACAGATGGTACTTTCGATATCATCTATAAAAAATGGTTCGGAAACAACTAAACTTTAAGGAAGGTTCATCTATGGAAAATAATTTAATTTACATCTTACAGGGGTTAACTCTATCACTTAAGCTTTACTTTTTCACATTTATTTTAGCTCTGCCACTTGGAATACTGCTTTCTCTTGCAAGAGTTTCAAAATATACTCTATTAAATTTTAGTGTTCAATTGTACACTTGGGTTTTTAGAGGAACACCCCTGCTTTTACAACTTTTTTTTATCTATTACGGCCTTCCAATAATCGGAATAATTTTAGAGCCATTCAACGCAGCTCTTATAACATTTACAATCAACTACTCCGCCTATATTTCCGAAATTTTTCGAGGAAGTATTTCCGGAGTGGATATTGGACAATATGAAGCTGCTAAAGTTTTAGGATATAATTATTGGCAAACTATGAGAAAAATAATTCTTCCTCAAAGTTTAGTGACAGCTTTACCCTCTCTTTCTAATGAAGCTATTGCCCTTATAAAAGATACTTCTTTAATATCTGCAATTGGAATGGCCGAAATTTTAAGAAACTCTAAAGAGATTGTGACTAGAGATTTTACTATATCTCCATTTATAATTTGTGCACTTATCTATCTATCTATATCCACAATCATAATTCTATTTTTAAAATATATTGAAAAAAAGGTGATGATTTAATGTCTATAAAAATTAGAAATTTAAATAAAAGTTTTGGTGAAAATATCATTTTCAAAAACTTAAACCTAGAAATATCTCAAGGTGAGATTATCTCTATAATCGGTCCATCTGGAAAAGGAAAATCTACTTTCTTACGATGCCTTATTGGGCTTGAAAGTATAGATTCTGGTGAAATTATATGTGATTTTAAAAAAATGGGTATAGTTTTTCAAAATTTTAACCTCTTTCCACATAAAACAATTTTAGAGAACATTACTGAACCTCTGACAATTGTCGATAAACTTAGTAAATCTGAAGCTCGAGAAAAAGCTTTTTCTCTTTTGAAAAAAGTAGGCTTGGAAGAGAAGTGGAATACCTATCCAAAATATCTTTCTGGTGGTCAAAAACAACGTGTAGCTATCGCTCGTGCTCTTGCTAAAAATCCTGAAATTTTACTATTTGATGAACCGACATCAGCTCTGGATCCTTTTATGACTCAAGAGGTACTATCTGTCATTCAAGATTTAAAAGTTTCACAAAATATAACTATGATTATTGTCAGTCACGAAATGGATTTTGTAAATAAAGTTTCAACTAGAATTATTGAGTTTTAAAGTGTTTAAATCTAGAATTCTACTAAAATGCTAGGCGCATTCTATTTGAATTTTTTTAAACAAAATAAATATTAATTCCATTGGCAATATATTTGCTTTTAACTGTCAATTAAAGTATAATTTAAATATTGAATATACTATTTACATAAAATTAAAATATCAAAGGAGAATTATAGATGGAAATGATTATAAAAGAATTAAAGGATGAATTATCTTATCAAGTTAGATTAGACGCTATAAATAAAATCAAAGATTACGATTTAAATGATGAAAATTATAGAAGTTTAAAAGAGATAATAATTCAATTGGCTTTAAGTGATAGAGTTTTTGCTGTAAAACAAGCCGCTTTTTTACTTTGTCAAAAAAACAAACTTAAAAAAGATGGTGAAGTTATTAATTTAGGAAAAAAGAATACTGGGTATTCGCCAAACGACATTAGAAAAATATTTTTAAAGATAAAAAGAGAAACAAAAATGGAGGCTTTAGATTTGGATCTTTTTAAAGAGCATTTCCAAAAAATTTCTCCTAAGATGTATGATGTTATGTCTTATGAGCATATGTATTTTGACAACTGGATAAGAGGTATTTATAAGTATTTATCAAAGTAACCACCCTTCTGAGGTGAGACCCTTTTTTAGGAAAGCAATTATCCAGTTAGTGTATCTTAGTAGCTAAATAAGTGTAAATTCACTTCTTAGCTATCAAATTTTAAATATTCAAATAGGCTATCTTAGATAGGGTACTTTTAAGGGACTTGTTGCTAAGATAGCTTTTTTATTCCCAACATTTCTCTAAACGTCCCTCATACTCTATTGATCACATTCTTAGAATTCCTTCCCAACCTCTTATTTTTTAATTTCATTTTTTCATAATATTTTTACTAGAAAGGTAAAGTGCCTTTAACTTTTTTATTTCTTCAAACATATACAGTCCTTTCAAGGTAGCCATCTCCTTATAATTTAATGACTACTTTTATTACAATATTTTTTTTGAAAAATCAAGCATTCTCCTCTCACAAAATTTTACAGGATTCTATAGCAAAATCTTACAATCTATTATATCAGTCACAGATTCCACACTGGTTAGATTAAAAGTTTTGCAAAAAGAAAAGGCTACCAAAATTGGATAATCACAGATTCCACACTGGTTAGATTAAAAGTGCTGATGCTAACCAAACAGCAACTAAAGATTTAAATTTACATTCCACACTGGTTAGATTAAAAGCAGGATATTTTATCGAAGTTTCAAACAACGATTTGTATTTACATTCCACACTGGTTAGATTAAAAGCAACAACAAACTGGAATGGTGGCAATAGTATTAAGTAATTTACATTCCACACTGGTTAGATTAAAAGATCATGATTTTTCAGGCTTAGACTGTATATTAAAATTAATTTACATTCCACACTGGTTAGATTAAAAGCTTTTGAAGATTTAAGAAACTACATAGATGAAGAATTTACATTCCACACTGGTTAGATTAAAAGTATATAATAATTTGAATTATGCTAGTGCTGTAGAATTATTTACATTCCACACTGGTTAGATTAAAAGTAGTTTTTTCTACCTTCCAAAATATCGTAAAAATTTATTTACATTCCACACTGGTTAGATTAAAAGTTTAGATTTTAGTATCATATAACAC
>NZ_CAMTIK010000001.1 GCF_947072685.1 uncultured Cetobacterium sp. | reverse complement strand
ACTCGCGACATTCAGCTTGGAAGGCTGACGCTCTACCAACTGAGCTACTCCCGCAATCACAAAAATATAGTATCATAATACATAAAAATTGTCAACGGCTTTTTCTTATTTTTTTTCGATTATTTTTCCATTTTTTCCAACTATTGTTGAATTAGCAGGAACATCTTTTAAAACGACAGTATTTGCACCAACTTTTACATTTTCACCTAGAGTTATAGGGCCTAAAATTTTAGCTCCAGCTCCTATTATAACTCCATTTTTTATTGTAGGATGTCTCTTCCCAGTATCTTTGCCAGTTCCACCTAGAGTTACTTCGTGATAAATAGTTACATCATCACCTATTTCAGCTGTTTCTCCAATAACAACACCCATTCCATGATCTATAAATAATCTTTTTCCAATTTTAGCTCCAGGATGTATCTCTATTCCAGTAAAAAATCTAGATACTTGTGATAATAACCGAGCTAAAAAGTAGTATTTATTTTTGTAAAGTTTATGGGAAATCTTATAAAATAAAAGAGAGTGGATAGACGGATACAGAATTAAAACCTCTAAAAAAGTTTTAGCAGCGGGATCTAGCCTCATTATATTATCTATATTTTCTTTTAATTCTTTAAACATTGCTATTTTACCCCACTGTATTTATAGAGATATATTTTTCTCCTCCATCTGGAGATAGAGCCAATACTTTTTTTCCTTTGCCTAGCTTATGAGCCACCTTTAAAGCTGCACAAACACTAGCCCCTGAAGATATTCCAACAAAAATGCCCTCTTTTTCTAGAAGTTCTTTAGTTGTATTTATAGCCTCTTCGCTAGTTATTTTAATAATTTCATCTATATATTCAAAGTTATATATTTCAGGGATAAAGCCAGCTCCAATACCTTGAATTTTATGAGGACCAGATTTTCCTCCCGAAAGAACAGGAGACTCCATAGGTTCAACACCAATAACTTGTATATTTTTATTCCTCTCTTTTAATTTTTTCCCCACTCCTACAATTGTTCCACCAGTACCAATACCTGCAACAAAAGCATCCAAATCTGGAATGTCTTTTAAGATCTCTATTGCTGTAGTTTCGTAATGTTTTAAAGGATTGTTTTCATTTGAAAACTGCTGTGGAATAAAATAGTTCAAGTTATCTTTTGCCAGCTCTAAAGCTTTAGAAATAGCTCCAGTCATTCCTTTAGATCCTTCTGTTAAAATCAATTCAGCTCCATAAGCTTTTATGAGTTGTTTTCTTTCTTCACTCATAGTTTCGGGCATAATAATTATAACTTTATAACCTTTTATTTTTCCAATCATAGCAAGAGCTATTCCTGTATTTCCACTAGTGGGTTCTACTATCACACTGTTTTTATGTAGTATTCCTTGCTGTTCAGCTTTTTCAATCATACTTAAAGCAGCCCTATCTTTTACACTTCCAGTTAAATTATATTTCTCTAACTTAACATAAAGATCAGCACATTGATTATCAACCATTTTTTTTAATTTAAATATAGGAGTATTTCCTATAAAATCTAGAATATTTTCATAAATCATACCAATCACCTCACTAAGAATTTGAAAAATCATACCATAAATTTGTCTAAAATCAAAATATTTTTTTCACTTTTTAGTTTTATTTTTTTAGATAGATTTCAAGTGTTGATAAATCATATTTTTGATAGTGTATTTTAATAGTCATATTTTTTTCTTCATATAAAAAAGTATCGTTGTTTTTTAAATTATATATTTTAATTAAAAGTTTTGAATTAAAATAATAGCTGTAATTATAAGAGCCTTCATCTTTGAACTTTTTAAAAATATTTAAAATTTCAGTATGTAGTTCAAAAAGATTTTTGAAAAGTTTAGTTGAACGATAAATAGGTTCACTCTCTTTATTTGAATGAACATTTAAATCCATTTTTTTAAAAGTAAGCCCAAGTATTTTTGAATTTTTATTAATGCCGCTCTTTACTTTATCGTAAGTTAAATTTAAATTGGCAACAGTTTCAAAATCTTTTAGTATTGGCTTAAGAAGATTTTTTTCAATATCAAAGAAACGATCGTAGCTGTTTTCTATTTCAAAAATTGAACGTAAAGTTTCTATCTCAATGTAAAGAGCTTCATTTTTAATAGTTTTTAAATGCTGGAATAGTCTATAAGAGTATTTTTCTTTAAATTTTAAAATCGTATTAAGTTTTAAAATTTCTAAATCATTTTTTGTATGAAAGGAACAGTAAATTTCAGGAGAGAAATTGATGCTAATAGTTTCGTTGAATATATAAAAAGAAGAGATAGGTTTTATTTTATAATAAAAATTTAGATTTTTAGAAGTGATGATAATCTCTTTATGTGATAATCTTGTTAAAACATTTTGCAAGTTTTCAAAAATTGATTCATTTTTTAAATCAAAAATTTCACAGAAAAAATCTTTAGTTATTATCAGTTTTGGAAGTTTAAAATCTACAATGTTAAAAAAATCTCTCTCTTTTTTGTTTAGTTTTTTAGAAAATTCAATAGAGAGAGGGTTATCTGTGTGTGTAAATTTCTTAAAAATAGAAAAATCATTCATAAAAGTGTACTCCTAGTTTATTTTTTTAAGTATGATAATTTTTTTATATAGACGATATATCAAAAATGGTTATATCGTTAGATATATTTTACATTATTAAAGCTTTATTTTCAACTAAAACATTTATATTTAGAATATTAATAACGAAAAAAGGTGTGTTTTTTATAAATTTGTATAAAAAAACAAAATGGAATACTATAGCTCTATAAGTTAAAAATAAAAAAATAAACAAAGGGGTAAATAAATGGATATTGAAGCTATCGCAATGGGAATTGTAGGAAATGCAGGAGAAAGTAGAAGCTTGTCATATGAAGCACTGAAGGAAGCTAAAAAAGGAAACTTTGAGAAAGCTGAAGAGTTATTAGTAGAAGCTAAAAATAAAATGTATAAAGCTCATAGTATCCAGACAGAATTGATATGTAGTGAAGCGGATGGAGAGAAAATAGAAGTAAATCTGTTATTGATTCATGCACAAGATCATTTAATGAATTCAATCTTAGCTAAAGAGTTAATAGAGGAGTTAGTATATTTACATAAAGAGATAAAAGAGGTGAAATAAATGAGAACTTGGGGAATGATAGCGACTTGGAGAATGGCTATAGAAGGTGTGACATTAGGATCAGAAATGTTAAAAAATGGAGAAAAATGTCAAGATGTTTTAGAAAAAGCAGTAATGTTTGTAGAGGATTATCCATTCTACAAATCGGTAGGTTATGGTGGACTTCCAAATGAAGAGTGCGAAGTTGAGTTAGATGCAGCATTTATGGATGGAAAGACGCTTTCTATTGGAGCAGTAGCTTCTATAAAGGATTTTAAAAATCCAATTTCAATAGCAAGAAAATTAAGTGCAGATAGATACAATATATTTTTAGTTGGAGCGGGAGCGGAATCATATGCTCATAAAAATGGTTTTGTAAGACAAAATATGTTGACTGAAAGAGCTAGAAAAACTTGGGAATTAAGAGTGAAAGAGATAAAAGAAAAAAACCTATCTCCTTATGATGGGCATGATACCGTATGTATGATCGCAATAGATCAAGAAAAAGATATGGCAGTAGCAACATCAACGAGTGGTCTATTCATGAAAAAGAAAGGAAGAGTTGGTGATTCTCCAGTTTCTGGTTCAGGATTTTATGTTGATAATGAGATCGGTGGAGCAGCAGCAACTGGTCTTGGCGAAGATATAATGAAAGGATGTTTATCATACGAGGTAGTTCAAAGAATGAAAAAAGGTGAAACTCCTCAGGAGGCTGCGCAAGGTGCAGTAGATGAGTTTAGCAAAGAGCTTATAAAAAGAAGGGGAAAAGCTGGAGAGATTTCAATAGTAGCTTTGAACAATAAAGGGGATTGGGGGATAGGTACGAATGTAGAATTTACATTTTGTGCAGCAACACCGACTGAACAACCTAAAGTATACATAGCAAAGCTAGTAGATGGAAAAGTGAATATAGAGATCACATCTGAAGAGTATATGAGAGCATATAAAGAAAAAATTCAAAGGGAGATATAGTGATGAGTAAATTAATTGAAATTTTAGAAGAAAAATTAGTGCCAGTAGCATCTTGGATAGGTAGTAACAAACATATCAACGGAATAAGGCGAGCATTTATTTTAATGATGCCTTTACTTATGATTGGTTCTATATTTTTAATGATAGCAGCTTTCCCATTGCCAGCTTATCAAAAATTTATGTTAGAGACTTTTGGACCAAACTGGAAATCAGTATTAGATATACCAGTGGATGCGACATTTTCATTAATTGCAGTATATGTAGCCTTTCTAGTAGCTCAGCAGTTAGCTAATCAGTATAAATTGGATAGTATTGCTGCGGGGTTATTATCATTAGCATCTTTTTTAATACTTACTCCTTTAACAAAGGTAGAAGGTATGGGGTCTGTTTTAACATTTAATTGGTTAGGAAGCAAAGGAATGTTTGTTGCGATGGTTATAGGTATATTTACAGTAAGTATCTTCAGATTTTTTGTAAATAGAAATATTTTAATTAAAATGCCAGATGGAGTTCCACCAGAAGTTATAAAGTCTTTTGAAGCATTAATTCCAGGAATAGTTATCCTATCATTAGCTTTACTTTTAAGAGTGATTATGATGAATACAGAATATGGAACAATCCATGATTTTATATATAAAATGTTAGCACTTCCATTAAGAGCTTTAGGAACATCATTTATTGGGTCTTTAATGACTGTATTTGCAATATCTATTCTATGGTCGGTTGGAATAAACAGTGGTTCAATGGTAAATGGATTTGTGAGACCGTTTTGGTTAGAAAACCAAATTGATAATATAAATGCTTTAAAAGAAGGGCTGCCATTACCTCATATCATAACAGAACAATTTTTCGATATGATTTGGATGGGTGGAGCAGGAGCAACATTGTCATTATTGTTAGCAGTAGGAATTTTTGCTAAAAGTAGACACATAAAAAGTGTGGGAGCAATCGGTGCAGTCCCAGGAATATTTAATATAAATGAACCAATTTTGTTTGGAATGCCAATAATCTTAAATCCAATAATGTTGATACCTTTCAATGTAGTACCTTTAGTTATGGTAACAACTCAGTATTTAGCAATGTCAATTGGTTTGGTTTCAAAACCATTAGGAGTGGCTTTTCCATGGCCAACACCAGCAGTTATAAGTGGATTTTTAACAGTTGGAGATCTATCGGGGGCATTAATCCAAATTGTTAACTTGATTATAGGGGCTATGATATACTTACCGTTCTTAAGAATAATAGATAAAGCAAGTAAGTATGAAGAGGATAAAGTGGCCGAATTTGAAAAAGAAGAGTCTAACAAAGAGTTAAAGAGTATATAGGAGGAGAAAATGAAAAAAATATTATTATTATGTTCAGCAGGAATGTCAACAAGTATTATAGTAAAAAAAATGCTAGAAGCAGCGGATAAAAAAGGTTTAGAAGTAGAGATAAAAGCTATGGGATTGGAGATGTTTCAAGAAAATTTAGGAAATTATGATGTGTTTTTATTAGGACCACAGGTAAAGTTTAAAAGAGATGAACTTAACAAAATTGCTCAAGAGAATGGAAAAAGAGTGGAAGTAATAAATCCAATGGATTATGGAATGATGAAAGGGGATAAAATTTTAGAATTTGCTTTAAATTTAATAGATTAATCTTATAAGGAGATGACAATTGAAAGCGATTATAGAAAATTTTATTGAAAAAGACTTTAATGAAACTTTAAGTGATATAAAAAAAATTTTACAAATAAAAACTGTAAAGGATTTGCCAACTAAAGATGCGCCTTTTGGAGAGGGGTTAAAAAAAGGATTGGAAGAAGTACTAGCAATGGCAAAAAGATTAGGCTTTAAAACGAAAAATTTAGATAATTATATAGGATATGCTGAAATTGGATCAGGAGATGAATATATAGCTATATTAGGGCATATAGATGTTGTTCCTGCTGGAGATGAATCTAAATGGAAGGTTCTGCCTTTTAGTGGTGAAATAGTGGGAAATGAGATTGTATCAAGAGGAGCTTTAGATAATAAAGCTCCTATCATTTCAGCTCTTCATGCAATGTATTGTTTAAAAGAGTTAGAACTGACTGGTAGGAAAAAAATTAGAGTTGTTTTTGGAACAAATGAAGAGAGCGGAGATGAGGATATAAAGTATTATTTAAAAAAAGAAAAACCTCCGAAATATGCATTCACTCCAGATGGACGATTTCCAGTAGTTTTTTCAGAAAAAGGGATATATACATTTAGATATAGTGAGATCATAGATCTAGAAAATACAACAGTTTTAGAATTATTAGGTGGGGAAAAATCAAATGTAATACCTGAAAAATGTAGTTGTAAAATTAAATTAGAAAATTCTGAAAAATTAGTTAAAGAGATTGAAAAATTAGAGAGTAGAAGTAGATATAAATTTAAGTTTGTTATAAAAGAGGATTATATTGATTTGGAGTGTTTTGGAGTTTCAGCACATGCAAGCTCACCACAAAAGGGAATTAATCCAATAATAGGCATGTTTGCTTTATTGAATCAAATATTGAATGAGAATGATTCTTTGAAAAATTTATCAAAGTTTATCTCAAACTTTATAGGGGAAAAGTATGATGGTTCAGGGTTAGGGATAAATATGAAAAGCTTAGAAACAGGAGATTTAACTTTAAGTGTTGGAATAGTTAAGTTAAATCAAAGTAATGTTGAAATAAAAATGAATATAAGATATCCACAAGGAATTACTGAGAAATTTTTAGATAAAACATTGGAAAAAAAAGCTAAAGAGAATGGAATAAAATTCTTGAAAGATAATCATAATCCGCCACTATATTTTGATAGAGATAGTATTCTTGTAAAATCATTACAAAAATCATATTTAGATGTGACAGGCAGAGATGAAAAACCAGTAGCACTAGGAGGAGGAACATATGCAAAATTGATGCCAAATACAGTTGCATTTGGACCTAATTTTGTAGAATATAGAGGGAATCCTCATGGTATAAATGAATCTATAGATATAGATATGTTAAAACAAGGAATGATAATATATGCACTAGGAGTTTTAGAGCTTCTAAAAAATTAAAGAGTCAAGGATTAAAAATCCTTGACTCTTTTTAAAACTCTTGAACAATAAATTTATTGTATCTATTGTAAACTTCATCACTGATAGTAGCTATAAATTTAGTTCCATCAGCTTCATAAGATTCCTCTTCAATGAGAGCATTTCTATGCAAGTAAGCATTGACAGAACTTTCAGAATAAGGTATTAAAAACTCCACTTTTTTCATAGTTCTAGGAAGATGTTCAATAACCCTTTCAATTAATAAATCTATATTAACCTCATTTTTAGCACTTATTTCAACAATTTCCATTCCTGAATAAAGTTCTTTAAGTTTAGATATTTGTTCTTCAGTAGCAACATCACATTTGTTAAGAGCAAGTATTGTAGGTTTATCTCCTGCTCCAAGTTCAGAGAGTACATTTTCAACAGATTTAATCTGTTCTACAACTGTATCACTAGAAGCATCCACAAGATGAACTAATAAGTCTGAAAAAACTACTTCTTCCAGAGTGGATTTAAAGGCCTCTACAAGTTCATGGGGTAATTTTCTAACAAAACCAACTGTATCAGTAAGAGCAGCTATTCTTTTATCTGGTAAAATCATAGTTCTAGTCGTCGCATCCAAAGTTGCAAATAGCATATTTTCAGCAAAAACAGCTTCTTTTTTAACAGTATTATCACTTGGATACATCTCTACAAGAAGATTTCTTAAAGTAGATTTACCTACGTTAGTATATCCAACAAGAGAAACTCTAGGAATGCCAGATCCCTCTCTTTTAGTTCTTTGAAGAGCTCTAATTTTTTTTATCTTCTCTAGCTCTTGTTTTAAAGAATGGATATCATCTTTGATTCTTCTTCTATCTATTTCTAATTTCTTTTCTCCAGGGCCTTTAGTACCGATTCCTCCACCGGTTCTAGACATAATACTTCCAAGACCGATAAGTCTTTGACTTCTATATTTTAGTTGAGCTAATTCAACTTGTATTTTTGCTTCCCTTGTTCTAGCTCTTCTAGCAAAGATCTCTAGAATAAGTATTGTTCTATCGATAACTTTACAACCAGTCACAGCTTCTAAATGTTTTATTTGAACTCCACTCAGCTCTTCATCAAAAATTATAAGATTGGCATTTTTGATTTGTCTTAAAATTGCAAGTTCTCTAACTTTTCCACTACCGATATAGAAAATATTATCAATTCTTTTAATTCTTTGTAAAATTCTACCAGAAACATTGACATTACATGCTTTTGCAAGTTCTTCGAGTTCATCTAAACTCTCGTCAGAGTCTACACCAACTAGAATAGCATATTCACTTTCGTCTTCAACAACATCATTTTTTCTAAGTTCAGTTTCAATATCTTGAACTTTTTCAAGATATTCAACATTTATAGCTTTTTCTAGGGGTAGATTTTCAATTTCTTCATAAGTAAGTTCTTGATTTTGAACTTTACAGTAACCAATATTTATACCGGTGATATCAGTTTCTCCAACTCCGACAGCTAAAATAGCATCGAGTTTTAATTTTAATAATGCAGAGATATCAATCATAGAAAGTTTTGAGTAACCACTAGGATGAGTATGGATAACTTTAACTCCACTCAACTTTTTACTTGATAACTCTAGAATAGGTAGTTCAACACTATTACTATCCCCTATTGCAACTTCAAGAACTCTTCCTTTTCTATCTATAGATACACTGATTTCACGATTAATCAATCTAGTCATATCTGAGATTAGAGCCACGATTTCTGGTGAAACAAGTCTCCCTTTATCAACACTCATGTCATAAATACAGCTAAGTTCAGCTAAAATAGAGTCTCTAACTCCTTCAACATTACCTTTTATCATATTTCACATCCTTAATATTTAATTAGCTTTTATATTAATTTTACTACATCTAACTGAAAAATACAAATTTAATAATACAGCTCAAAAAAAAATTTGCAATTAACAAAAAAATGTAGTATTACATATAATATTGATTATTTTATAAACAAAGTATAATACTAGGAGGAAAAAAATGAAAAAAATTGGTCTTTTACCAAAACTGATTTTAGCGATTTTGATTGGTATCGGGATTGGTATGCTGGGGATGGAAATGCCTATTAGAATTTTAGCAACATTTAATGGTATTTTTGGAAACTTTTTAAAGTTTGCAATTCCTTTAATCATAATAGGATTTGTGGCGCCAGGTATCGGAGAATTGGGGACTGGTGCAGGGAAATTATTGGGAATCACAACAGGAATAGCTTATTTATCGACAGTTTTATCAGGATCACTGACATATTTTGTAAATACGGCTGTATTTAAGATGATATTGAATGCAGGGTCTATGTTAGAAAGTGCAGATAATCCTGAACATGCACTGTTATCGGGTTACCTAACAATAAATATGCCACCTATAATGGATGTAATGACGGCACTTTTAATGGCATTTATTCTAGGTATTTGTATAGCTATTGTAAAAGGCCATGCTATTAAAGATGTTATGGGAGAGTTCCAAAGTATAGTTGAAGGGATTATAAGAAGTGTAATTATTCCATTTTTACCTCTTCATATAGCAGGAATTTTTGCTAATATGACTTATGCTGGGCAAGTTGTGACAATCTTATCTGTATTCTCTAAAGTTTTTGCTGTAATTATTTTGCTTCATATAACAGTACTGTTAGTATTGTATTTTATAGCAGGAGGTTTAGCAGGAGCTAACCCAATAAAATTATTAAAAAATATGATGCCTGCATATTTTACAGCTATTGGAACACAGTCATCAGCAGCTACAATTCCAGTAACGTTAAATCAAACTAAAGAAAATGGTGTGAATACAGGAATAGCTGAGTTTGTGGTTCCTCTGTGTGCTACAATTCATCTATCAGGAAGTACAATCACTCTTGTAAGTTGTGCAATGGCAATAATGATGTTAAATGGAATGACAGTTACATTTGGAACAATGTTTGGTTTTATATTGATGCTAGGAGTAACAATGGTTGCTGCTCCGGGAGTTCCAGGTGGAGCAGTAATGGCAGCACTAGGAATCATAGAGACAATGTTAGGGTTCCCACCGACATTGACATCTTTAATGATTGCATTATATTTAGCTCAAGATAGTTTTGGAACAGCTTGTAATGTGACAGGAGATGGAGCTATTGCTATAATTGTAAATAAAATAGCAGGATTTAAGTTAGAAAAGAATCCGAAAGAATTTTTTGACAATATTTAGACTGTTAAACTATAGAAAAGATTGGAGTAGACTTGAAAGAGTCTACTTTTTTTATAGTTCACTTAAAATATAGATGTTAAAATTGTGTAAAAAATAAGTTAAAAAATAGTTTTTTATTTTACATTTGCTAGAATACATGATAAAATCTGAAATGATTAAATATTGTACAAAAAACATTTAAAATATAATAAAAATTAGGAGGAAAGATGTACTTAGATATACTTTTTAAAGTTCTAGGTGGACTAGGACTGTTCTTATATGGAATGGAGAATATGTCCAAAGGAATGCAAAAGATGGCTGGAGAGAGGTTAAAGAAAATTCTTGCTATGCTGACAACAAATAGGTTTATGGCAATAGTAATGGGAGTTTTTGTAACAGCACTGGTTCAATCTTCATCAGTAAGTACTGTAATGACAATTGGATTTGTTAATGCGAGTTTATTAACGTTAAAACAGGCATTAGGAGTTATTTTAGGAGCTAACGTAGGAACAACAATAACAGGTTGGATCTTAGTTTTAAAAATAGGTAAATATGGTCTTCCAATGGCTGGAGCAGCTGCAATATCAACGATGTTCTTTACAAGTGAAAAGGCAAGAACAAGAGCGATGACTATAATGGGATTAGGACTAATATTTTTTGGTTTAGAATTGATGAGTGATGGATTGAAACCATTGAGATCAATGCCTGAGTTTGTAGCATTGTTTCATGCGTTCAGTGCAGATACATATGTGGGTGTATTGAAAGCAGCAGCAGTTGGTGCACTTTTAACAGCAGTTGTACAGTCTTCATCAGCAACGCTTGGTATCACAATAACACTTGCGGTTCAGGGGTTAATTGATTATCCAACGGCGGTAGCGTTAGTTCTAGGAGAAAATGTAGGAACAACAATAACAGCGCTTTTAGCATCATTAAATGGAACAGCAAATGCAAAAAGAGCAGCATATGCTCATACAATAATAAATATATTAGGAGTGTTTTGGGCGACCTCAATATTCAGATTCTACCTACAGTTTTTAGAAAATATAGTGGATCCAGTAAATAATATGACTGCGGCAATAGCCTCAGCACATACAATATTTAATGTGGTAAACGTATGTCTATTTATACCATTTATCGGTTATTTAGCGGATTTCCTATGTAAAGTAGTAAAGCCGGATTCTCCAGTGGCAAAAGAGAGAGTAACACATTTAGATATTTTAATGATAGATACACCTTCAGTGGTTGTAGATCAGACACAAAAAGAGATACTAGCTATGGGATCGCAAATAAAAAATATATTTATGAGGCTAGATAATGTTTTTGCGGGAAGAGATAGAATTGAATCGCAGGTTTCTAAAATTGAAAAGATAGAGGACAAGTTAGATCTTTATCAAAAAGAGATTTCAGATGTAAACTTTCATATATTAAATGGAACTTTAGATATTGCTAATACAGAGGAAACTAGAGAAAATCTACAAACTTGTGATGAGTATGAGACAGTGAGTGATTATCTACTGAGAATAGCTAAAACTTTGAAGAAAATGGAAGATAATGGAATTGAATTAAATCAATATAAAAGAGCAACTTTAAATAAATTACATAACAATGTAGAGGATTTATTTGATGATATAAATAGAGCTTATGAACTAAGAGATAGAGATTTATTTATAACAGCTATAAAAAAATGTAATTATATAAAAGATGAGTACAAAAGAGCTAGATCAGAACATTTGGAGCACGTTTCTGAAAATGTCATGCCTGCAATGCTAAGTACAGGATACATGGATATATTAAATAACTATAGAAGAATAAAAGATCATTTATACAATATAGTTGAAGTTTTTGCTAAAATAAACTAATATAAAAGAGGGGAGAGATCCTCTCTTTATTAATTTTTAAGAAAGTGGGAATATTTATGAGAGAATTTTATTTTGATAATGCGGCAACAAGTTCTCCAAAACCAGAGAATATATATGGAGCTGTTGAGTTAGCAATAAAAAAATATAGTGTAAATCCAGGAAGAGCGGGTCATAAAAAAGCTATAGAAGCAGGTAGAAAAATATATGAAGTTAGAGAAAAGGTAGCGAAATTTTTTAATGTAAAAAATAGTTTAAACGTTGTATTTACGGCTAATGCTACGGAGAGTTTAAATTTTGCTATAAAAGGTGCAGTTCCAACAGGAGCACATGTAATAACTACAAATTTTGAACATAACTCTAGTTTAAGACCGCTTTTTTATATGCGAGATGAAAGGGCAGTAAAGTTGACTTTTGTAGATACTTATAAAGAGATAGAGAAGAGTATAAATATTGAAACAAAAGCTATTGTTATAAATCATATTTCAAATGTAAATGGAACTGTTCAGGATATTAAAAAAATAGGTGAAATATGTAAAAAGTACAATCTGTTATTTATTTTAGATGCCTCACAGAGTGCGGGGTATTTAGATATTGACATGGAGAGAGATAACATAGATATACTTTGTACTACAGGACATAAATCGCTATTTGGAATTCAAGGGATAGGAGTTCTTTGTATAAAAGAGGGTGTTGATATAGAGCCTTTGTTGGAGGGAGGAACCGGTAGTTTTTCAAAACTTACAAGACAACCTAAGGAGATGCCAGAAAAATTAGAAGCAGGGACATTAAATACTCCTGGGATAATGAGCTTAGGAGCAGGAATTGATTTTATAAACGATTTAGGATTAGATAAAATAAAAGAGCATGAAAATAAATTGACAGAGTATTTTATAAAAGAGATACAAAAAATAGAGACAGTAAAAATTTATAAAAGTATTACCGAAAACCAAGGGCCGGTTGTCAGTATAAATATAATAGGATTGGATAGTGGTGATTTGGCTTCTATTTTAGACGAGGAGTTTGGTATAATGGTTAGACCAGGATTTCACTGTGCACCGTTGGCTCATAAAACTATAGGAACTTATGAGATAGGAGCAGTAAGATTTTCTTTTGGATTTTTTAATACTCTAGAAGAGGTGCAATATGCTATAGAAGCTTTAAACAGTATTATTAATCAACTATAAAAAAAGCTTGATTTAAAAAGAATCATATGTTATACTCATCAAAGTGTAAAAAATTTAGGAGGGTAAAAAAGTGAAGAAAAAAATGTTAAGTCTTTTTATATATTTAATTCAAAAAAAGAAAAAAACTATATTTTCATTATTTTTATCTTTTAATTTTAATATTAGGAATAGAAGTTACAATTAATTTGTAATTTCTATTCTTTTTTTTTTAAGGAGGAAAAATGAGAGATTTTATTTCGATGAAAGATTTTACTAAAGAGGATATTTTAGAGATTTTAAGAGTGGCAAAAGAGTTAGAAGAAAAAAACGAGGTAGAACTTTTAAAAAATAAAATTGTAGGGAGCTTGTTTTTCGAACCTTCTACTAGAACAAGACTATCATTTACTTCAGCAGCCTATAGATTAGGTGCAAAAGTACTGGGATTTGATTCTCCAGATGCAACATCATTAAAAAAAGGTGAGAGTCTAAGAGATACAATAAAAATGACGGAAGCGTATTCAGATATAATTGTAATGAGGCACAATAGAGATGGGGCAGCAAGATTTGCAGCAGATATAGCAAAAGTACCAGTAATAAATGCAGGTGATGGTGCTAACGAGCATCCAAGTCAAACTCTTTTAGATATATATACAATTCAAAAGGAGTTTGGAGAGATTGAAAATAAAAAAATAGCTTTTATAGGGGACTTGAAATATGGGAGAACAGTCCATTCTTTAACAAAGGCACTTCAACTATTCAATTGCGAGTTTTATTTTGTAGCTCCGAAGATTATTCAAATACCGAAGTACATAACAAGGGAGTTAGATGAGAAAGGGATAAAGTATCATTTGATTGAAGACTATAAGCAGATTCTTCACGAAATAGATGTTATGTATATGACAAGAATACAAAAAGAGAGATTTGATGCACAAGCAGATTATGAGAAGGTTGCAGGTGTATATGTAATAGATAAAGATAGCGTTGTAGGAAAGTGTAAAGAGGATATGATAATTCTTCATCCTTTACCAAGAGTGGATGAGATAAAGATTGATTTAGATGAAACAAAGCACGCAAAATATTTTGTTCAGGCAGCAAATGGTGTACCTACAAGAGAATCAATATTTGCAATAGCTTTAGATAAAGTAAAAATAGAGAGCAAAGGTAAAATAGAAAAAAATATAAAAACTTCAGATACAGTTATATGTGGAAATGAAAAATGTATAACAAAATTTGAAGAGACAGAAAATAAATATGTAGTAACTGGAAAACATATATACTGCTACTATTGTAATAAAGATATAAAGAAATAAAAAATTTGGGATAGATTTAGGAGGAAAAGATGTTTTTAGAGGATTGTAAAATACTAGAAAATTATCAGGTGGGAGATAATTACTATTTGATGAAAATAGAGTCGAAAAAAGCTATACAAAATTCAAAAGCTGGACAGTTTTTTATGCTAAAAGTAAAAAATGAAATAAGAGTTTTAAGAAGACCAATCAGCTTACATTTTGTGGATAAAGATAAAAATATCTTAGAGTTTTACTATGAGGTAAAAGGTGGAGGGACTAAAGAATTTTCAACTTTAAAAGCTGCGGATGTTATAAATATTCAAGGACCTCTTGGAAATGGGTTTAAAACAGAGATTTCAGAGAAAAAATGTGTGGTTGTTGGAGGGGGAATGGGAATAGCTCCGACAAAACTTTTAATAGATAATCTTAAAAAAAATAATGAAGTTATTTTTATAGCTGGTGGTAGAAATTCAGGTGCTTTAGAGATATTAAAAAATTTAAATCTTGAAGGAGTTACAACTTATATAACAACAGATGATGGTTCTGTTGGAGAAAAGGGGAATGTAATATCGGTATTGTCTAGGGTTTTAAAAGAGAATAAGATTGATATGGTTCAAACATGTGGACCTCATAAAATGATGGAAGCTGTGGCAAAAACATCTCTTGAAGCTGGAGTTTTCTGTGAAGTTTCACTTGAAGAAAAAATGGCGTGTGGTGTGAAAGCTTGTGTGGGATGTTCAATAAAAACTTTGGATGGAATGAAAAAAGTTTGTCATGATGGACCGGTATTTGATTCAAAGATAATAGTAGATATAAATCCAAAAGAAAATCTAGGTTGTAGTTGTAACTAAAAAGGGGTGCTTATTGATGAATAGATTAAAAACAAATTTTTTAGGAATGGAGTTTAAAAATCCGATGGTAACATCTTCGGGATGCTTTGGATTTGGAATGGAGTATAAAGATTATTTTGATCCCAATGTTTTAGGTGGAATAGTTGTAAAGGGAATAACAATGGAAGCAAGAGATGGGAATTATGGGACAAGAATAGCAGAAACACCAGGTGGAATGTTAAATTGTGTAGGACTTGAAAATCCAGGTGTAGACTATTTTGAAAATGTAATCGTAAAAAATATCAAGACGTCAGGAATAGAGTGTCCAATAATTGTAAATATAAACGGAAAAGTTATAGAGGAGTATGTAGAGATAGCAAAAAGAGTTGAAAAAATTGAGGAAGTAGATATGATTGAGTTAAATATATCTTGTCCAAATGTAAAAGATGGGGGGATGGCTTTTGGAGCAAATCCAGATGTCGCAGGAGCTGTAACAAAAGCAGTTAGAGCCGTAACAACAAAACCCTTGATAGTAAAATTGTCACCAAATGTGACAGATATTGTTAATATAGCTAGAGTCGTAGAAGCCAATGGAGCAGATGCTGTATCCCTTATAAATACTCTTTTAGGGATGGCAATAGATATAAAAACAAGAAAACCAATTTTAGGAAATACTTTTGGTGGATTTTCAGGACCAGCAGTGAAGCCAGTAGCTCTTAGAATGGTTTATCAAGTCTCACAAAATATTAAGATACCTGTTGTTGGTATGGGCGGGATATCATCTACGGAAGATGCTATAGAGTTTATGATGGCAGGGGCAACAATGGTATCATTAGGGACAGGGTTGTTCAGTAATCCAATTTTACCTGTAGAAATAAAAGAGGGCTTGGAAAAATTCTGTGAAGAGAATGCTTTAGAAAATATACAAGAGATTGTAGGAGTAGCACATCAAAAATAATAGATAGAAAACTGGAGGAAAAAATGAACGTTAAAGATAGATTGATAATAGCTTTAGATTATTCAAATATGGAGGATGCAAAAAAGATAGTAGAAATATTAGGGGAAACAGTATCTTTTTATAAAGTTGGATTGGAACTTTTTTTAAACTCAAAAGGAGAGATGGTGGATTACTTAACTGAGAGAGGAAAAAAAGTTTTCTTGGATTTAAAGTTTCATGATATACCAAACACAACAACTATGGCATCTTTATTTGCTGCAAAACAAAATGTATTTATGTTCAATGTACATGCAAGTGGTGGTAGAGCGATGATGGAATCAGTTGCAAAAAAAGTAAAAGAGATAAATCCTGAGATACTCTCAATAGCTGTAACTATTTTAACAAGTTTTTCTGAAGAGGGAGTAAAAGAAACTTTTCAAAGTCAGCTATCATTAAAAGAGTTAGCTTTAAATTTAGCTAAATTAACAAAAAAAGCTGGAATGGACGGAATAGTTTGTTCACCTTGGGAAGCTAAAGCTATAAAAGAACTTTGTGGAAAAAGCTTTAAAACTGTTTGTCCAGGAGTAAGACCTAAATGGTCGGTAGCTGATGATCAAGAGAGAATAATGACTCCAAAAGATGCTATAGTAAATGGATGTGATTATTTAGTTGTAGGAAGACCTGTAACTAAAAACGAGAATCCTGTAAAGGCAGCAGAAATGATTTTAGTAGAAATTGAAGAGGGGATGAAAGAGGCAGGGGTATGCTAATAAAAAACTGTAAACTTCTATATCAAGGAGTTGAAGAGGTAAAGGATATATTAGTAGAAAATGGAAAAATAACTAAAGTTTATAATTGCTCTGATATAGAAGAGTTGGATATAGAAGAGGTAGTGGATGTGGATGGGAATTGGTTGCTTCCAGGGATAATAGATGCACATACTCATATGAGAGATCCAGGGCTTTGTTATAAAGAGGATTTTGAAACCGGAAGTATGGCTTGTGCAAAAGGTGGAGTAACAACTTTTATAGATATGCCAAATACAGTTCCAAACACTACGACTGAAGAGGTATTGAAAGATAAAGAGAGCAATTCTAAGGGAAGAAGTTATGTGGATTATGGTTTTCACTTTGGGGGAAGCAGAATAGATAATAGTTCAGAAATAAAAAGAGTAAGAGATAGAGTTGCATCTACGAAAATATTTTTAAATATGTCAACTGGGGATATGCTTGTCGAAGAGGAGAAAATTTTAGAAAATCTTTTTAGAGAATCAAAAATAGTTTCAGTTCATGCTGAAGAAGAGATGGTTGAAAAAGCTATAGAGTTAGCTAAAAAATTTAAAAAGCCATTATATCTATGTCATCTTTCAAAGGCTTCAGAAGTTGAACTTCTTAGAAAAGCAAAAGGAGAGGGAGTTAAAGTTTATGGTGAAGTAGCACCTCACCATTTATTTTTAAATGAATCTCATGTAAATAATCTACTTTTAATGAAGCCTGAGCTGAAAACAAAAGAGGACAATGAAGCTTTATGGATAGGGATACAAGATGGAACAATAGATACTATTGGAACAGATCATGCACCACATACCTTGGAAGAAAAAAAATCTAAAAGAACTTATGGGATACCAGGAGTAGAGAATTCTTTGGTCATGATGCTAAAGGAGCTAAATAAAAAAATAGATATGAAAAAGCTACAAGAGGTTATGTCTGAGAATCCAGCAAAAATATTTGGAATAGTGGGAAAAGGAAAAATTGAAATAGGATTTGATGCAGATTTTGTTGTAGTAGATTTGAAAAATAAAGAAGTAATAAAGAATGAGAATGTAGTTTCAAAATGTGGGTGGACACCTTATAACGAGATAGTTGGTGGAGGGAAAATTTTAGCAACTTTTGTTAGAGGTGAAATGGTTTATGATGGGAAAGAATTTATGAATAAAAATGGAAGAGGAGTGAGTTATAATGTCTAGAGCAAAAGATATAGCAAAATCATTATTAGGAACAGAGGCAGTGAGATTAAATGTAAAGGAACCGTTTACATTTGTATCAGGAATTAAGAGTCCAATTTATTGTGATAATAGAAAAATGATAGGATTTCCAAAAGAAAGACAAGTTGTAGTAGATGCATTTATAGAGGTTTTAAAAGAGAAAGATTTCGATATTGTAGCTGGAACTGCAACAGCAGGAATTCCTTGGGCGGCATTTATAGCTCAAGAGATGCATATTCCAATGGCTTACATAAGAGGGGAAAAGAAGGCTCATGGTGCTGGAAGACAAATAGAAGGAGCTGACTTTGCTGGGAAGAAAGTAATCATAATAGAGGATCTTATTTCAACAGGAGGAAGTTCTATAAAAGCAGTTGCGGCTGCAAGAGAAGCAGGTGCTATCGAAGTTGAAGTTCTAGCAATATTCTCATATGAGTTTGAAAAGGCATATAAAAATTTCTCGGCAGATGATATTTCTTGGATAACACTTTCGAACTTTGCCTCATTGGTAGAGGTTGCTACAGAGGAGAACTATTTAGATTCTGAAGAGGCAGAAATAGCTCTAAAATGGAATAAAACTCCAGATACTTGGGGAAGATAATAAATTAAAACAGGAGGGCAAATAAAATGCCTCCTGTTTTAATTTATATAGTATTATTTTTTTTTAAAATATTAGCCACGACAATTTTAGCATCATTCACAGCAGCTACAACTGTTTTAGGACCAGTAACCACATCACCACAAGAAAAAACATTTTCTAAAGAGGTCTCAAATGTGTCGTCAACTACAACAGTACCCCATTTATCAGTACTGACTCTATTTTCAGAAAGGACAATATTTTTTTTAGGGCCTTGGCTTACAGCAACAATTATAGATGTATAAGGGAAAGCCACATCACTATCATTAAGAGTGATAAGTTTTCTATTTCCATTTTCATCGGTAAATGATTCAGTTCTTAAGAAAATCATCAAATCATCTAAAATCTCTTTAGGAGCTAGATAAAATTTAAAATCGACACCATCCTCTTTAGTTTCAGCAATCTCTACTTTAGTAGCAGGCATATCCTCTTCGCCTCTTCTATACATAATAGTTACATTACTTCCCATTCTTTTAGCTGTTCTTGCAGCATCCATAGCTACATTTCCACCACCAATAACAAGTACATTGTCACCTAAATGATATGATTCAGGTGAGATTAAATAGTTGATAGCATAGTGAACATCCCCTTTAGTTTCACCTTTAATGCCCATAGGCTTAGGATTCCAAACCCCTGTAGATATGATGATATATTTAAATCCATCATCCTTAAGATTTTGAATAGTATGAGTGGGACCAACTAAAGTATTATATTTTATTTTTATTCCTAGATTTAAAAGATAAGTTTCAAAAGTATCAATAAGTTCTCTTGAAAGTCTAAATTTAGGAATTCCATATCTTAAAACGCCACCTAATTTAGAAAACGCTTCAAAAATTGTAACTTTAAACCCCTCTTTAGCAAGTAGTATAGCAGCGGTAATTCCGGCTGGACCACCACCAATGATAGCAATACTATCATTTTTTTGCTCTTGTTTCTCTAAAGGAAGAGAAGCTAGATATTTAGAAGAAATCTCTTTTTCTATTGCAGGAAAATCGACAGGAGTGCCTTTTATTCCTTTTATGCAGTGTCCGCTACATTGATTTTCATGAGGACAAAGAATTGCACAGAATATAGATAGTGGATTATTTTTAAATAAAAGATCTCCAGCTTCTTCAAGTTTATTTTCTTTAAACAAGTTTATAATATTTGGAATATCGGTTGAAATAGGGCAGTGAATCTTGCAAAGGGGTTTCTTGCAATTTAAACATCTATTTGCTTCCTCCATTAAGTTAGTATTCAAAAACATCACCTCTTTAAAATGGCTGAGAATATTATTCTCAGCCTGTTAGGAATATTATAATGCTTTTTCAAGAATTTCTCTACTAATTTTTAAACTTAAATCTCCAGTTTCAGATAGTGCAGTTCTTTTGTTATGTTCTAAAGATTTAAGAATATCATCAAATTTATCTTCTGTGATATTAAAATCTGAAAGATGAGTTTTCATTCCTAAGCTTTCAAAGAATTCACGAGTCTTATTTATAGCTAGATCAATTTTCTTATCTTCATCTTCTTCACAGATATGCCAAACACGTTCAGCATATTGGATAAGTTTTTTTCTCTTCTGTTCTTTTCTAACTTCCCATATAGCAGGCTGTAGTATTGCCAGAGTCTTAGCATGGTCTATACCAAATATAGCTGTAATTTCATGACCAATCATATGTGTAGTCCAGTCTTGAGGGACACCAGCACCGATAAGACCATTTAAAGCCATTGTAGCACACCAAACTAAATTAGCTCTAGCATCATAATTTTCAGGGTCATCTAAAGTAGTTTTTCCAACTTCAATTAAAGTCTGTAAAATTCCTTCAGCAGTTCTATCTTGGAATCTAGCATCTACAGGATATGTCACATATTGCTCAACAGTATGTATGAATGTATCTACAATTCCATTAGCTACTTGAGTTTTAGGTAGAGTAAATGTAAGGGTAGGGTCCAAAATCGAGAACTTAGGGAAAGTGAACATACTAAAAACAGGAACTTTTATATTTTTATGACTGATAACAGCACCGTTATTCATTTCAGATCCAGTAGCAGGAAGAGTAACAACAGTTCCCATAGGAGTAGCTCTATCAACAGGAGCAAGTTCAAACTCTGGAGTTAAAAGGTCTAGGGCATCTCCAGAATAGTTAGCAGCAAGTGCTATAAATTTAGTTCCGTCCATAACAGAACCTCCACCTACAGCTAGTAAAAAATCTATATTTTTTTCTTTTACAATTTCAACAGCTTTCATTAAGGTATCAAATTGAGGGTTAGGTTCAATTCCACCAAATTCAAAAACATCTCTATTTGGAAGGTTTTTTAAGACAGTTTCTAAAGTACCAAATTTTTTAACAGAACCTCCTCCATAAGTAATAAGAACTCTAGCATCCTTTGGAACTAGTGAATCTAATTGATTAAGAGTATCTTTTCCAAAAACTATACGAGTAGGGTTATAAAAATCAAAATTTAACATAATATCATCCTCCAAATTTTTTCGTTATATGGAAACTATATACCTTAGAGTTAACTCTAAGTCAAGAAATTATTTACAAGAGTTTTCTTTATCATCATACCATGCTATTTTTAAATCCAATTTATTCAAATTTTTATAAAGATCCTCAATCTGTTCAAGTATATTTTTTCTATGCTGGAGCAGTATATTTTTTCTTTCTTCACAGGTATGATCACCCTCAAGACTTAAATCTACAATGGATTTTATATCTTCTATTTTCATACCGGTATTTTTTAGACATTTAATAATTTCAATCCAAAAGATATCATCATCTGTAAAAACTCTTACACCATTTTTGTTTCTAGATATATTAACTAATAAACCACATTTTTCATAATATCGAATTGTATGTTCTGTTAATCCTGTAGCAAAAACTACATTTTTTATAAAATAAGCCACATAAACCTCCAACAATATATTTAAATATGTAGTATTTTTTTTATGATATCTGATCTTAAAATAATTCCTAAGTACTTATTATTTTCAATAACATATATTCTTGTTACACCACGATTTATAAAAAGATACGAAATCTCCATAAGAGAGGCTTCTTTATCGATAGTAACAACCCCTTCAGTTCGATATAAATCTCTAATAGTCATTGTTTTTTCATTTACTAAATAGTTCTCAAAAGGTTCACCGATTGTAAGAAAACTTAAATCATTTAAAAGAGTTGTATGTTTTGGCATTCCAAAAGCAATAAGCTCTCTTTCCGTAATCTCCCCTAAAAAATTATTGTTATTGTCAACTACAGGAATACCACTAACTTTTTCAATAATAATTCTTTTAGCGATATCTTCCAAAGTGTTTGTAACTTTAGCTGGAGATGGAGTGTGTGTGTATAAATCTTCAGCAATAATATTGTGATCGATTTCAATTTTTGTTTTATCGAGAATTTCAATAGTTTTTTCAGCTGACTTATAAGTTAAAATTTCATCTAAAACAGCTTTGTTTTTTAAACAAAGTCTAGAAATACCAGACATAATTTTTAAAATGTTTTTATTTTTTAAAACATCAGCAAGAATAAGAATGACAACTTTAACCTCTTCTGTTTTATCACCTAGAGTTTTCATAAAAATAGGTTTTTCAGGAAAACCTATAGCCACAACGATATCATCAAAATACTCCAATCTAGCATGGGGAATAGCAATACCGCAGCCCATATAAGTTGATGCTTCTTCCTCTCTTTTCATAATAGCTTTTTTCATAATAGCTCTTTCGCTTTTAACTTGTTTATTAACTTTAGAAATTTCATCTACAAGATTAGACACAAGCTCCTCAAAATTATTACCTTTTAAATTTGGAATAATTTTATCTTCTGAAAGATAACTGGACAATTTCATATTTGTCCCCTCCTTAACAATTATTTAGTATATGTTAACACAAAGCTATTATATACTGTTTTTTTATAAAATAAAATAAAATATTAAAAAAAATGGTTAAGACAAAATCCTAACCATTTAAAATTACATAACAATTTGATAAAGTTTAATCTGTTCATTTAATTTGTCAAAATTAACAGCAGGGATTGTAACATCCTCCCCATTTGCAAGGAAAGTAATTTCCTCAGTTCCTTTGGCTTTAGAATATCTAGAGAACAGATTAAGAGCAAAATCGATCTCTTCACTTGAAAGTTGACCATATGCAACTATATGAGGTCCTGGAACCTCTTTACCTCTAATAAACATAGAACCGTAACTTTTGTAATCATCAATTTTTAAATTATCTTGTTCCTCTCTTCCAACAATCAAATATTTTCCTTTTTCAAATCTAAAGAATCTACCTATTTTTAAAAGATGGAAAAGATTTGAGTTCTCATCCTCAAGAAGTCCATCTTGCTCAAGAATTCTAAGTCTCTTAGAGTAACCAGGATCTGTTAAAAGGCATCCACCACCAGGAGTTGGATAATCAACGATTCCATAATTTTCCATAAGCTCCATCTGTACTTTTCTGCTTCTTCCTTGAATATCAAGAAGTTTAGATCTATCAACCCAACCTAATTTTTCAGGAGTACTTTCTGGTAAAAGTTTAGCAGAAAGAGGTCTAACAATAAGGTTTTCAAGCCCAGGAGAAAGAGCTTTTACTTTTTCAAGAGCTTGATAGTTTTGAGACATAGGTCTTTGTCCAAGAACTTCTCCAGATATAATAAAAGATGCCCCGAATTTCTCCATAAGATCGCCAGCAGTTTTAAACATAAGTGCATGACAATCAATACAAGGATTCATGTTTTTTCCACGACCATGTACAGGATTTTTGAGAATATCAGTGTGAACATTACTGAAGTTGACATACTCAAGTTGAACACCCAACTGTTTTGCCATATTTTCAGCTTTTTCATTTTTTCCACCAAAGAAATGAGATACAAAGTTAAGAGCTATAACTTCAATTCCTTGATCTTTTATAACTTTTATTGCCAGAGCACTGTCCAGTCCTCCAGAAAAAAGTGCTAATGCTTTCATAATTAAACCTCCACTTATTATTCGTGGTCAATATCTAAAAAAGTATTTTGTCTTAGATCATTTTTTCCATCATAGAAGAAGTTAATATTTTTAGGAACAGAAGTAAAAACATTTTTACTTATAGGAATCCATTTAGCTTCTTTTATATTGATAGCTCCACTTAGAAAATCTAGGATTCTCTGAGCATCTTTACCATTTACATTTTCTAGATTTAATGTTACCACTTTGTCATTTTTTATATAGTCTGCTATTTTTTTACATTCAGCAAAACTTTTAGGATTTACAAATATAGTTTGGCAATCCTCTTGAGAACCATTAACAACGGTTTTACTCTCAGCTCTTGGAACAGCGTTATTTATAAAAGGGGCGCTAACCTCTTCTTTAGATGTTGTCCTAATACTGGGAACAGGACTAGTTAAACCTTCATCCTCTTGGAACTCTTCATAAGAGTTTTCATCAGGGTCAAAAGTAAGTCCAACACTATCAGTAAAATCTTTAAAAGCATTTTTAAATTTAGTAATTTTCATTGTAACCTCCATTGTTAGTTTATTCGAATATTTTACTACCTACTCTGATCAGAGTTGCACCTTCTTCGAGGGCGATTTTATAGTCATTGCTCATCCCCATAGATAGTTCAGTCAAAGTATCATTGAAATAAAGTTTGTTTAGTTCATCTCTGAGCTCTTTAATTTTTCTAAAGCCAGATCTAATAAAGTCTTCATTATCAGTATATGGAGCCATGGTCATAAGTCCTTTTATATTGATATTTTCAAGATCTAGAAGTGCTGGGATATCATGAAGAAGCTCTAAATAGTTATACCCCTCTTTAGTTTCTTCTTCAAAGAGATTTATCTCTAATAAAATATCAATTTTTTTGCCGTGTTCTAGGGCTCTTTTGTCAATCTCTTGTGCAAGAGATAGTTTATTCACAGAGTGAATCATATCGATAAAAGAAGCTATGTATTTAACTTTATTTTTTTGAAGATTGCCTATAAAATGCCATTTTTTTTCTATTGGAAAATCTAAAAGTTCACAGTTTTTTTTAGTTATAATTTGAACTCTATTTTCTCCTAAATTTTTAGCTCCACCCTTTAAAACGTTTTTAATGGTTTCAGAATCCACATATTTAGTAACAGCAATAAGCTCAACTTTTTCAGGGTGTGGGGAATGAAGTTCAATATCTTTAAAAATTCTATCTATATTTTCTGAAATATTCACAAAATCCTCCTAAAAAATTATATAAATTCACTAAAAACATCGTTGGCCATAAGAATACCCTTTTTAGAAAGAGTGTAGTTATTAGCATTTTTCTTTATAAGAAATCCTTTTTCAACCAATGTTTCGCAAAGAGAGAGAGATTTTCCCTTAGGAAAAATACCATCAGGAATAACTCTTAGACCGAGTATATATTCATAAACTTCTTTTTCATCAGGAGATACAAATTCCTCTTCAAAAATAGGTTTTATACCATTAGATATCTTACCATAATATTCAGGAAAGGTTAAGTCATTTTTATAACGTATGTCATTATAGTATCCGGATGCTCCTAAACCAACACCTAAATATTCCTCATTTTTCCAATATTTTGTGTTATGAAGAGCTCTTTTCCCAGGGAGACAGAAATTTGAAATTTCATACTGTATATAACCTTGTTTTTCTGCCTCTTCAATAATTACTTCATACATGGATGCTTCTAAATCATTATCAGTTTCCTTGTATTCTCCTTTTTCAAGCTTAGTAAAGAATTCAGTCCCCTCTTCCCAAATAAGGGAGTAGATTGAAAAGTGCTCTGGTTTTAAGGAGAAGAGTTTTTTTAAATCAAATTTCAAATTCTCTAAACTTTGATTGGGAAGAGAGAACATTAAATCTAAACTTATATTTTCAAATCCAGCTTTTCTTGCTAAAAAGAAAGCCTCCTCGCCTTCAGCAGAGGAGTGCATTCGTCCCAGTGTTTTTAAATTTTCACTATCAAAGCTTTGGATTCCTATACTGACTCTATTTATACCAGACTTTCTAAAACTTTTAAATTTTTCAAGATTTACAGTTTTAGGATTAACTTCTAAGGTAATTTCTGCATTTTCACTGATATTTAAATTGGATAAAATTCTTGAAACTTGTTCAGGAGTTAGAAGGGACGGAGTCCCTCCACCAAAGTAAACAGTGTTCAAAGAGAATTTAGGATACATATTGATCTCTTCAATAAGAGCGGTTACATATTTTTCTCTCTCTTCAACTGTTGATTTAAAAGATAAAAAATCGCAGTAATTACATTTGTTTAAGCAGAACGGAATATGTATATAAATTCCATTTAACATAAAAATTCCTCCATTTTAACCGATGAAAGTTTCAAAGTCTTTCATAGTTTTAGCTAACTTTTCATTAGCTTTCTCCTCTGTTGAGTCAACAACACAGAAATAATATTTAATTTTAGGTTCCGTTCCAGAAGGTCTAGCAGTTATATATGTATTATCTTCCAAAACAAATTGAATAACATTTGATTTTGGAAGGGGAATGGGCTCAATAATTTCAGATTCAAAGTCTATCTTTTTAATTACTTTTTTATCTAAAAGAGTTTTGAATTCATTTTCTCTCAAATTAGTCATTATTTTAGAGATGGCCTCAACTCCATCTTTACCTTTTTTAGTAACTGCTAGAATACCTTCTCTATAAAAACCAAATTTTTTATAAAGTTTTTCAAGTTCACAAGGAATAGAAGAGTCTAAACTAGCGTAGTATGCTGCCATTTCAGCGATAAGAAGAGTTGACACAACTGCATCCTTATCACGAGCATGGGTCCCTACTAGATATCCATAAGACTCTTCAAACCCCATCAAAAAAGTGGCGTCATAAATTCCTTCTTCGAACTCTCTTATTTTTTCTCCAATAAATTTAAAACCAGTCAATGTTCTAAAAATTTTGATATTTTTTTCCTTGGCAATAATATCAAGCATAGGTGTAGAAACTACAGTGGAGATAACGGCACCATTTTTAGGAATATTTTTCTTATTTTCAAGAATATAATTCATCAATAGAAGTCCGATTTGATTTCCATTAGGATATATCCAGTTATTATTGGAATCTTTAACGGCAACTCCAATTCGATCGGCATCAGGATCATTTGCCATACAAATATCAGCTCCAACTTTATTAGCTAAATCTATACTCAATTTAAAAACAGCAGGATCCTCAGGGTTTGCGTATGAACAAGTGGGAAAATTTCCATCTGGTTGCTCTTGTTCAGGAACAACAAAGACAGAGTTAAAACCAGTTTCAGAAAAAATTCTTTTAACAGGTCTTCCACCAGTTCCATGAAGAGGGGAATAAACAATTTTAAAATCTTTTTTTCCAGGAATATCATTATGAATAATCTGTTGTTTAACTGCTTCTAAAAAATTAGTATCCATGCACTCATCAATATACTCAACAAGTCCTTTTTCAAAAGCTAGATTTTTATCCATAATTTTAATATCATCAAAAGATTTAACATCATTGACCATATTCACAATACCACTAGCTTGAGGCTCGATAATTTGGCATCCATCCTTCCAGTAAACTTTATATCCATTGTATTCCTGTGGATTATGAGAAGCTGTAACAACAACCCCAGCAATGGCTTTTAATTCTCTAACGGCAAAAGATAGTTCTGGAGTTGATCTTAGAGACTTAAAAAGATAAGATTTTATACCATTTCCAGCAAGAACTAATGCGGTATTAAGAGCATACTCTTCTGAACCAATTCTACAATCGTAAGCGATAGCTACTCCCATTTTTTTACCATTTTCATCAGTAGTTTTAAGGATATAGTTAGCTAGACCTTGGGTTGCTTTTCGAATAGTATATTTATTAATTCTGTTTATACCCACTCCTCTAACACCTCTCATACCACCGGTACCAAAACTTAAATTAGTATAAAACCTATCCTCAATTTCCTGCGGATTATTTTCAATAGATTTTAAGTCAATTCTATCTTTTGTATCAATATATTCTGAATTAAGCCATATGTTATAGTTTTCTAAAGTAAATTTATCCATTTTTAATCCTCCCCTTAAATCATATCTCCCATATTTTGATTTGAACCGCTACCGATAGGTTCTTTTTTATTAGCAATAATAACCTCTGTAGTTAAGATAAGAGATGAAATAGAACTAGCATTTTGTAGAGCTGAACGAGTAACTTTCGTAGGATCTAAAATTCCATTCTCAATCATATTTACATATTCTTCAGTAGCAGCGTTAAGTCCAAATCCTTCAGGTAAGTTTTTAACTTTCTCTACAACTACCCCACCATCAAGACCAGCATTTATAGCTATCTGCTTTAAAGGAGAACTTAAAGCTTTTTTTACAATTTCAGCCCCAATTCCTTCTTCTCCCTCTAAGATGAAATCTTCCATAGAGTTGGCAATCTCAGCTAGAGCAACACCTCCGCCAGGAACAACACCTTCTTCTACAGCCGCTCTAGTGGCATTAAGAGCATCCTCAATTCTCAATTTTTTCTCTTTCATCTCTATTTCAGTAGCGGCTCCAACTTTAATAATTGCAACTCCTCCAGAGAGTTTAGCTAGTCTTTCTTGGAGTTTTTCTTTATCGTATTCCGAAACAGTTTCATTTATTTGATTTTTAATCTGCGCAACTCGAGAACTTAGCTCTGAAGTAGCGCTTAAACCATCAATAATAACTGTTGAGTCCTTAGTGATTCTAATTTTTTTAGCTCTTCCTAGATGACTTAACTCGGCATCCTCAATTCTCATTCCTTTATCTTCGGAAATAACTTGTCCACCAGTGAGCACAGCGATATCTTCCAGCATGGCTTTTCTTCTATCTCCAAATGCAGGTGCTTTAACTCCAATCACATTTAAAGTGCCTCTAATTTTGTTTAAAACTAAAGTGGCAAGTGCTTCACCATCTAAATCCTCAGAAATAATAAGAAGAGGTTTAGATGTTTGAACAGTTTTTTCAAGTAAAGGAAGAAGCTCTTTCATAGTAGATATTTTTCTATCTGTAATTAGAATATATGGCATTTCTAAAATAGCTTCCATTCTTTCAGAGTCTGTAACCATATAAGGTGACAGGTACCCTTTTTCAAACTCCATACCTTCAACAACTTCTAAAGTAGTTTCAAGAGAACGAGCTTCCTCAACACTAATAACACCTGTATCTCCAACTTTTTCCATAGCTTCAGCTATTAAAAGTCCAATCTCTTCATCGCTTGCAGAAATTGATGCAACTTGAGCGATTTCACTATTGGATTGGACTTTTTTAGATTTTTCTATAAGAAGTTTAACTGCTTGCTTAGTAGCTTTTTCAATTCCTTTTTTAATAAAAATGGGGTTAGCTCCTGCTGAAACCATTTTAAGCCCCTCTTTAACTATAGCTTGTGCGAGGACAGTTGCGGTAGTAGTACCGTCGCCTGCAACATCATTAGCTTTAGTAGCAACCTCTTTGATAAGTTGTGCTCCCATATTTTCAAAAGGATCATCTAGTTCAATCTCTTTAGCGATAGAGACTCCATCATTTGTTATGAGAGGAGCCCCATAAGCTTTTTCAAGAACAACATTTCTTCCACGAGGGCCAAGAGTTATTTTAACAGCATCTGCTAAAATATTAACACCGTCCTCTAATTTTTTTCTAGCTTCTGAATTAAATTTAATAATCTTAGCCATAAAAATACCCCCCTATTAGAATTTAATCTCCTCTTTTAGATATTTGATCAAATCATTCCTAGTCTCTTCATTTCTAAGGCCGAATTCGATATTGGCTTTAAGAAGACCAATTTTATTTCCTATATCGTATCTTTTTCCTTTAAAATTATAGGCAACAACTTTTTTTTCGTCATGGATCATTTTTAAAATAGCGTCAGTAAGTTGAATCTCCCCACCTTTTCCAGGTTCAGTTTTCTCTAAATAATCAAAGATATCTCCAGAAAGAAGGTATCTTCCTAGACAGGCGAAATTAGAAGGCGCTTCTTCAATACTTGGTTTTTCAATAAAATCAACTATTTCAACAGTATCTTGATCCAATGTGTTAGATGGTTTAACAATTCCATATTTTGACACATCTTTGTTTTCAACCTCTTGAACCCCGATAACACTAGATCCATATTTTTCATAGACATCTATGAGTTGCTTGGCAACAGGAGCTTCGGGATTGTGAACGATATCGTCCCCAAGAGCGATAAGAAAAGGCTCGTTACCAATAAAAGATTTAGCCTTTAAAATAGCATGTCCCAAACCTAAAGGATGGTTTTGTCTCACGTAGTAGATATTGGCCATACTCGAAATATCATCAATTTTTTTTAACAGTTCAAACTTACCATCTTTTTCAAGAGTATTTTCAAGTTCATATGAAAAATCAAAATGATCTTCGATAGAGTTTTTATTTCTACCAGTAACAATTACGATATCTGTAATTCCAGATTGAACTAATTCTTCCACAATGTATTGAAGAGAAGGCTTGTCAACAATGACAAGCATCTCCTTCGGTTGAGCTTTTGTAGCAGGTAAAACCCTTGTTCCTAAACCTGCTGCTGGTATAATAGCTTTAGTAACTTTTTTCATTATATTTCCCCCTAAAATTTATTTTATTTTCGAACCTATTTTTACACTTGAATCAACTTCTACAAGTTTAAGTTTTTTCTTTTCAGTTGAGCTTAAAAGCATCCCCTGAGAAAGAACCCCTCTTAACTTAACCGATGGAAGGTTTAAAATAGCAAGTACTTTTTTACCTATCAATTCTTCTGGTGCTGGGTAATATTTTGCAATTCCTGAAACGATTTGTCTAACTTCATTCGCTGTTTTTACTTTGAATTTAAGAAGTTTATCAGCTCCTTCAATATTTGAAGCTTCTAAAATTTCTACAACTTGAATATCAATTTTATCAAAATCAGCAATTTCAATTGGATTTTCTACTTCTAACTCTTCATTTATAGATAAAGGATCTTTTTTAGCTTCTTTTTTCTCAACCTCTAATCTAGGGAAAATTGGTTCAGGAGTTCCAAGAACATGCCCTTCAGTTAAAAGATCCCATCCTTTGATACTCTCTATCTTTGTATCCATAATATCTTGCTCAAAACCAAGTTGATTCCAAATCTTTTGAGAAGCCGTTGGCATATAAGGAGCAGTTAATACAGCAACTTTGTAAAGCGATTGAACAAGAAAATTCATAACTGTTCCAAGTCTTTCTTTTTTTGCTTCATCTTTTATTAATAACCAAGGTGCAGTCTCATCAACATATTTATTCATTCTAGAGATAAATTTCCAGATAGCTTCTAATGCTTTTGAAAATTCAACCCTGTTCATATGGTAATCAACAAGATTAAGAGTTTCTTCCCACAGTATTTTAACAGATGAGTCGACATCATCTAAAGCATTGGCTTTAACGATGACTCCATTGAAGTATTTTCCATACATACCTAAAGTTCTATTTAAAAGATTTCCCAAATCATTTGCAAGATCGGAATTAATTCTTGTTACGATAGAAGGTGTTGAGTAATCTCCATCATTTCCAAAATTAACCTCTCTCATCAAGCAGTATCTAAAAGCATCGACACCATATTTTTTTACTTCATCTAAGGGAGCAACAACATTCCCTTTAGATTTTGACATTTTTTCTCCTTCAGAAGTCCACCAACCGTGTGCTACAATTTTATTAGGAAGTTTTATTCCAGCTGATAGAAGCATACAAGGCCATATAATAGCGTGGAATCTCAAAATATCTTTTCCTAAAAGATGCACAACTTCAGAGTTATTCCAAAACTTATCGAAGAGCTCGGGATTATTTTCATATCCAACAGCAGTCAGGTAATTTGTTAGGGCATCAAACCAAACGTAAGTTATATGTCCTGGAGCAAACTCAATGGGAATTCCCCATTCAAAAGTATTTCTAGAGATTGAAAGATCTTGTAATCCCTGTTTTATAAATGAAACAACCTCATTTTTTCTAGAGTGAGGAAGAATAAAGTCGGGATGTTTTTCTATATAATCTAACAATATATCTTGATATTTAGACATTTTGAAGAAGTAAGACTCCTCTTTAACTGTTCTTAATTCCTTTCCACAATCAGGACAGTGATTACCATTTACAATTTGATTTTCAGGAACAAAAGTTTCACAAGAAACACAATATTTACCTTCATATTCACCCTTATAAATATCTCCTTTATCATGAACTGTTTTTAAGATTTTTTTAACGGCTTCTTTATGTCTTGGTTCAGTAGTTCTTATAAAATCTGTATAATTTACATCTAAAGCTTTCCACATATCGATGAATCTAGGAGCCATAGAATCAGTCCAAGCTTGAGGTGTAAGACCTCTTGTCTTTGCAGCCTCCTCTACTTTTTGTCCATGCTCGTCAGTTCCTGTTAAAAAGAAAACATCAAATCCCATCGATTTTTTATACTTAGCAATAACATCAGCAGCGATTGTAGTATAGGCACTTCCAACATGTGGATCCCCATTAACATAATATATCGGTGTAGTCACATAAAAATTTTTACTCATTTATAATCTCCTTTCAAATATTTTTTATTTTTTTCCTAATTTCATTTCAGCTTCTTTGTCTAATTCAAGTAGAGTATCTCTGACAATATCTAAATAATGCTCTTTTTCAGCATTTTCAGGGATAAAAATAGGATCTCCAAGAATACAGACCATTTTAGAAAAAGGTTTTGGCATTTGGAATTTATCCCAAGCTTTTTCAAAAGTCCACTTATTACTGAAGGCGACTCCAACCGGAAGAATAGCGTTCCCAGATTTTTGGGCAAGATATATCATTCCAGATTTAACTTGGTAAATAGGACCTTTTGGGCCATCTAACGGAGTCCCAATACTATACCCATCCTTTATAAGTTTTATTAACTTTAAAACTGATTTGATGGAATCTTTTCCAGAAGAGCCTCTAACAACTGTAAAACCCATTTTTTCAAGTGGGATAGAGATCAATTCACCATCTTTAGATGGACTCGCTAAAACAGCTTTATTTTGTGATATATTAATTAGTCCTAAGGATGCACCAACAAGTTTATTGTGCCAAAATCCACAGACATAACCTTCTCCATCTTTAATCAATGAGCTTTTGATAACTTCTACTTTCATAGTTTTTGAAATAATTTTTAATAAGTAGTATAGAACTAAACCATACCTCTTGTATTTTTTATTTTCCATTGAAAAAACCACCCATAAATATAGTATTTTAAGTTAATTATATCATAAATTTGATGTAAAAAAAAGCACCAACACAATAGTATCGGTGCTTTAAAATTCAAACTAGAATAGTCCAGGGATGTTGATTCCACCAGTAACAGCAGACATCTCTTTTTCAGCCAACTCATCAGCTTGTCTCATAGCTTCAGTAACAGCAGAAAGAATTAAGTCCTCTAACATCTCTTTATCTTCAATAGCATCTTTTATAGTTTCTTCAGATATTTTAATAGAAACGATATCTTTTTGTCCGTTAGCTTTAACAATAACAGCTCCACCACCAACAGAAGCTTCAACCTCTTTTCCTTTTAAAGAATCTTGTACAGCAAGCATTTCTTGTTGCATAGCTTGAGCTTGTCTTAATATATCAGCTTGAGAGTTTCCTCCAGTAGCTTTTTGTCCTTTTATTTTTCTAACCAATTTAACCCCTCCTAGAATTTATTATGTAATTGTTATGATTATATCATATAGAAGAAGGAATTTTCAACTACAGATTTAAAAGCTCATGTATAAAATAGGCTTAAATAAAAGTTCATCCTCTTTAATTAAAGTTTTCATTAAATCACTTTTATCTAAAAGTCTAAGATTTAGTAAAGTCTGTATAGGAAAGAAATTTGATTCAAACATAGATTTGAAATCCTCTTCATAAGGAATTTCAGTTACAGAGTAGTTCTCTTGTATATTTAAATCAGAAGCCAAAGTTTCAATTGTCGTATTGATACCACCAATAGAATCAACAAGACCTATATTTATAGCTTCTTCACCCAGCCAAACTTTACCTTGTGCAATTTTTTCGACATCATTTAAAGGAAGATTTCTACCGTAAGCAACTTTATTTAAAAATTCATTGTAAACTTTTAAATTTGAGTTGTATATCTTTTCTTTTCTTTCAGGAGTCATTTCAGCGGTTAAAGAGTATAGATCAGCAAATTTCCCCAAAGATATACCCTCAATATTTACACCCACTTTTTCACTTAATTTTTTGAAATTCGGAATTAAGCTAACTACCCCTATTGAACCAGTAATACTATCTTTATTAGCAAAAATTTTTGTGGCTGCGGTAGATATATAGTAACCACCAGAAGCAGCAACACTTCCAATAGATACATAGACAGGTTTTGTCATTTTTTTAACACTATTATATATGATATCAGATGCAAGGGCTGATCCACCAGGGGAGTTGACTCTCAAGATAACACCTTTAATATTTTTATCTTTTTCAACTTTTTCTAAAATAGGAATTATTTTATCTGGGGTGATTGTATTTGAAGTTGGATTTCTAGAACTAGAATAGTTAATTTCTCCTTCAGCATAAATAATAGCTATTTGATTTTTAGATAGACGTTCTTTAGGAAGACTATAATCTCCAATTTCAGTTAAAGATTCTATCTTTTTTTCTTTTTTAAAGTTTTCCCAATAAGCTAATGAAGTAATCAACTTATTTTTATTTAAAATAGAGGAACTTTCTCCCATTAAATCTCCAGAAAGAGTTAAAGTATTAAATTTCTCTATGTCAAATGATAAATTTTTAGAGATATCTTCGATGAAAAAAGAATAACCTTTATTTAAAATTCTTTTTAAATCCAGTCTATTTTCAGGAGACATCTCACTTCTTGTATAGTTCTCACCATATGTTTTAAAATCACCAACATGTACAACATTGACCTCTATTCCTAATTTTTCTGTGAGATCTTTGTAGTAAGGTAAATCTTTAATATATCCAGTTATATTAACAGCGGTAGATTCTGATGGTGGCATAATAGATTCAGTGGAATAACTGCTTAACAGAAGAGTGTTATTATCCATGTATGCACCATATGAGTATATTGGCTTATTTGTTGCTTTAAACTTTTTCAAGCATTCGCCTAATTCACCAATCTGAGTTCGATTGAGTGTGTTTCCATCAAGAAATAAAATTATTCCCAGAATATTGTCATCATCTTTTGAAGCAGAAACTCTATTTAAAAGTTGATAAAAATTTAGAGAATTAGGGCTAAGACTCAAAGGTGATTGAATAAAAGTATCCTTAAACTCTTTTGAAAGATCAACCTTTAAATATGTCTTTGTTGTAACAGGAGATTTTTTAGTTTTAGAAAAATAATTAAAAGCCAAAATAATTAAAAATATAAAGAAAATAAATTTAATAAGCATGGATGAAATTTCTCTAATAACAAATTTTAAAAAATTATAAATACCTTGTAATAGAATCATAAATTATTCTCCTTTCTCTTTTTTTAACTCCTCTTCTAAAAGGTCTAGAAGTCTATTAAATTCAGTTGCGACAGCTAAAAAAGTGTCTTTTTTACTCAGATCTACTCCAGCTTTTTTTAACTGATTCATAGGATGGTCGTTGCCACCAGATTTTAGCAGTTCAAGATAGGCCGCTTTAGATGCCTCTCTCTCTTCAAGAGTATATTTATCATCAGTTATTCTATTGTATAGATTAGCAGATGATGCAAAGCTTGTAGCGTACTGATATACGTAATATGGTGAGTTATAAAAATGAGGAATTCTAGCCCATATAATTTTTTGTAATTCATCCATCGTCATTTCATCTCCAAAATATTCTAAAAATAAGTTGGACATAATGTTATTTAAAATATCTGGGGTGATAGCTCCGCCATTTTCAACTATTTGATGGGCTTGATATTCATAATCAGCAAATAGAGTTTGAATATAGTAAGTTCCAACAATTCCGCCGATAGCCTGTTCAATTAAAGCTATTCTCTCTTTAGAGTCAGTTGTTTTTTTTAGCATATTATCCAGAAGCAGTCTTTCATTGAATGTTGAAGCGACCTCAGCAACAAATATAGTGTAACTACTGATAGGATAAGGCTGGTTTTTAGTGGAAAGCATAGAGTGCATAGTATGACCAAGTTCATGTGCAAGAGTAAATACAGCATCCATAGTTCCATTATAATTTAAAAGCATATATGGATGTACATCATAGATATTTATAGAGTAAGCTCCACTTCTTTTATTAGGAGTTTCATAGACATCGAGCCACCCTTCACCTAAAGCTGTATTTAAACCATCATAATAACTATCCCCAAGAGGTTTTACAGACTCTAAAACATAATCTTTAGCTTCTTCATATGAGAACTCTTTGTTGTAGTTAACAATATTGATTGAATTGTCATAGTAGTGATAGTCTTTAAGATTTAAAGCTTTTTTTCTAAGAGAGATATATCTTTTTAATGGAGAAGTATTCTCTTTTGTGGATTCGATTAAGGTTTTATAAACTTCAATCGGGATATCTTTAGGATTTAAAGCTTTGTCTAAACTATTAGAATAGTTTCTAGATTGTGCAGATGCAAAATCTCTTTGAAGTATACTTTTATATATGGAAGCATATGTATTTTTATTTACATTAAAAGAGTTATATAGAGCTTCAAAAGCTTTTTTTCTATCCTCTTGATTTCTGTCAGTAGACACAATCTTTGAATAAGCGGCATTTGTAACTGGAAGTTTTGTTCCATCTGCAAGTTCAATCTCATTCCATTTGATGTCAGAGGTTGAAAGTTCACTGTATATGTCGGAAGGAACACCTAAATATTGTCCAAAGTATGATAGAAGTCTTTCTTTATCAGATGATAAAACGTGTTCTTGAAGTCTATATATCTCCATCAAAGGGAATCTATTGGGCTCTAAAATAGGATTAGTATCAATCCAAGCAATCATAGTTTCTTTAGGGATAGTTAAAATTTCAGGTGTAACCCAAGATGATGAAATCGAATAATTAGCATATATACTTTCAATCTCTTGTAGTTTTATAGAAGCTTCTTCATTTGTAGAATCTAAATCTCTTTGAAGATAGGGATAAAGATATATTTTATCCAATAGTCTTGAAGTTTTTTCCTCAAGTTCGATAAATTCAATAAAAACCGTTGGATTTTGAGAGAGTTTGTCCTTGTAAGATGGTATTTTTGCCATCATCTCTTTAAGAACTATCAAATCTTTATTCCAAAGTTCCCAGTTAGGATATATATCATCTAAGTTCCATTTATATTTTGTAGCTATTTCGTTTCTATTGTTTTGCATAGAAAGTTCCTCCTTTTTATTTTCAGTAAATTTTAAATTGGTTATTTCTTTGAATGGATTTTTGTCAGTTTCATAGAAGTAGTGACCCAAAACTCCTATGTTGGCAATTATGATAAGAAGCATAAATTTTTTCATTAAAAATCCCCCTATTCCTTTAATATATTTTATATATTACAACAAAAAATAAAAAATAGGAAGGGGCTCTTCCTATTTTAAAAATTATTTTTCTTCATCCAATCTATCTTTTGGAAGTATTTTATTAAGAATAACTCCAATAAGAGCAGCAATTGCTAGCCCTGATAGAGAAACAGTTTTCCAAATGATAATATTATCAATAGCAATTCCCAATACAAAGATTAAAGATGCAATAAGTAGGTTTCTTGAGTGAGAAAAATCTAACTCCGCATCTACTACAGTTCTAACTCCAACTGATGCTATCATACCAAATAAAATAATAGAGATTCCACCCATAACTGGAGTAGGAATTGTTTGTAAAATAACTCCAAATTTTCCAATAAAGCTAAGAACGATTGCATAGCAAGCAGCAATTCTTAATATAGCTGGATCATAGACTTTAGTTACAGCCAGAACTCCAGTATTTTCACCATATGTAGTGTTAGCTGGACCTCCAATAAGACCGGCAGCAACAGTTGCTACACCATCACCTAGTAAAGTTCTAGCAATTCCAGGATTTTTAAAGAAATCTTTTCCAACAACAGCTCCATTGGTGGTTATATCCCCGATATGCTCAATAAAAACAACAAGAGCGATAGGTGCGATAGCAAGAATAGCTGTGAGAGAAAATTTAGGTAGAGTCAATAAATCTTTTAGAGCTTCAGAAGAAAATCCAATCCAGTTTGCATTAGCAATAGGAGTAAAATCAACCATTCCTAAAAAAATTGAAACGATATATCCAAGAATAACAGAGATTAAGATAGGTACAAGTCTAAAAAATGATTTTTCTAAGATAGATATACTTATCATTGTTATAACTACAATAAGAGCCACAACTAAGCTTTTTAAATCAAAGTGTCCATTTGAATATCCAGCCATAGATAGAGCCACAGGGCTAAGTCTTAAACCGATTACCATAATAATTGGTCCAACTACAACTGGCGGGAAAAATGATTTTATTTTATCTACCCCAAAGACTCTAACCATACAAGACATGAAGATATAGACAAAACCAGCAGAAATTACTCCACCTTTAATCGCACCTATTCCCTCCTCTTTTAAAACAAGAGAAAGAGCTCCAATAAAAGCAAAAGATGATCCTAAAAAAACGGGTACAATTCCTTTCGTGCACAGATGGAAAAGAAGAGTTCCAATACCAGCTGAAAGAAGAGCGATCGAAGGGTTCAACCCAGTTAAAAAAGGAACTAAAACAGTAGCACCAAACATAGCTAAAACATGTTGAATTCCTAGCAATAATTTACTTTTTGTAGATAAATTAGTCATTTTATAATCCTCCATAATTTTTTTTACCATTGAATAGCCTACATTATTTTAAGAAAAATGTCAATCTAAACTTAATGTTCCCAAAAGTTTTCCAGAAGAAAAATTAACGATTGCTTTTTCAGAAGTAATAATGTTGCTGATGCAGATTGAATCTCCTCTTTTTAAATGATGCTTAAACAAAGGGTACTCAAAACCTTCAAGAGTCAGTTCAAAAACTTCATCAGAAAAAGGGATAAAAGATATCGTTTTCCCTTTTAAGAAATTGAAATGTTGATTATTCTTAACAAGAAAAAGTTTTTCAAACTCATTTATAAAAATTAATTTATTATATTTAAAAATTAAATTTATATTTGTGAGGGAGTGATCAATTCGGCCCCCAAGTCCACCAATAATATAGATTTCATCAAAATTTAAAGATGAAACATATTCAATTAGAAGTTCACCATCTGTAAAATTTTTATTTTTATTAAATTTTTTTAATTTGACAAATCTATCTATAAGCCACTGGATATATTTCTCATCTAAAGAATCAAAATCTCCCCAAACTTCTTGAGGTTTAATATTTAATTCAATAGCTTTTTTAGCACCCCCATCGGCGCAAAAAAGAGAGTTTTCAGAAATATTTAAACTGTCGTAAAATGATTTTTTTTTAGGAAATTCACCATTTAAAAAGATAAAAGCTTTAGTCATCATCGTATTCTGTATCTACAATTAAAAAAATAGGTAGATGATCAGAAACCTCCTTTCTAGTTTTTATAAAATCCCCCCTTGTAATATCTAAAGCACCGCTTCTCCCCTTAAATTCCTGTGTGTATTTTTTTGAAAGAAAAATGTTGTCATATGAATTTGCAAAACCTTTAGTTCCGATTGTTGTTTTAATTGATGGGTCTAAAGCGTAAATTATCTCATCCTCATGTGAAAGAAAATTTTTGAAACTAGGATCATTAGCAGATAGATTAAAGTCCCCGCCAATAAGAATATCATTCTCTTTTTCGTCTAAGTTTTGGAAATAAGTATATACATCTATAAGTTGATTGGCTTCAAATTGCCTTTGGCTGATTTTTTTTCCATAGATTGAATGCAATAGAACATATGTAAAATCAAAGTTTTCAATTTTAAAAGTTGCTCCAAAAGGTTCTCTAATAAATTTATCTTCAAAATCGGGATAAAATCCATCACTTCTAATAAATTCCACTCTATTTTTTTTATATATGTAGGCATAATATTCTTTATACTCATCAGTTCCTACAGGATAGGGAGAGATAAAATAGCCCCATTTCTCATCACTTATTTTTTCAATCTCACTCAAAAGTTTGTGTACTCCTTTTTTATTCATAACCTCAACTAACCCAATGATATCAAAAGGCTCAACAGATTTAGCCAGATGGGAGTAGTCTTTAACTCCTTTTCCCAATCTCAGAGTATTAAAAGTTGCAATATAAGCTTGAGATACAGGAGTTTCAGCAGAAAGAAGTAGACAAAATAGATTTAATAGAATAAGAACAAGAAGTAGTCTTCTTTTTAAAAGTTTGCTCATAAAAATACCTCCAAAAAAAATACCCCCTGTGGGGGCATTTTAGTAGTTTTCGGGGAACATTATTTTTTCCACACCTTCAATAATAATATGAAGTATCATCATATGTATCTCTTGGATTCTATCGGAAGTCTCACCTGGGATTATGAATTCATAGTCACACATCCCTTTAAGTTTTCCACCGTCTTTCCCAAGAAGAACGCAGGTTTTAAGTCCCATTTTTTTTGCAGCTTCAACAGCTTTAATAACATTTGCAGAATTTCCACTAGTAGAAATTCCAATAAACATATCTCCGTCTTTACCGTAAGCTTCGACACCTCTGGAAAAAATATAGTCAAAGCCATAGTCATTTCCTACACAAGTTATGTGCGAAGAATCAGAAAGAGATATAGCAGGTAGTGCTCTTCTGTTCTGTCTAAATCTTCCTGTAAACTCTTCAGCAAAGTGAAGAGCGTCACAGTTACTTCCACCATTTCCACAGATCAGTACTTTATTTCCAGATTCAAAAATAGATGCTAAATCTTTAGCAACTTTTTCTGTTTCGTTTTTTTCATTTTCTTCTTTTATAAAATTTTCTAAAAGAGAAAGAGTAATTTTATATGAATCTAATAGCGACATATAAACCTCCTAATTTTAATTAAAGTTTAAAGTTTTTAACAAAGTTTATAAATTTAATAATGTGAGCTAAATTTTTCTTATCCTTAGTTATAACAATTTGATACGAATCTGTAACTTCATCAATTGTTCTGATAACTTTGAATTCTTCACTTTGAATCTCTTTATAAACAGCGTAGTAAGGGAGGATAACATTTCCCATTCCCTCTTTTACCATCCCCTTGATAACACCAAGATTACCAAGAACAGGGATTTTTGTATTGAAACAAATATGATTTTTATCTTCAAGATGGCTGATTGCCTTATCATTATTATAGATATTTTTTCTTGATATCAATGGTTCTTTAGCCACCGCTTCTAATTTTAATGAGTTTTTAATCCCTACAAGTATGTAAGGAACAGAACCAACAGTTATAACCTCGAGGTTAGGATCTGTAATATGTTCTTCATCTATTAAAAGAATATCTAACTCCCCTTCTTTTAATAGTTTTAAAAGCCATTGCTTTGTAGAGATTGTAATATCGTATTCAATTTCATCGTGAATAGATATGAAATCTTTCATTAAAAGTGGTAACAGAGGCTCACCAATAACAGATGTGGCTCCGATTGATATTTTAGCTTTATCCAGATTGATAATTCTTTCCATCTCTTTTTCTGCTCTTTTTACTTTTTCAAAAATCTCTTCAGCCATTTTGAAAAGAGCTTCCCCAGTGTAAGTTAATTTTATTTTCTTAGAACTTCTATCAAAAAGTTTAGAATTTAAAATCTCCTCAAATTTTTTAACTTGTATTGAAACCGCTGATTGATTTATGTATAATTTATTAGCTGCTTTAGTAAAGCTTTTTTCTTTAGCTACTTCATAAAATATTCTTAAATAATGTAAATCCAATTGTATCACTCCCAACTATTATTCATATGTATAGTTACTATTCTATTTTAGCATAATTTTTACACAATGAATACATTTTATTTTAAAAAAGTAGTAGAAAATTAATTTCTACTACTTAAAATTTTAAAATTAATCTATTATTGGAAGGTTTTTAAATTTTCTACCAACTTATCATATTTATCCTGGAATTCTTTTTGAATTCTTCTTTCTCTATCTAAAATATGCTCAGGAGCTTTTGAAGTAAATCTCTCATCAGATAGTTTAGAGTTAACCTTATCTAAATCTTTTTTAACTTTCTCAAGTTGTTCATTTATTTTTTTAACCTCAGATTCAGTATCTAAAAGTCCAGTTAGAATCATGAACACCTCAGAATCACCATTTACTCTAAATCCACTTTGTTCAGGAGTGGGGATATCAGAACCAACAGTTAATTCTTCAATTTTAGTAAGTTTAGTTATAAATAGTTCATTTGCTTTTAAGGTCTCAAGCTCAGTAGAATTAGCTGTTCTGATAACCACTTTAGCTTCCTTAGCAGGAGAGATTCCTCTCTCAGCTCTTATATTTCTTAAAGATGAAATAAGACCTTGAATGTATTCAAAAGATCTTTCTTTCTCATCACTTACTAAAGAGTCATTACAAACTGGGTAATCAGCTAACATAATGGTATCTCCAGATAGTTTTATCTTTTGCCAGATTTCCTCAGTAATGAACGGCATAAATGGATGTAAAAGTTTTAATCCAGATTCTAGCACTGTCCATAAAACATATTGTGCAGTTTGTCTAGATTTTATTCCAGACTCTTCTTTATTGTAAAGTCTAACTTTAGCAAGCTCAACATACCAGTCACAGAAGTCTCCTCTCAGGAATTCGTAAATTGATTTTCCAGCTTCATCAAGTTGGAATTTATCCAATTTATCAGCAACATCTTTAGCTGTTTTATTAAGTCTTGAGAAAATCCACTCATCAACAAGTTCTAATTCAACATTAGATTTATCGAAGGATTTGATATCAAAATCTTCAAGGTTCATTAAAACAAATCTTGAAACATTCCAAATTTTATTGGCAAAGTTTCTACCCATTTCAATTAATTTCTCAGAGAAATGAACATCTTGTCCTTGAGATGTATTGTATAACATAGTAAATCTTATAGCATCCGCACCATACTCTTGAATTAAGTTGATAGGATCAGGAGAATTTCCTAAAGATTTAGACATTTTTCTTCCAGAATCGTCTCTAACAATTCCATGAAGATAAACATTTTCAAAAGGAATATCATCCATAGTATACATACCAAACATTACCATTCTAGCAACCCAGAAGAACAATATATCAGCACCAGTAACTAGAGTTGAAGTAGGATAGAATTTATCCAGTTCAGGAGTTTGCTCAGGCCAACCTAAAGTTGAGAAAGGCCAAAGTGCAGATGAGAACCAAGTGTCAAGAACATCAGTCTCTTGAGTTAATTCAACCTCTTTACCATAGTGAGCATAAGCTTGAGCATAAGCTTCTTCATCAGTTTTAGCAACAAATATATGCATATCAGGACCATACCAAGCAGGAATTCTATGTCCCCACCAGATTTGTCTAGAGATACACCAATCTCTTATATTATCTAACCAGTTATAGTAAACTTTTTCCCATCTTTTAGGCATCAGTTTAACTTTTCCATTTCTAACAACTTCCAATGCTTTTTTAGCAAGTGGTTCCATTTTAACAAACCATTGTTTAGAAACTCTAGGTTCTATGACAGTATTACATCTGTAACATCCACCAACGTTATGAGTATGTGCCTCAACTTTAACAAGGAAGCCTTGAGTATCTAAATCCTCAACCATTTTTTTTCTGGCATCAAATCTATCCATACCAGCATATGCAGGATAGTCATTAGAAATTTTACCGTCTGGAGTCATCATGTTGATTATTGGAAGATTGAACTTTTGTCCTAAAGCAAAGTCATTAGGGTCATGTGCAGGTGTTATTTTTAAAGCTCCTGTACCAAACTCCATATCAACATATTCATCAGCAATAACAGGAATCTCTCTTCCAACTAGAGGAAGAATAACAGATTTTCCAACTAAGTGAGAATATCTCTCGTCGTTAGGATTTACAGCAATAGCAACGTCAGCTAGCATAGTTTCAGGTCTTGTAGTTGCAATAACTAAAAACTCATCAGAATCTTTAACAGGATATCTAAGATTCCATAAAAACCCGGCTTTCTCTTCATGTTCAACTTCGTCATCAGCGAGTGCAGTACCACATCTAGGGCACCAGTTAACCATGTATTCACCTTGGTAAATTAATCCATCATTGAAAAGCTTGATGAAGATATCTTTAACAGATTCAGATAATCCTTCGTCCATAGTAAATCTTTCTCTTTTCCAATCAAGAGAAGCACCAATTTTTCTTAATTGATTAGTGATAGCTCCACCATATTGTTCTTTCCATTCCCAAACTTGCTTGATGAACTCATCTCTGCCAAGATCCTCTTTAGTCAATCCCTCATCAGCTAGTTTTCTTTCAACTTTATTTTGAGTAGCGATACCTGCATGGTCAGTTCCAGGCATCCATAAAGTATTATAACCACTCATTCTTTTATATCTAACAAGAACATCTTGAATACTGTTATTAAGTATATGCCCCATGTGAAGTATTCCAGTTACGTTTGGAGGTGGGATAACAATAGAATAATTTGGTTTATTGTCGTCCATAGTAGCTGCAAAGAACTGTGATTCCTCCCAATGTTTATACCATTTTCCCTCAATTTCACCAGGGGAATATGTAGTAGCTAATTCATTCATTTAAAAATCCTCCTATTCTGTTTCTCCATTTAAATATTGTTCAACAAAGTCTAAGACCTGTTGTTTTCCATTATTATTTAGTGATGAGTGGAAGAAAACATCATCATTATGGAAATCAATTTTTGTTCTGATATCTTTTAGTGCTTTAACTTTATCGTTATTTGACACCTTATCCATTTTAGTGAAAATTATTTTAAAAGGAGTTCCATAGTGATCTAGCCATCTTAACATATCTAGATCTTCTCCACTTGGAACTCTTCTAATATCTAGAAGAACAAAAACTAGTTTTTTTCTAGGACTAGCAAGATATCTTTCCATTGTTTGTCCCCACTCTTTTTTCATCTCTTTGGGAACTTTAGCAAAACCATAACCAGGTAAATCAACAAAGAAGATCTCTTTATTGATTAGGAAATAGTTTATTAATTGTGTTCTACCTGGAGTTTTACTTGTTTTAGCAAGTTTATTTCTTCCAGTAATACTGTTGATCAATGATGATTTTCCAACATTGGATCTACCCACAAAAGCAAACTCAGAATGGTTTAACTCTTCAGGATAATCTCTTTCAAATACAGCTGACTTAATGAAATCTGCTTGTTTTATATTCATTGTTTTACCTCTTTTTATTATTTTTCAAGAGCAAGTTTTTCAACATCCTCATAGTTAGAAGCAAAATATATCGTAATATCTTTTGTTACTTCAGCAGGAATTTCTTCAACATCAACCCTATTTTCATCGGGAAGAATAATGTTTTTTATTCCAGCTCTATGAGCTCCAATAACCTTTTCTTTAATTCCACCAACTGGAAGAACTTCACCTGTTATAGTGATTTCACCAGTCATTGCAAAAGTTTGTTTTACTTTTCTCTCTGTTAAAACAGATAGAATTGTAGTGGTAATAGCTGTTCCTGCCGAAGGACCATCTTTAGGTGTAGCTCCCTCAGGAAAATGTAGATGTATATCCTTTTTTTCTAGGATTGTAGGATCAATTCCATATTTTTCTAAATTGGCTTTTAAATATGTAAATGCAACCATAGCTGATTCTTTCATTACATTTCCAAGCGTTCCAGTTAAAGAAAGATTTCCTTTTCCAGGGATTTTAACACCTTGAACTTCAAGTGTCATTCCACCAACAGAAGTCCAAGCTAAACCATTAACAACTCCAATTTTAGAAGTCATTTTTTTAGCTTTTTCAGGTCTGAATTTAGGATGACCAAGATATGATTCTAGATTTTTAACTGTAACACTGATAGATTTTGTCTCGGAATCCAATACTTTTCTAGCAACTTTTCTGAAAAGTGATGAGATCTCTCTTTTTAGATTTCTAACTCCGGCTTCTCTCGTATATTCATCAATAATTTTTAAAACCGCTTTATCTGTAAATGAAATCTTATAGTTAGAAAGACCATTTTCAGATTGAGCTTGCTTTATAAGATAGTTATTAGCGATATGTAATTTTTCAAACTCAGTGTATGATGAAAGATTTATAATTTCCATTCTGTCTCTAAGAGGTCCAGGAATATTTCTTAAATCGTTTGCTGTTGCAACAAAAAATACTTTAGAGAGATCAAAAGGCATATCTAAATAGTGATCTTCAAAATGTTTGTTTTGTTCAGGATCAAGTACTTCAAGCATAGCAGAACTAGGATCACCTTTAAAATCACTAGACATTTTATCAATCTCATCTAGAAGGATAACAGGGTTAACACTTCCAGCATTTTTAATAGCTTTAATTATTCTTCCAGGCATAGAACCGATATATGTTCTTCTATGTCCTCTAATTTCAGCCTCATCTCTAACCCCACCAAGAGAAACTCTAACAAAGTTCCTTCCTAAAGAGTCAGCAATAGATTTGGCAAGAGATGTTTTTCCAACACCAGGAGGACCAGCTAAACAAAGAATTGTTCCTTTCATATCTGGATTTAATTTCTTTACAGCTAGATAATCTAGAATTCTTTCTTTCACATCTTTAAGTCCGTAGTGGTCTTTCTCAAGAACATTATGAGCTATTTTTAAGTCTAGAGTTTCAGGAGTAAGAACATTCCAAGGAAGCTCTAAAACATTTTCTATATAAGCTCTTGAAACAGTAGCTTCAGCAGAGTAAGGAGCCATTTTAGAAAGTTTTTTCATCTCATTCTCTAATTTTTGCTTAGCTTCTACTGGAAGATCTGTAGCATTGATTTTTTCAGCTAAGTCATCTGTATCCTCATCGCCACCATTTTTTCCAAGTTCTTCTCTAAGAGTATTAATCTTCTCTCTAATAAAGTAACTCTTTTGACTTTCATTAATCTTGTCCTTAACTTTTTGATCCACTTTTTGTTCGATAGTTGCTATTTCAATTTCGTCATTAAGAATTTCCAAAAGTTTATATCCTCTGGCATTGACATCTAGAGTTTCTAAAATCTCACTTTTTAAAGAATCTTCAACTTCTAAAGTGAAGGCAACAGCATCAAAAACTTTACCAGCTTTTCTAAAACCTTTTAATTGAACCATGAATTCAGCATTTATTTGAGTATTTAAAGAAGAATATTCTTCAAACAGACTAATAACTTTTCTTTTTAGAGCTGTAAGTTCAGCTGAAGGTTCTTCAGTAGCAGAAATAACACTATAATCAGCCATAAGAATTCCATTTTCTTCAACAATACTTTCAATAAGAACTCTTTTATCAACTTCAACTAAAATTTTAAGACTTTTATTTGGAAGAGGTATAGATTGTATAATGGTAGCCAATACCCCTATTTTGTGAATGCCTTCATTTAAATCTGGATTTTCATCTAAAGGATCTTTTTGAAGACTCAGAATTACTTTGTTTTTAGTTTTCATAGCAAAAGTCATTGTTAGTAAACTTCTTTCTCTTCCAACATAAAGAGGAGAAGCTGCTCCAGGGAAAAGTACCATCTCCCTAGTAGGTAAAAAAGGTAATCTACTCATAAGTAATCACTCCTTAACGTTCAATTTTAACTTTAGTTGAATCTTGAATAGATTCCTCAGTGATAAGAACTTTTTTAATAGTTTTATCTGATGGAATTTCAAACATCAATTCAGTCATGATATTTTCGATAATAGATCTAAGTCCTCTTGCTCCAATTTTTCTATCTAAAGCAAGTGTTGCAATTTTTTTAAGAGCGGCTTCTTCAAATTCTAGTTCAACATTTTCCATTTCAAAGAATTTTTTATACTGCTTTACAATGGAATTTTTAGGTTCAGAAAGAATTTGTATAAGTGCTTTTTCATCAAGAGGAGATAATGTTGTAATAACTGGGAGTCTTCCAACTAATTCAGGAATAATTCCTTGTTTAACTAAATCTTCAGGAAGAACCTTACCTAAAAGTTCGATCTCTTTTTCTTGAGTTAATGCATTTTGAGAAGCTCCAAATCCTAAAACTTTTTTATTTGTTCTAGATTTAATAATTTTTTCCACACCTTCAAAAGCTCCACCAACAATAAATAAAATATTTGTTGTATCCACTTCGATTAGTTCTTGGTTTGGATGTTTTCTGCCACCTTGTGGCGGAACTTGTGATTTAGTTCCCTCTATAATTTTAAGAAGAGCTTGCTGAACCCCTTCTCCTGAAACATCTCTAGTGATAGAGGTATTTTCAGATTTTCTAGCGATTTTGTCTATTTCATCAATATAAATAATTCCTCTTTCAGCCGCTTCAACATCATAGTCAGCAGCTTGTAAAAGTCTAACTAAAACATTTTCAACGTCATCCCCAACATAACCTGCTTCTGTCAATGTAGTTGCATCAGCAATAGCGAACGGAACATGAAGTGTTCTAGCTAAAGTTTGAGCTAAAAGAGTTTTACCAGAACCAGTAGGTCCTATTAGAAGTACATTTGATTTTTGTAATTCAACATCCTTACTTCCTTGATCTTTATGCATAATTCTTTTATAGTGATTATATACAGAAACAGCTAATACTTTTTTACTGTCTTCCTGTCCAATAACATACTCATCAAGTCTTTGTTTAATCTCTTTTGGTATTGGTAGTTGTATACCTGTTAAAGAGCTAGTTGTAGAAGCATCTGTTGCTTTTTCTCCATAATAGATGTCGTTTTCATAGCCAAGCATATCAAAACAAGTTTCAATACATTCATCACAAATAAATGAACCATCAATTCCAGAGAAAAGTTTAGAAACTTCATCTTGTGTTCTTCCGCAAAAAGAGCACTGTTCTTTTTTATTCATCTTTCCCCTCCTATTTAATGAATACGTGGTCTATAAGACCAAATTCTTTAGCTTCTTCAGCACTCATAAAATTATCTCTTTCAGTTGCAGATATTATCTCTTCAACCGTTTTATTTGTATTTTTACTTAAAATTTTAGATGTCAAATCTTTCATTCTTAAAATTTCTTTTGCTTGAATCTCTATGTCAGTAGCTTGTCCTTTTGCTCCGCCTAAAGGCTGATGGATCATAATTCTAGAATTTTCTAAAGAAAATCTTTTTCCTTTTGCTCCAGCAGAAAGTAGAAGAGCTCCCATACTAGCAGCTTGTCCAATACAAACAGTTTGAACGTCTGGCTTAATATAGTTCATAGTATCATAGATTGCCATACCAGAGGTAATAACTCCTCCAGGACTATTTATATACATAATTATATCTTTATTAGGATCTTCAGCTTCTAAAAATAGGAGTTGAGCAACAATTGCATTAGCTATCTGGTCATCAATTTCACAACCTAAGAAGATAATTCTATCTTTAAGAAGTCTAGAATAGACATCGTAGGCTCTTTCACCTTTTCCGGTATTTTCAATAACTGTTGGACTATACATTTTTATCCCTCCTTTAAAAACTTAAAGTTAAATACTAAAAAGAATTTTGGTATTTAACACTAATTTTTTAAAAAGCAGTATTGAGCAGGGGGATCCCTACTCAATACTGGTTAATATAGATTACTTAGCGTTGTTAACAATAACTTCAACAGCTTTTTGAGCTGTGATTTCATGTTTTAAACTATGTTTGAACTCGTCAAAATTAGAGTTTTTATTTAACTCTGCATCCAATTGCTCAACAGTCATTCCGTACATTTTAGCAATCTCTTCAGTTCTTTTATTTAATTCTTCTTCAGAAACCTCAATGTTTTCAGCTTTAGCAACAGCTTCTAAAACAACATCAACTAAAACTTTGTTGTGAGCCATAGGAGCGATTTGGTTGAAAGCTTGCTCTTTAGTCATACCAGTCATTTTTAGATATTGATCAAGATCCATTCCTTGCATAGCTAATTGTTGGTTCATTTCAGCCATTCTATTTTCTACTTCTTTTACAACCATAGATTTAGGAGCCTCAGCTTTAGATTCAGAAACTAATTTTTGAATTAATTTTCCAACAAAGTTATTTTGAACTCTAGCTTCTTCTCTAGCTATAATCTCAGCAGTTTTTTTAGCTTTTAAATCCTCTACAGATTCAAATCCAGCTTCTTTAGCAAACTCATCATTTAATTCAGGATTAGCTAAAGTTTTGATAGAGTTAATTTTAACTTTGAATGTAGCAGGTTTTCCAGCTAAAGCTTCAGAATGGTATTCAGCAGGGAACATTACGTTAACTTCTCCCTCTTGTCCTACAGTGTATCCAACTAATTGATCCTCAAATGTATCGATGAACATTTTAGAACCTAATTTTAATTGGTGTGAATCAGCTTGTCCACCTTCGAAAGGAACACCATCAACAAATCCTTCAAAAGCAAGATCTACAGTGTTACCCATCTCAGCTTTATGTCCTTCAGTAGCATCTTCTAATTTAGCTTTAGAAGTCATCATATTTTCAATCTCTTTATTTAAAAGGTCGTCAGACATTTCAAAAGTTTCTTTTTCAACTTCTAACCCTTTATATTCTCCTAAAGTAACTTCTGGATAAACATCAACTTTGAAAGTAATTTCAAGAGTTTCTTTCATTTCAGCAACAAGATCATAGATGAAACTTACTGGAGAAATTTTCTCTTCAGCGATAACTTTATCAAAGTTAGCTTTTAATACAGCTTCAACAACCTCTTCTTTTATAGCGTCAACATAAGCAGCTTCAACTTTATTTAAAGGTGCATGTCCTTTTCTAAATCCAGGTACTTCAACTTGAGAAGCAACTTTTTTAAGAACCTCAGCTTTAATTGGTGATAACTCTTCAGCCGTTAAAGTCATTTTTATCTCAACTGCTGAATGTTCAATTTTTTTTAATTCGTGTTTCATTTTTTCCTCCTTAAAGTATATTATGTATTTAAATATCTTAAGCTTTTTGAGCTTTAAGATCTTTTAAACGAAACTGATAGAATTCCTCTCCTCTGGATATGATCTTTTCAGGATAATAGATAATATCATATACAGTATCTTTGCCACTTTTTAAAAGTTTAGAACTTAAATCAAAAGCCACAAGAGGATAGGAATTTCCATTTTTAATTAAAAAACCATTAAAATGTCTATTTTCAATACCAAAAAATTTGGTATCAACAATTTTTACACCCTTATCTAAAAAATATGGGTGTCTATTTTCTAAGCCAAAAGGTGCTAATTTTTTTATATCTTGAATAATATCTTTATCTATTTTATCGATTGGAAATTCTAAATCAATCTCTAAAGATTTTGGTTGCTTGAAAGAGTGTTCGTGGATTTGAATCTCTTTTTCAAAGAAGGATTCAATACATGGTAGCTCTTTTTGATTAGCTATAAAACCAGCAGCTAAATCATGACCTCCAAATCGAATTAATTTATCTTCTACAAGCTTTAAAATATTAAAAATATTAACTCCTGGAATACTCCGACAAGAAGCTTTAGCCACTCCATCTTTTAAAGATATCATAGCGACAGGAAGATCATATTTCACACTTAACCTAGATGCGACAACACCAATGACTCCAGGATGCCACTTTTCAGAAGCCACAAAAATATACTTTAAATTTTCGGTTCCTTTTTTTTGAACCATACTATTCGCTTCATCAAAGATAGCTCTTTCTAGTTCTCTTCTTTGTTTATTTGATTTTTTCATCTCTTCAATAATATTATATATTTCAAAATCATCTGTTTTCATAAAAAAATCTGCACCAAGTTTAGAGTTGCCTAGCCTTCCCAAGGAGTTGATAAGAGGTGATACAAAATAACTAATATCCGTTGTACTAATATCTTTGTTATAAAGCTTTAGATATTTCATAAGATATACTAAACCTTTAATTTTAGTATTCTTAAGAGTTTCTAAACCTTTGCTGATAATAATTCTATTCTCATCAAACATAGGAACAACATCAGCAACAGTTCCTATCATAACAACATCTAAAAATTGATAGAGCTTAGAGAAGTCTTCATTCAAATGAGAATACACAGCTTGAGCAACTTTTAAAGCTACTCCAGCTCCAGCTAGGAATTTGAATTGGTAATGGTCACTGAGCTTAGGATTGATAAAAAGAACATTGTCCTTTTCATCATCCTTTACACTTTTGTGGTGATCAGTGACAATAACATCAATCCCTAAACTTCTAGCATACTCAACATCTTCACGGGAATTAACTCCAGTATCGACAGTGATTATTAATTTCCCCAAATTGTGGTGGATAAAATCGATAGTTTTTTTATCAAGACCATAGCCCTCATCCATCCTATTGGGAATATAGTAATCAATATCAATTCCAATCTCTCTAAACGCTAAGACAAGGAAGATAGCAGCGGTTATTCCATCTACGTCATAATCGCCATAGATAAATAACCTTTCTCCGTTATTTTTAGCTGAAACTATTTTTTCTACTACTTTATCCATCACTTCAAAATCAAAAGGGTTTTTAAGTTTATCGATAGATGGATTAAGAAAATTCTGTACGTCTTCTTTTTCTAAAAAGCCTTTTTTTAAAAGTAAAGTAGTTAAAAATTCAGAAACATCCCACTGACTAGCCTTAGTTTCAATAAGATTTTCAGATACTGTTTTATATTCCCAGTGCATAGATTACCCTTTTAAGTTATCAAGTAACTGAGATATTTTTATTGCGTGTTCTATAGTATCGTCAAGTTTAATTCTCATTTCAGGAGTATATCTTAAGGCTAGTTCTTCGGATACTCTTTTTCTTAGAAAACCTTTGATCTCATTTAATCCTTCTAAAACTTCATTCTTATTCATTTGTTTACCAGCTATTGGCATAATGCTGAAAAATAAATCAGCAAATTTTAAATCCTCAGTAACTCTTACACTAGTAATAGAAACCATAGCTTTTTTTAATTTTGGATTTTTTATATCTTCGAAAAGAGCTTTCGAAACAACTCTACTGATCTCTTTTTCAATTGCAGCTAATCTTTTCTTATTCATAATTTATCACCTACTTTAAAGTTCTTTTAACTTCGATTATATCAAATGCCTCAACGATATCGCTTTCTTTAATATCATTAAAGTTTTCGATTCCCAATCCACATTCTTGACCAGCAACTACTTCTTTAGCGTCATCTTTATATCTTTTTAGAGTATTTAGTTTACCTTCATAAACAATAACTCCATTTCTAAGGATTCTGATGTTAGAGTCTTTTCTAACTTTACCATCCACAACAACACATCCAGCAATGTTTCCAACTTTTGAAACTTTGAATACTTTTTTGATCTCGATTCTTCCAGAGTAGTTCTCTTTGAATTCAGGATCTAGCATACCAGTTAGAGCTTTCTCAATATCTTCAATGATATGATAGATAATGTTAGAAGTTCTGATTTCAACACCGTTAGAATCAGCTTCTTTTAAAGCGTTTGTAGTAGGTCTTACGTTAAATCCGATGATGATAGCGTTTGAAGCTTCAGCAAGTTTAACGTCACTCTCTGTAATAGCACCAGAAGCAGCTTGCATAATATTAACAGCAACTTCACCTGTAGAAAGTTTTAATAGAGAATCTCTTAAAGCTTCAACAGAACCTCTTGAGTCAGCTCTTAAAATTAAGTTAAGTTCTTTTATGTTAGCGCTATCCATTTGTTGAGATAGTGATTCTAGAGATATAGTTTTTCTAGTAACTTCAGAAATTTTTCTCTCTTTTGTCATCTCTTCAACAATTCTTTTAGCGTGTTGCTCATTTTGAATAACATAGAAAGTATCTCCAGCAGAAGGTACCTCATTAAATCCAATAATCTCTATTGGTTGAGAAACAGTTGCAACTTGAACTTTTTGACCTAAGTCATTAACTAAAGCTCTAACTTTACCCATACATTCACCAGCAACGATAACCTCTCCAATTTTTAAAGTTCCTTCTTGGATAAGAACGTCAGCTATAGGTCCAACTTTAGGATCTAGTCTAGATTCTAAAACGATACCTTTAGCTCTTTTTTTAGTGTTGGCTTTAAGCTCTAAAATTTCAGCAGTGATAAGAATTGTATCAAGTAAAGTATCAAGGTTTAATTTAGCCTTGGCAGAAACCTCAACAAATTCAGTCTCTCCTCCCCATTCAACAGAAACTAATCCGTGCTCCATAAGCTCTTGTTTAATTCTCATTGAGTTAGCTTCAGGTTTGTCAATTTTGTTGATAGCAACAATAATTGGCACATGAGCAGCTTTAGCGTGAGATAAAGCTTCTATAGTTTGAGGCATTACACCATCATCAGCAGCAACAACAAGGATAGCAATATCAGTAACCTGTGCTCCTCTAGCTCTCATATCAGTAAACGCCTCATGTCCAGGAGTATCTACGAAAGTGATTTTTCCTGTAGGTTTAGTGATTTGGTAGGCTCCAATCTTTTGAGTGATACCTCCAGCTTCTCCAGAAGCTACAGTAGTTGCTCTGATAGCATCAAGTAAAGATGTTTTACCATGGTCTACGTGTCCCATGATAGTTATAACAGGAGCTCTATCAGTTAAATCTTCAGCTCTATCAGTTATTTCTAAATCAAACTTATCTCCGAAATCTAATTCTACTTCTTCTTCCATTTCAACTAAAGCGTCATACTCCATAGCTAACTCTTCAGCTAACTCAAAAGATATTGGGCTGTTTATAGTAAGCATTTGACCTTTTAAGAAAAGTTTTTTTATTATTTCAGAACTTCCAATACCAAGTCTATCAGCGAATTCACCAAGAGTGATCTCCCCTCTGATCTTGATTATTTTCATTCCATCTTCTTCAATAATCTCAGGTCCTTGTTCAGCTTTCTTAACAACGAAATCTGCTCTTCTTCCCTTTTTCTTTTTCTTAGATTTTGAATCAGTAGTATTGTTATCTGTTTTATTTTTATTGTTGTTCTTTTTTTTCTTTGAAGTTGGTTGATCTTCTACTAAAAAATCATCAGCTTCTTGTAAATCGATATTATTTTTCATTGTTTCCTCCTCGATATAAGCGCTGTTAGAAACAACCTCATTGATGTGGGAAAAATGAGCTGAAATTATCTTCTCCTGCTCATCACTTAACCCTGCAAGATTTGAGTGTACCTCAATTCCAATATTGTTTAAAATATCTAAAAACTCTTTGTTGCCAATACCATACATTTTAGCTAATTCGTGTACTCTTGTTTTCATAAAGCTAGACACCTCCAAATAGCCTAATCTACCAATCCCCTTGCCACTTTTTTATTTTTTATAGCAATAACGTTGACTTCATCTTTGTTGAATATATCACCAAGTTGTGTTTTATTCCCAAAATGAGCATAAGGAATATTTAATTCCTTAGCTTTTGTAATTAGTTTCTTATCATTTTTTTCGCTGATATCCTCTGCGATAATTAAAAAATGAATATGTTCTATCTCATCCATAACCATATTGATTCCGAATGCTAAGTGTTCAGAGTTTTTCATTGCCTTTAAAATATTTAGGTAATCTTTAGATTGCTTTTTAAGAAGGTTTACCATAGAAAGTAAATCTTCTATTCTTAGGCTATATTTTTTATTTTTTGAAATTCTTTTAATACATTCATGTGTTTTGCAAACATAGATTGCTCTTGATTGCATTTTTTGCTTTTCATCAAACGAATAGTTGTTCTCACTTATTTTAGCGATTCTAAATAGATCGCCTTTGTCTTTTTTTTCTCTACAAACCACACAAGTTCTTTCAGGAGTGTGATTATCCATGGTGTTCCTCATCATTTACTACAACGTTCTCCTCAGTACTGAAAGATTCAACAGTTTTGATATCTACTCTCATACCTGTTAACTTAGCAGCAAGTCTTGCATTTTGACCATTTTTACCAATAGCTAAAGATAGCTGAGAGTTTTCAACTAATACTCTAGCAGTAGTTCCTTCTTCAAGAACTTCAACACTGATAACTTTAGCTGGACTTAGAACAGCTGATACGAACTCTTTAATATCCTCTTTCCAAACTACGATATCAATTTTCTCTCCATTCAATTCGTTAACGATGTTTCTAATTCTTAATCCTTTTTGTCCGATACATGCACCTACAGTATCTATATTTTCATCTGATGAATAAACGGCAACTTTAGCTCTAGAACCAGCTTCTCTAGCAACAGATTTGATTTCGATAACCCCTTCTGCGATTTCTGGAATTTCTAATTCAAATAATTTTCTTAGAAGCCCTTCATTTTTTCTAGAGATGATAATTTTAGGAAACTTGTTTGTTTTTTCTACTTCAGATATGTAAACTTTGATTCTTTCCCCAACTCTATAAACATCTGCTGGAGATTGTTCAGCAGTAGCAAGAATAGCCTCGCAACCATCAAACTCAATAAAGATATTTCTTTTCTCATCGATTCTTCTGATGATTCCAGTCATTATGTCATGCTCTTTAACTTTGAATTTATCAAAGATATTTTGTCTTTCTGCTTCTCTAACTTTTTGTATTACGATTTGCTTACCATTTTGGATAGCATTTCTTCTAAATTCTTCACAGTTAACTTCAAGTTTGATTACATCTCCAAGCTTAATTCTTCTGTGACCAGCTTCAGCAGCATCCTCTACAGACACCTCTAAAGCAGCATCGTATAGATCTTCAGCAGTAACAACAGTTTTTATTTCAAAAACTTTTACTTCACCAGTAGATCTGTTGATTTCAACCTCAACGTTCTCCTCTTCACCGTAGTGTTTTTTATATGCAGCAAGCATAGCTTGTTCAACTGCTTCAAGAAGACTTTCTTTATTAATTCCTTTTTCTTTTTCTAGTTGCTCAAGAGCCTCTAAAAAAACTTTTCCGTCTTTACTTCTCATAACTGGTTTTTCCTCCTAACTAAATAATTAAATGTCACTAAAATCAAAGACAATATTTGATTTTTTTACCTCTTTGAAAGGGATTTCTAAAATCTCGCCTTTTATGTTAAGGAATAGTGTTTCCTCTTGAAAATTCTCAAGAGTCCCTTCGAAGTTCTTACTATCATTAAGTTTATGCTTTAAACTCACTTTAATTGTCTCACCTATAAACCTAATAAAATCTTTCTCTTTTTTTAAAGGTCTTTCAACCCCTGGAGAAGAAACCTCTAAGAAAAATTTATGTGGAATAAGTGTATCAATTTTTTCATCGATATCATTACTTAATCCTCCACAGTCTTCAAGAGTTATATCTCCGTTCTCCTTTTCAATGAAAACACGAACATAAAGATAACCACCCTCTTGTATATATTCTAAATCAACAAGGTCAAGCCCTCTTTTTTCAACTGCAGGGAAAACAATTTTTTCTATATTTAAAAGAGTTTGTTCCATCTCCCATTTATCTAATTTTATCATCATATCACCTCTTTCCTGATTAAAACTACAAAGAAAGAGTGGGATTTCCCCACTCTTTTCAGCTCTAGTATAAATTATCTAAGTAGATTATAGCATATAAATTAAAAAAAATCAACGAAATACTGTTATCGATATATTAATGTAGAAAAAGAAAAAAGTAAGTTTGTTAGAAATGAATGTTCACAATATATTTTATAAATAATTCAAAAGCAAACAATATAAATTTATTATTTCTATTGTATTTTTTTAAAACGTAGTGTATAAAATATATTATAAAAGTTTGTTTTTTATAGGAAAAAAAATAGTGAGGTGTTATTTTCAATGAAAAATGGTAAAAAAGTAGTAATTGGTGTAATTGGATCTGACTGTCATGCAGTAGGGAACAAAATAATTCACCATGTATTAGAGACTAATGGATTTGAAGTAGTTAATATTGGAGTACTATCTCCACAAATTGACTTTATAAATGCAGCAGTTGAAACTAAGGCTGATGCAATAATTGTATCTTCTCTATATGGACATGGAGAGTTAGATTGTCAAGGTATGAGAGAGAAGTGTGAAGAAGCTGGCTTAAAAGATATCGTTCTTTATGTTGGTGGAAATATCGTTGTTGGAAAGCAAGATTGGACAGATGTAGAGTCTAGATTTAAGGCTATGGGATTCAATAGAGTTTACAGACCAGGAACTCCAATCGAGATTACAACTGAGCATTTAAAATCTGATTTAGGAATTTAATTAATAAATTACAAAGAAAAGAGATGATTTTCATGAAGTGTTATCTAACTATTGACTTTGGAAGTACATATACTAAGTTAACGGCAATAGATGTAGCAGGGGAAAGAATACTTGCAACTGCTAAAGATATAACAACGGTTGAGGATGATATAATGACAGGTTTTGATAATGCTTACAGAAAACTTGTAGAAAAAATAGAGAGAGAACTTCCTATTTCGAAAGTTGAGTTTGTTGACAAAATCGCATGTTCATCAGCTGCTGGTGGATTGAAAATGGTTGCAATAGGATTAGTCCCAGAGCTGACTGCCGAAGCTGCAAAAAAAGCTGCATTAGGGGCTGGAGCAAGAGTTATAAAAACATATTCTTATGAGTTGAACTCTCATGAGATGCGTGAGATTAAAAACTCCGCGGTAGATATAATTCTTTTAGCAGGTGGAACAGATGGTGGTAATAAAGAGTGCATAATTCACAATGCAAAATTGATAGTTGAACATCATATTGATAAGCCAATAGTGATTGCTGGAAATAAAGCGGCTTCAGATGAGATTGAGAAGATATTCACTGAATCAAATATAGATTATTATTTAGCTGAAAATGTGATGCCAAAGATCAATAAATTAAATGTTGAACCAGCACGTGAAGAGATAAGAAAAGTTTTTATGAATAAAATTGTAGAAGCTAAAGGGATGAAAAAGGCTGAAGATTTCATAAGTGGAATTTTGATGCCAACTCCAGCAGCAGTTTTAAAAGCGGCAGAGGTTCTTTCAGAAGGAACAGATGATGAGGATGGAATAGGAGATTTAATAATAGTTGATATCGGTGGTGCTACTACTGACATACACTCTATTGGAAAGGGAGACCCTTCTCAAGCTGGAGTATTATTAAAAGGACTTGAAGATCCGTTTGCAAAGAGAACTGTGGAGGGTGATTTAGGGATGAGATATTCAGCTATTTCACTTTTAGAAGCGGGAGGAACAAAAAAAATAAGAGCATATTTGAATGATATAGATAAGCAGTGGGATGTAAAAGGGATGTGTAACTATAGACATGATCATATAAAAATGGTTCCTCAAAACAAAGAGGAGATACTGTTTGATGAAGCTATGGCAAAGGTTGCAACAGAACTGTCGATGACAAGACATTGCGGAGTTTTAGAGTGTGTCTATACTCCTATGGGAACAATGTTTAATCAGACAGGAAAAGACCTTTTGAACGCTCCTTACATAATAGGAACAGGGGGAGTTATTGTTCATAGTGAAAATCCTAGAGGGATTTTAGAGGCTGGGAAATTTAATCCAGCAGAACCAATAAATTTGAAGCCTAAGGATCCAAAACTTATGGTAGATAAGACGTATATCCTATCTTCTATGGGATTGTTAGCTCAATCAAACCCCGATTTAGCAGTGAAAATAATGAAAAAATATCTAATTGAAGTATAGTTTTTTTTGAGGAGGAATCTAATCAATGAATTTAGAATTTAGAAGATGGACCGATGAGGAGTTCTTTAAAGTAAGAGAAGAGGTATTAAAGCAGTGGCCAACAGGAGCTGATGTTGATTTAGAAGAGGCAGTAGCTTACCATAAAGCTTTACCAGATCACAAGAACTTTGCTAAAAAGTTAATAGATGCAAAAGCTAAAAATATCACATTGGCACAGCCAAGAGCAGGGGTTGCTTTAGTTGAGCAGCACATAGAGTTATTAAACTTCCTAGATAAAGAGGGTGGAGCAGATTTACTACCTTCAACAATAGATTCTTATACAAGACAAAATAAGTATGAGAACTGTGAAAAAGGAATAGAGGAGTCTAAGAAAGCAGGAAGATCACTACTTAATGGATTCCCAGGTGTAAACCACGGAGTTAAAGGATGTAGAGAGGTTGTTGAAGCTGTAAACTTACCATTACAATTAAGACACGGAACTCCTGATGCTAGACTATTATCTGAGATAATGTTAGCAGCTGGATTCACATCAAACGAGGGTGGAGGAATTTCTTATAACATTCCTTATGCTAAATCAGTAACTCTTGAGCAAACAATCAGAGACTGGCAATATAACGATAGATTAGTTGGATGGTACGAAGAGCAAGGAGTTTCTATCAATAGAGAGCCGTTTGGACCATTAACTGGAACATTAGTTCCTCCATCAGTATCAAACGCTGTTCAAATAATTGAGTGTTTATTAGCTGCTGAGCAAGGAGTTAAAAATATCACTTTAGGATACGGACAATGTGGAAACTTAGTACAAGACGTTGCTGCAGTAAGATCTATGATGGAGCAAGCAGAAGAGTACTGTAATGAGTTCGGATACGAAAATATGCAATTAACTTCTGTATTCCACCAATGGATGGGAGGATTCCCAGAAGATGAAGCTAAGGCGTTTGGAGTTATATCAAACGGAGCATCTGCTGCTGCTTTAGCTGGAGCTACAAAAGTAATCGTAAAAACTCCTCATGAGGCAATTGGAGTACCTACAAAGGAAGCTAACGCTATGGGAATTAGAGCGACAAAAATGGTTCTAAATCTATTAAAAGGGCAAAAATTACCAAATTCAGTAGAAGTTCAGTTTGAAAAAGATATGATAAAAAAAGAAGTTAAGCAAATTATAGATAAAGTACTTGAGTTAGGAAATGGAGATTTAGCAGTAGGAACTGTTAAAGCATTTGAGCAAGGAGTATTAGATATTCCATTTGCACCATCTAAGTACAATGCTGGAAAGATGTTACCAGCTAGAGATAACAACGGAATGATCAGATACCTAAATGCAGGAAATCTTCCTTTATCAGAAGATATTAAAGCTTTCCATACAGCAAAACTAGAGGAAAGAGCAGCTTTTGAAGGAAGAGAGATCAGCTTCCAAATGACAGTAGACGATATATTTGCTGTTGGAAAAGGAAACTTAATCGGAAGACCAGACGCTAAATAATTTTAAAAAAAAGTTTGATTTATAATATAATAGAGGGCCGAGGCCCTCATTAAAAATCAGGAGGATTTAAAAATGAGAATAGTTGATGTAGTGTGTTCAGCAGGAAAAACAGGTTTCTATTTTGATGACCAAAGAGCTATAAAAAGTGGAGCAGGACATGACGGATTTGCTTACGTTGGAGAGCCAGTAACTGAAGGGTTTAACTCTATAAGACAAGCTGGAGAATCTATCTCTGTACAATTAATATTAGAAGATGGACAAGTGGCGTATGGAGATTGTGCTGCGGTTCAATACTCAGGTGCGGGAGGGAGAGATCCATTATTCCTAGCTAAAGATTTCATTCCGGTAATCGAAAAAGAAATCGCTCCAAAATTAATTGGAAGAGAATTAGACAACTTTAAATCATTAGCTGAAGAGTTTGATTCTATGTTAATAGATGGAAAAAGAATGCATACTGCTATAAGATATGGAATAACTCAATCTTTATTAGATGCTGTTGCTAAAACAAGAAAAGTAACTATGGCTGAAGTTATCCAAAAAGACTATAATACAGGTTTAGAGATCACTAAAAGACCTATATTCACTCAATCTGGAGATAACAGATATGAGAATGCTGATAAAATGATAATCAAATCAGCAGATGTATTACCTCATGCACTAATCAACCATGTTGAAACTAAATTAGGAAATAACGGAGAGTTATTACTTGAGTATGTTGGATGGTTAAGAGATAGAATAATCCACTTAAGAGATTCTGAGGATTATGCACCAATCCTTCATATAGATGTATATGGAACAATCGGAGCTGCGTTTGGTTGCGATACTACAAGAATGGCTGATTATTTAGCTACTTTAGTAGAAGCTGCAAAGCCGTTCAAATTAAGAATTGAAGGTCCTATGGACGTTGAGGATAGAGATAAGCAAATTGAATCTTTAGCTGCATTAACTGCTGAAGTGGATGCAAGAAACATGGGAATCGAGTTAGTTGCTGACGAGTGGTGTAACACTTACGATGACATCAAAGCTTTCGCTGATGCAAAAGCAGGTCACGTAGTACAAATAAAAACTCCAGACTTAGGAGGAGTTAATAACATTGCTGATGCAATTCTTTACTGTAACAAAGTAGGAATCGGATCTTACAGTGGAGGAACTTGTAACGAGACTAACAGATCGGCTGAAGTAACTACAAACATTGCTATGGCTTGTGGAGCTCTTCAGGTTCTTGCTAAACCAGGAATGGGTGTTGATGAAGGATTTATGATCGTATTCAACGAAATGAGCAGAGTAGAAGCTTTAGTTAACAGAAGAAAGTAATAGACTTTTAATTCTGGAAAAGGTGGGAAATCTCCTACCTTTTCCTTTAATTTTATAGAATATTCTAAGAGGTGAATAGGATGACAATAAATAAGCCAGTTAAATGTGGGACTCTTGAATCAAATGATATATTCGTTATGCTTGCTCCAAATGAAAATGGAATAGTTATCGAATTAGAAAGTGTTGTTGAAAAGCAATTTGGAGCTCATATAAAAAATGTTATAGAGGAAAAATTAAAAGAGATGGGAATTGTATCTGTTTTAGTAAAGGCTCAAGATAAAGGAGCTTTGGATTATACAATAAGAGCTAGAATTGAAGGAGCTGTTAAAAGAAGTTATTAATTATTCCTTTTAAGGTGAGGTGTTAGAGTGAAATTAAGAAGAACAATGTTATTTATGCCTGGAAATAATCCAGGAATGCTTCAAACAGCAGACACTTTTGGAGCGGATTCAGTTATATTTGATTTGGAAGATGCTGTTGCTTTAACAGAGAAAGATGCAGCCAGAATATTGGTAGCAGAGGCTATGAAAACAATGACATATGGAGAAACAGAAGTGGTTATAAGAATTAATCCGCTATCATCTCCATTTGCAATGATGGATATAGATAAAATGGCAAGATTAAAGCCGGATGCAATACTTTTGCCAAAAGCAACTCCTGAGGATATGGTAATTCTTGAAAAAGAGTTGGAGAGAATTGAAAAAGAGGAAGGGCTTGAGATTGGAACTATTAAAGTTCATGCATTGGTAGAAACAGCATATGGAGTAGAAACAGTTTATGAAACTTTGAAGTTATCTCAAAGAATAGAAGCTGTTTTATTAGGTGGAGAAGATTTAGCAGCGGATTTAGCAGTAAAGAGAACTAAAGATTCAGATGAATTATTCTACGCTAGAACAAAACTTGTAAATGCTTGCAAAGCATTAAAGATAGACGTTATAGATACTCCTTTTACAGACACTAATGACTATGAAGGATTGGAAGCAGATTCTAGAAAAGCAAAAATGTTAGGTTTTTCTGGAAAGTTAGCTATTAACCCAAGACAGATAGATACAATTCATGCAGTTTATTCTCCTACAAAGGCTGAAATAAATCATGCTTTAAGAGTTATGGCAGCTAAAGAAGAGGCTGAAAAAGAGGGACTAGGAGTATTCTCTTTAGATGGAAAAATGGTAGATCTTCCAATTATAAATAGAGCTATTCAAACTTTAGAGATTGCTGAGATGATTGGATTATTAGATTAATTTAAGGTGAGGTGTTCTGATGAAAAATATTTTAGGAAGAGAAATTCCTGAATTTATAGAGGGATATGGAGAGGTAAAACAGTATAGTGGGTACCTTTCAAATACTCAAGGAGTAATAAAAAAAGATTTTAAATTTAAAGCAATAACACCTGAGGATTCTAAGTTAAGCGATAATTTGGAGTCTTTAATGGATAGATTACCACTTAAAAATGGGATGGTAGTATCATTTCATCACCATTTAAGAAATGGTGATTTTGTTTTAAACATGGTTATGGAAGAGATTGCAAAAAGAGGATATAAAGATATTACTGTTGCAGCTAGTTCAATTTTTCCTTGTCATAAAGGACTTGTAAAAATGTTAGAGGATGGAACTGTAACGCAGATATATGCCGCATATATTTCAGGACCAGTAGCTGAAGCAATTTCGAATGGAAAACTTGCTAAACCAGCTGTAATGCATACTCACGGTGGAAGAGCTAGAATATTTGAAAGTGGAGAAAAAACTATTGATATAGCATTCATGGCGGCTCCTACAAGTGACGAGTATGGAAATATCAACGGTGTGGATGGGAAATCAGCTTGTGGAGCATTAGGATACGCTCATACAGACGCTGAGTTAGCAAATATAGTTGTAGCTATAACTGACAACTTAGTGGAGTATCCAAATCCAACAATTGAGATAAATCAAACTCTAGTTGACTATATATTAGTTGTAGATGCTATTGGAGATCCTAAGGGGATCGTATCTGGAACAACTCAGATTACTAAAAATCCTATTGGGCTAAAAGTAGCAGATTTAACATCAAAATTCATTGAGGAATCAGGATATTTAAAAAATGGTATGAGTTTCCAAACTGGTGCTGGAGGAATATCTTTAGCAGTTGCAGCAGAACTAAAAAATATCATGAAAAATAAAAATATTTGTGGAAGTTTTGCATCTGGAGGAATCACTGGATATATAGTAGATATGTATAAAGAGGGGCTATTTAAAGCTTTATTTGATGTGCAATGTTTTGATTTAGATGCGATAAAATCGGCTAAAGAAAATCCTGCACACATAACAATGTCAGCATCTATGTATGCTAATGCAAACAATAAAGGAGCGGTTGTAAACAAGCTAGACGTAGTAATTTTAGGTGCGACTGAGATGGATACAAACTTCAACGTAAACGTAACAACAGGATCTAATGGAGTTATTATGGGTGGTTCAGGTGGACATTCTGATACAGCCGCAGGATCAAAATTATGTATAATAGTTTCTCAACTTGTAAATTCAAGAATATCTGTAGTTAAGGATAAAGTTACAACTGTAACAACTCCTGGAGAAACAGTAGATGTTCTTGTAACAGAGAGAGGAATCGCTATAAATCCTCTAAGAATGGATTTAATTGAGAAGTTTAAAGGATCTAAACTTCCGATAAAAACGATTGAAGAGTTGAGAGAAATAGCTAAAAATATGACTGGTCAAGAGAGTGAAATAGAGTTTGAAGATGAGATAGTAGCTATTGTAGAGTATAGAGATGGAACTGTTGTAGATACTATAAAAAAAGTTAAGTAAAAATTTTGGAGAAGATATTCTCCATTTTTTTTTACTTTTTTTAATTGAGAATAAATTATTCTTAAAATTTTAAATAAAAGAAATAAAAAATTCTTGATTTATTAAAAAAAATGTTGTAATATAGTGTTTGTAAAGGAGGTTTTATGATTGAAAATATTATAAAAAGTATGATTAATTCTTTTTCTTACAGTGAAAGAATGATAGGTATGTATATAGTTGAAAATAAAAATGAGATTGGGGAGATTACATCTACACAATTAGCTAAAAAAATAGGGGTGAGTCAATCCTCAGTAATAAAATTTATAAAAAAAATAGGTTTTTCTGGATATGTAGTTTTTAAATTACAACTAGAAAGAGATTTAGAAAATAAGAAAAAGCTAGATGGAAATAAAATTCATAGTGATATTTGTTTAGAAGATTCTTTGGAAGATGTAACTAAAAAAACTTTAGCCGAGACAATAGAGGCTTTGAAAAATACTTTAGATATAATGGATTATGAAAATTTTGAAGAGGTTATAAGTAAAATAAGAGGGAGTGGCCGAATCTTAATAATTGGAGCAGGAATGTCATCAATAGTAGCTAGAGATTTAGAATTGAAATTAATGAAGATAAAAATGGATACTGTGCATTATGATAGTAAACAGATGCAACTTATGAAACTATCTACAATGAATGAGAAAGATTTGGTGATAGCAATTTCTCATAGAGGTGAAACACAGGAGGTTATAGATGTTATAAAAGCGGCTAGAGATATGGATATATGTGTTGTATCGATAACATCGGTTGGCAAAAATACTGTGTCATCTTTAAGTGATTATAACTTGGGAGTAGTTTCAAAAGAAAGTATATTTAGAAGTTCAGCTATTTCATCGAGAATGGCACAAATGATAATATTAGATAGTATATTTTTAAGGTTAGTTCAAAAGGATTATAAAAAAGTAAAACAATATATAGATAAAAGTAAAAAAATAGTGGGTTGGGTGGAAAAATAAATGGAAAAAATATTAGAGGGAAAAACAACGGAAAAAAGAAATTTAAAAAGTATGAAAATGGATAGTATGAGTATAAGAGAGATTTTAACTCTTATAAATGAAGAGGATAAAAATGTACCCGAAAGTGTTGGAAAGGTTATACCTGAAATTGAAAAAGCTGTAAAATATATTGTTGAAGCTTTCAATAGAGGAGGAAGATTGATCTATATGGGAGCTGGAACAAGCGGAAGATTGGGAGTTTTAGATGCTGTGGAGTGTCCGCCAACTTTTGGTGTTGATAAAACAAAAGTTATGGGTCTTATAGCTGGAGGAGAAAAAGCTTTCATTGAGGCTCAAGAGGGGGCAGAGGATTCAAAAGATTTAGCAATAGAAGAGTTAAAAGGGATAGATTTAAACGAAAAAGATGTAGTTTGTGGTATAGCAGCTTCTGGAAGAACCCCATATGCTATTGGTGGAATCGAATTTGCAAAAGAGCTGGGCTGTAAAACAATAGCTATCGCATGTAATAAAGGGAGTAAAGTTGGAGAGATAGCTGATGTAGCAATAGAAGTTGAAGTTGGTCCAGAAGTTTTAACAGGTTCAACTAGAATGAAGGCTGGAACGGCACAAAAATTAATCCTGAATATGATTAGCACGGCGTCAATGACAGGTATTGGGAAAGTTTATGAAAATTTAATGGTAGATTTAAAAATTACTAATATAAAACTTCAAGAGAGAGCAAAAAATAATGTTATGCAAATAACTGGATGCAGTTATGATGTGGCTCAAGAGGCTCTGAGACAGTCAGAAAATCAAGTTAAATTAGCTATTGTTATGGTATTGCTAGGGTGTAATAAAATAGAGGCTATAGAAAAATTAGAAAAATCAAATGGGTTTATAAGGGAAGCTATAAAATAAAAAATTACTAATGGGGAGATGTGTAATGGATAATCAATCGATTGCAAAAGAGATAATTGAGAAGTTGGGATCAAAAGATAATATTGTAGTGATAAATAATTGTATGACGAGAGTGAGAGTTTCCGTTAAAGATAATGAAAAGGTAGATTTTAAAAATTTGGATGAGGTTCCTGGAATAATTAAAGTGATAAAAGATGACACAATTCAGGTTGTTGTAGGTCCTGGAAAAAGTAAAAAAATAGCAGATGAAATGAAAAGACTGTGTGGGGAGTTAAAAATAACAGATGAGGAATGGAAAAAAACAAAAGAGAGTGTAAAATCAAAACAAACCAAGTTTTCATCAGTTTTAAGAAGGTTAGCAAATATCTTTATTCCGTTGATACCAGCTATAATTGGAGCGGGATTATTAAACGGTATTTCAGGTTATTTTCAAAATTTATATACAGCGGAGGGAATAAAAGAACTTCCTATGTGGATAACATTTTTTCAAACTTTAGGAAGTGGATTGTTTGCTTATTTTGCAATATTTGTAGGAATTAATTCTGCCAATGAGTTTGGAGCTACTCCTGCTTTGGGGGGAGTCATAGGTGCGATTACAATAAGTGGAAATATAAATATTTTTTCAAAGGCTTTAGGACTTTACAATGCAGAAGTACCTTTAAATAGTATATTAATTCCTGGAAAAGGTGGAATAATAGGTGTTATTATAGGTGTTGCAATCCTTGCTTGGGTGGAGAAAAAATTAAGGACCTTTATTCCAGATTTTTTAGACACTATATTGACACCAATGATATCTATTTTAGTTGTGGGAGCTTTAACTATATTTGCAATAATGCCTTTTGCGGGTATTGTTTCAGACGGAATAATAAAAGTGTTCTCTTTTTTCATCATGAGTGAGGGACCTATGGCAATAGTGGGTGGATTTATATTAGCAGCATCTTTTTTACCACTTCTGATGGTTGGTCTACATCATGGGTTGATTCCATTTTACATGGTACAGTTGACACAGTTTGGAAGCATATCGCTTTTCCCAATACTATGTATGGCAGGTGGAGGACAGATAGGTGGAGCAGCAGCAATATATATAAAAGCTAAAAAGAATGAAAAGTTAAGAAATATTATAAGATCAGCTATGCCGGTGGCAATTTTAGGGATAGGCGAACCTATGCTTTATGGTGTGACACTACCTCTTGGAAAACCGTTTATTACTGCTTCAATAGCAGGAGGAATCGGCGGAGCTTTTCTGGCAGCGACAAAAGTACAGACAATAGCTTTTGGACCAGCTGGAGTAACAGCTATTCCACTTGTTATACCGGGTAAAATAATGTATTATGTAATTGGATTAGGAATGTCTTATGTTGCAGGATTTATAATTACATATTTCTTTGGTATACCAAAGGATATAAATGAAGCACTTTAGTGTAAAAATCATCTAAATTATTTTAGATGATTTTTTTTTTTAAAGGAAAATTAAAAAAAGATGATAAAATACAGATAGGAGGGAGATTTATGGATATTAAATTTTTGAAAAAAGTAAAAGGATACTTGGAGGAGTTACAGCTCACACATTTTTATAGTCAGCTGAAAGGAGCTTATGAAAACTATCGAAGATCCAACTCAAATCTTTGGGCGAACACACTTTGCTATTTTACAACACTGTCTTTTATTCCAATTTTAGCAATTGCTTTTAGTATTGGGAGATGGTTTGGAATAGATAAATATTATTTGAAGCAACTTGCAGAGAGCTCACCATTGAATGAAGATACCATAAACATGATACTAGAAACAACCCAGACATTGCTTCAAAATACTCGAAGTGGTCTAATTGCGGGATTTGGATTTATATCACTAGGTTGGGTTGTAATAACTATGTTTTCGGTTATAGAAAAAGCGTTAAATAGTATTTGGAGAGTGAAAAAATCTAGGCCATTTTTTAGAAAATTTGCAGATTATTTCATAACATTTTTGATGTTGCCAGTGAGTATTATAGGAGCAAATATACTTACAAATTTAAAAATAGATATATTTTATACAAATCACTTGATACAAATGGTAGCTCCATATCTTGCGCTTTGGATATTTTTCATAGTATTTTATAAAGTTTTACCAAATACTAGAGTAAATATTGTTCCAGTTATATGGAGTAGTTTTATAGTTTCATTTCTGTTGAACCAAAGTAATATGCTACTTGTAAGATTACAGTTGATAATAGGAACCTACAACAAAATATATGGGAGTTTTTCAGTGCTTTTACTCTCTTTGATATGGCTAAAAGTGGTATGGTTTTTAATTCTTATAGGAGCTCATTTTTCATATATTCTTCAAAATAGAGAGAGTTTAGCAAAACTAGATGGGACAGAAAAATTAAGTTTTAATTCTAAATATATGATAGCAAAAATTATATTGAAAAAATTTGTAGAAAACTATAGTAGCAATGGAAGACCTATGTCCCCGAAAGAGATGTCAAAGGAGTTGAATATTCCCAGCGAGATAGTTATAGATACAATAGAAAGTTTGAAAGGGATTGAGTATATATCAGCTATCGATACAGATTCAAGTGAAGAGAAAAAATATAAACTTACAGTTAATGTGAATGAAATAAGCGATGAAACATTATGTGAAGATTTGAAAAATTTAGGGGAAAGTTATAACTTGACTCAATAGAAAGAATGGAGCTATTAATCCATTCTTTTTTTATATTTTAAATATTTGATTGACAAAATATTTAAAATATAATATATTTGTATAACTTAAACAAATGGAGGGAAGAGATGAAAAAGAGAATACAAAACATTTTAGATATGAATGAGAAGGCTTCACTGTCAAAGATTTCATCGGAGTTAGAAATATCAATGATAGAGGTTTTAAGAAATGCCCCTACGGTGAGAGCCTTTGATGTGGAAAAAATAGACTATCTATTTCAAGTTTTAAGAGGGTGGGAACAGGTATTTTTATTGGTTGTAACACCAAATTTTGTCTTAGAGATTAAAGATAAATTTCCAAAAGGGTTCTATGCTCATGGATTTTTAAATTTTCATGATAAGATGACTTCTATCGGTGGACACCTGAGTGTGGGAGAGATAAGTGAGATATTTTTAGTTAAAGATACTATGTTTGGAAGAGAGAGCTATTCTATAAAGTTTTATGGAAAAGATGAAAAAGAGATATTTGCTATATATGTACCTAGAGATGAGAAAAAAGAACTTATACAGGAATGCCTAAATAGTTTTAACTCGTTATAAAAAAAGTACCTACATTCTTTTTAGTTTGTAGGTACTTTTTTATTTATAGAAGAGATATTGCAAACTCTTTAGCTCTTTCTAAATCTTCTGAATTGGGATGAGATTTAGCATCCTCCCATCTTTGTTTTCTCTCTTCGCTAGGAGACATCTTGTGGTCACTAGGAAGTGTAGATAACCAAGAGATAAGTTTAGGATCAATAGCCCCCTGACAGAAGTATCTACCAGTGATGGTATTTTCATTTTCACCCAATAGAGTATCAATATTTTTAACACAATCTAAAGCATGATCAGAGTTAGGATATGCACCTAGGGTAAAAAAGTATGCGACATTTTTTTTGATAATATTTTTTGAAAAAGCTAAGGTGTTGCTGTCAAAAGTTGCTCTATCAATCCATCCTCCTATAATAATTAGATCATAGTCTAAGTTCTCAACTTCTGAGATTGGAAGAAAATCAGCGCTAGGTATTCCCTCAAAAATAGCTTTTGCGACTTTTTCTGTATTTCTAGTTTTTGATGAATAAGTAATTAAAATTTTCATAGTAAATGCCTCCAATTTATATTTGGTCAAATTTAAATTCTTTATAAAAATATAATTTTATAGGTTTTTTATCAAGTGTTACTTGAGTAAGTTTCCATTCTTTTAAAACTTTTTCCACTTCGGCTTGAAATCCTAAAGAGTCCTTTTCATTATAGAATTTAACCTCTTCAACTCTCCCATCTAAACCAACTAAAAATCTTACTTTTATGGAAATTTTTTTATTATATCCAACTCTTTTAGCAGCAAGAGGATATTCAGGATCAGGTTGAGATATAAATTTATATTCAAGCCCTTTTACACCTTGATTTTTAGCAGCAAAAATTCCTTTAGATAATTCAATAAGACTATTTGAATTGGAATTAGATGGCAAAACTTCAGTGTTAGTTTTATTTGTGCTAGCTTTCTTTATTGCTTTTGATTTAGGTATCTCTCTAGGCTTAGCTTCTACTTTTGGTTTGGGTTTTGCTACCACATCAGGTTCAGCTTTAATTTCAGGTTCAGATTGAACGCTCTCTTCTTGTGTTTTTTCAGGTACTATTTTCTGAGAAAGATTCATTGAGATATTTATAGCATCTATATTGTGACCTGGATTTTGAATTTCAAAACTGTTTTTATTATCAAAAGTAAAAACACTAATAAAAATAATTGTATGTAAAGCTATAGAAAAAATAATAAATTTCATGGGTCCTCCGTTTAATGTTTTTAAGGTATAAATGATTATAACAAATAATATTTTAATAATCAAACTATTTTTGTTACAAAAATTTGTTGACTGAACATAAAAAAATATATATAATAACTTTGAAAATCAAAATATTTTAAAGGTGGAGGTAAAAATGGAGTTTATAAAAGCTGGGGGACCATTGATGATTGTTATTATATTTTTGTCTATAGCTGGTCTCAGTGTAATTTTAGAAAGAGGTTACTATTTTTTTAAAAATGAAAAAGACAATGGGGAGTTACTTATTAGTCATTTGGAGAAATTTATAAAAAATGGGGAAAAAGAAAGGGCGATAAAAACATGCGATTACTTTAAAAATACCTCATCAAAAGTGATGAAAACGATATTGATGGAATATAGTGGAGAGAAGATGAGTTGCTGTACGTATGATTATTTGGAAGAGAAAGCAAGAGAGTGTGCTCTAAGAGAACTCCCAAAATTAGAAAAGAATATGTGGATATTAGCAATAGCTGCAAATGTAACTCCTTTGGCGGGACTTTTAGGAACGGTCACAGGTATGATAGGAGCGTTTACAGCTATGTCTAAACATGGGGCAGGGGATCCGACAGTACTGGCGTTTGGTATATCTCAAGCACTTATAACAACAGCATCGGGGTTGACAGTGGCTATTCCAGCTTTAATTTTTTATAATTTTTATCAAAAGAAAATAGAGAAAGCGATGATTGATATGGAAAAAAATGTTGTGGAATTTATAAATATTTTAAGAAAGATGTAAAGGGGCTGCAGATGTTTAGATCAAAAGGGTTTATGAACTATCAAAAGAAGCAATTAACTCCAGATTTAACACCACTTATTGATGTGGTATTTCTACTTTTAATATTTTTTATGGTAGCTACCACGTTTGATGATATGGGAGGAATGAAAATTGAACTCCCAAAATCAGAGGTATCTGAGCTGACAGAGGTAGTTGATAAAATATCTGTAATTTTAAATCAAGAGAATGAGTTGAAAATTAAGATTACAAAAAAAGATGGAGATATTGTAATAGATGTAAAAAAAGAGGAGTTAATAACAAAACTTCAAGAAAATTTACCAAAAATTGAAAGTAAAAGAGTATCAATCTTGGCAGATAAGGGGATTAGTTATGGTGAGATTGTAGATGTGATGTCGGATATAAAAATATCTGGAGCTAGAGCTATAGATATAGAAACTAAAGGGAAGTGATTGAAATATGAAGTTTGAAACAAGGGCTAAGAGTCATCATAATTCGAGTGGGATATTTAGCAAGTATTATCCACCTGAAAGATTGAGTGAGGAGATTTTACTAAATAAATTGTCGGAAAAACCAAAGGATGTACCAAGAGTCATATATGTACATACCCCTTATTGCGACAAGATATGTTCGTTTTGTAATTTGAATAGAGAGCAGTTGAATGGGAGTTTAGATAGCTATGCAGAATATATAGCAAAGGAGTTTGAAAAATATGGACAGTATAGATATTTTAAGGAAAGACCTGTAGATGTAATATATTTTGGTGGTGGAACTCCAACTGTTTATAAAAATAATCAACTAGAGAAAATTTTAGAATCAATAAAAAAGAATATAAAACTGTCGGAAGATTATGAGTTTACTTTAGAGACGACACTTCACAATTTGAGTGATGAGAAAATAGAAACTCTGAATAGGTATGGAGTAAATAGACTTTCTGTGGGGATACAAAGTTTTACAACAGAAGGAAGAAAGTTTTACAACAGAACATATGCAAAAGATGAGACGATAAGAAGGTTAAAAGATTTAAAGATTAAATTCAATGGAGAAGTTTGTGTAGATATAATATATAACTATCCGGATCAAAAGATAGAGGATGTTAGAAGTGATGCTAGGACAGTTAAAGAGTTAGATTTAGGAAGTGTAAGTTTTTACTCACTTATGGTTCATGAAGGATCGGCACTTTCAAAGGATATAAAAGAGGATAGGATAAAATTAGATGAGAGTTTAAAAAGAGAAAGAGAACTTCATGATGCGTTTGTAGAGGAGTTAACTTCAGATGGAGATTATTATCTTTTAGAACTTACAAAAATAGCTAAAAAAGGAAGAGATAAATATAGATATATAAAAGCTAGAAGCTTTGGTGGAGATACATTCCCGATAGGTGTTGGAGCTGGTGGAAATGTGGATGATATAACAATCTTTAGAATGAAAAAAGAGATGGCTATGTTTGTTGAGAAAAGTGAGCATCAACAAAGACTTGATAGATTGACAGGATTATTTCAATTTCCAGTTATAGAGAAAAAAATAGCTGAAAAATTTTTAATTGATGGTGAGAAAAAAATATTTGAAGAGATAATGACCAAGTTAAAAGATGGGGGATATGTTGTTGAGAATGAAAAAACATATACATTGACAGAGGATGGCGTGTTTTGGGGAAATAACATTTCAAGAGAAGTTTTAGTGAGATTGGTTGAAGGGACGTTAGAAAAATAAAAAGTTAATAGGAGAGGGATTAAATAATGAATAAGAAAATAGCAATTTTAAGTTTATTAGTTTCAGCAATGAGTTATGGAAATGAAGACTTTTTTTTTGAAGAAGCTAATAAAGGGGTTAAATTAAATGAGAGTGTCGTTTCAACAACGGGGTTTGAAACATCTCAAAGAAATATAACAAATACTGTGACAGTTATAACAGCTAAGGACATTGAGGAGAAAAATTATAAGTCTGTAACGGAAGCGTTAAAAGATGTTCCAAGTATAAATGTTATAGGGGATCCTACAAACCCTATTATAGATATGAGAGGACAAGGAAGCAAGGCAACTGCGAATGTACAAATATTAGTAGATGGAGTTGGAGCTAATCTTTTAGATACATCTCACGCAAAGACACCTATAAATACAGTTCCAGTAGAAAATATTGAAAAAATAGAGGTTATTCCTGGAGGAGGAGCGATACTTTATGGTGGAGGAACTAGAGGGGGAATAATCAACATTATTACAAAATCTGGAGCAGGATTTAATGGTGGATCAATATCTTCGGAGATAAACACTTTTGGTGGAAAAAAAGGGGATGTTTCTTATGGTACTAGCATAGGAGATTTAGGTATAAATTTAAACTACTCAAGAGATGACTATAAAGGTTTTAGAGACGGAGATGAAGCGGATTCAAACTATTTTGAAGGAACGTTAAAATATAAAATGACGGAAAGACAAAATATTTCACTAAAGTATTCAAGATTTGATGAGGATGCGACTTCACCAAGAGGGCTTACAAAAGAAAATTTAAATAATCCCACAAGTGATGGATTAGTAAGTAAGTATGATCAGTTAATAGTGAACAATACGACAAAAGATGAGTTCAACTTAAACTATGAGAATAGATTAACTGATGATATAACTTTTAATTTACTAGGATTTTATCAACAAACAGATATTGAGAGTACTAATAACTATGGGAAAATGGGTTATGCTGTTGAAAACTATATGAATTATAAGGATAAAAAAATAGGGTTTAAACCGAAATTGAAATTAAAATACGGTGAGGGAAGTAACTTAATATTTGGATATGATTATATCAATAGTAATCTAACTAGAGATAGTGAGATGAGAATGTTTAGCTCAGAAAAATATAGAAATGACCTGACAAAAGAAACACATAGTGTTTTTGTTTTAAATACGAATCCAGTAGGAAAATTTGAATTTACCCAAGGAATAAGATATGAGTATGCAGACTTCAATACAAAAAGATCATATAAAAAGGGTTCTTTATCTAGCGGAAATATAGCGAGTAGAACATCGATAGAAAAAGATACTACAATGGAGAATATGGCATATGAACTTGTAGGAAACTATCTATACTCAGATACAGGAAATGTATATGTTAAAGCGGAGAAAGGATTTACATCTCCAACACCTTCACAACTTGTAGATAAAATTAATGGGGTGTATATAGACAACGATTTAGAATCAGAAACATATATGACTTATGAAACAGGATTTAAAGACTATTTATTTGGAAGTTTTTTCAGTGGAGCACTATATTTAACAGAAACAAAAGATGAAATAGCATCTGAAAATTTCACTGGGATGAATTTCAAAACTTATAATATAGGGAAAACAAGAAGATACGGAATGGAGTTAAATGCTGAGCAGTATATAGGAAAGCTGACAGTGAGAGAGGGATATGCGTTCGTAAAAACAAAAATACTAAAGGATTTAGATAGTGAAATTGAAGGGAAAGAGATTGCAAACGTTCCAACAAATAGATTTAATATAGCATTAGATTATAGATTTAATACTAAATTAAATGTTATTTTAGATACAGTTTACTCATCTGGATACTATACAAACAATAAAAATACAGGTGGAAAACAAAATGAGAATATAGTTTCAAACATTTCATTAAATTATAAACCAACAGAATCACTGAGAGTTTTTGCTGGAATTAACAATGTATTCAATGAAAAATATTATAATTCAGTGAGCTCAGATGGACAAGAGTTTGATCCTGCGGCAGAAAGAAGTATCTATTCAGGATTTAAGTACAATTTTTAATAATTTAGAAAATAAAATAGGAGAATTAATATGAAAAGATACTTACCAACAATATTAATTCTGGGAATATTATTTTTAGGAATACTTTCTATTGGTTTAGGAAGTGTTCCTATATCATTGAAACAATTACTAACAATGAGTGAAGCCCCAGATTATATAAAAACAATTGTTTACGATATACGTTTACCTAGAATATTAATGGCATTATTGATAGGGATGATGCTCTCATCGAGTGGGGTTGTAGTTCAGGCCGTGTTCCAAAATCCATTAGCTGATCCATATATAATAGGAATAGCAGCAAGTGCAACATTTGGAGCAGTGATAGCCTATGTGTTTCAATTACCAGATATTTTATATGGAGTTTTGGCATTTGTGTCTTGCTTATTGAGTACTTTTATTATTTTTAAACTTTCAAATAGAAAAGGAAAGGTAGATATAACAACACTTTTAATAGTTGGAATAGCGGTTTCTGCATTTATAGGAGCGTTCACTTCATTTGCTATGTACTTGATTGGAGAGGAGTCGTTTAAAATAACGATGTGGTTGATGGGGTATTTAGGAGGAGCAACTTGGAAAAAGGTTGGGATATTGATAGTTCCATTAGTCTTTTCTATGATATTTTTCTTTGTTCAAAGAACTCAGTTAGATGCACTTTTATCAGGGGATGAAGAAGCACATTCGCTAGGAGTAGATGTTCAAGGATTAAAAGTTAAGGTTTTAACTGTATCAGCTCTAGTTGTTGCGTTCTCTGTTGCATTTTCAGGAATGATTGGTTTTGTAGGACTTATAATACCCCATTCAATAAGAATGATTGTGGGGCCATCAAACTCAAAGTTACTTCCTAATGCAGCGTTAGCAGGAGCACTATTTTTACTGATTTGTGACACTGTCGGAAGACTTATACTAGGACCAGTAGAAGTTCCAATTGGTGTTGTAACAGCATTCTTTGGAGCACCATTCTTTTTATATTTAGCATTTAAATCCAAAGGAGCGAGATAGATGGGAGTTGTAGTTAAAAATCTAAAGTTTTCATATGGTGAAAAAGAGATTTTAAAAAATATAAATTTAAATATAAAAAAGGGGAAAATGACAGGTATATTAGGACCTAATGGGTGTGGGAAATCCACTTTTTTAAAAAATGTTTTAGGTTATTTAAAATCTGATTCAGGAGAGGTGATTATAAATAATCAAACCTTTAAAGGTATAGAAAAAAAAGAGTTGGCAAAGATAGTATCTTTAGTTCCACAAAAATCAAACCTTATGACAACATTAAACGTCAGTGATTTTGTTCTTATGGGAAGACTTCCGCATTTGAAATCATCTTGGGACGGGTATTCATATGAGGATATGAAAATAGCAGATGAAAATTTGGATTTTTTAGGACTGTCAAAGTTTAAAGGTAGAGTTGCATTGAGTCTTTCGGGAGGAGAGTTTCAAAGAGTCCTTTTGGCAAGAGCTCTGACTCAAAATCCAAAAGTTCTTCTTTTAGATGAACCTACCTCAGCTTTAGATTTAAATCATGCAGTTGAGCTTTTAAATAGAGTAAGAAATTTGGTTTTAGAAAGAGAGATTACAAGTGTAGCAGTTTTACATGATTTGAACTTAGCGTCTATGTTTTGTGATGAGCTAATAATGATGAAAAATGGAGAGGTTTTATATCAAGGGAAACCAGAGGATATTTTGACAGAGAAGATATTATATGAGGTTTATGATTTAAAAGCTAAAGTTATAAAAGATGAAAAAGGGAAGCCATACATAATTCCCTTAGTGGAGGAGAAAAAATGAAAAAAATAACTTCTTTAATAATGGGAGTATTGATAGCATCGTCAGCTTTTGCTTTAAAGATAGATGGTGATAAGATTGTTGATACAAAGGGAAATAAAATTGAAAATAAAAAATACGATAGAGTTTTAATTCTAGATCCAGCAGTTGTGGAATCTTTTTATTTGATTGGTGGAGAAAAGAGTATTGTCGCTATAGCGGACACTGCTAAAAATCCGATTTGGCCAGTTGAAAAAACAAAAAAATTACCAAAAGCAGGGACTATAATGAAACCTTCGGTAGAACAAGTTTTGATGTTTCAACCAGATTTAGTTATTTTAAATGCAATGTCAGAAGGCTTTGGAGAAACACTTAAGGAAAGAAAAATAAAATTTATAGTGAATGAAACTAAAACCTTTGATGAGATTTTAAATAATTTAGAGGTTTATGGAAAAATATCAGGTGAAGAGTTAGAAGCAAAAGAGGTTTCTAACAGTTACAGATACAAGTTAGAAAATATAAAAAAAGAGATACAGAAAAAACCTTTAAATAAAAAAGGGGCATTTATATTTTCAACATCACCTATGATGGTATTCTCCGAGAGCTCTTTACCAGGAGAGATTTTTAAAACTTTAGGAATTGAAAATATTGCAAATGGGCTTCCAGGAGGAAGGCCAATAGTGTCTTCTGAATATTTAATTACAGAAAATCCAGATATTTTGGTGGGGTCAATGGCAATAAAAAATAAAAATGAGATATTAAACAGTAATCCATTTGTAAAAGAAACTAAGGCAGGTAAAAATGGAGCTATCTTAATTTTAGAGTCGGATAAAATTTTAAGAGGAACTCCAAGAGTTATAGATGCTCTTGAAGATCTACATACGCAGCTGTTAAATGTTAAATAGAATAATATTTTATTATAAAAAAGAAAAAAAACTATTGATATATTTTTTAATCAGTAGTTTTATTGTTACTGCCTTAGATTTATACGGTCCAATTATAGTTCAAGAGTTGATAGATTTAACAATTCCGAGTAAAGATTTGAATAGATTTTTTACATACTCTTTAATACTGTTAGTCATATATATATTTAGATTTGGAATATCTCTATATTCAAGCTCAAGAGGACAACTCATGGGAAATAGAATTAAATTTTTTATGAGAGAGGATCTTTTTCAAAAGATATTAGATCAACCGGATGGATTTTTTAAAGAGAGACAAAGTGGAGATTTAATATCAAGGGTTACAAATGATCTAGATAATGTTTCGTCGTTATTATATAGAGGATTAGAGGATTGTTTGTTTTCAATTCTATCTATAGCGGGAGCGCTAGTTTTAATGTTAAATTTTAATGTTAAATTAACTTTAATAACAATGATTCCACTTCCGTTTGCAATCTGTTTTACAATATATAAAAATAAAAGATTGAAAATAGGGTACACTGATGTCAGAAAGAGTATGTCAAAGTTAACATCTTCTGTTCACGATACTTTAAAAACCATATTTTTTATAAAAGATAATGTTTTAGAAGGGGAGAGAGCCAAGAAATTCACCAGTAATAATGCAAGGCTCCTTGAAGTGGAAAGAAAAAATATATTTAATCTATCTTCTCTTATGTCGGGAATAAACTTTTATAACCAATTAACCCAGCTGATTGTTATATTTTTAGGTGGATTTCTGCATATAAAAGGCGAGATAAGTTTAGGTGTAATTGTAAGTTTTATACTTTTGACAAATAGATTTAGAATATATATACTTAGATTGATAGGACTTGTGGATGTTTTTCAACGAGGAGTGAGTGGAATCCAGAGATTTTCAGAGATAATGGGTATCCCAGATAAAGAGGATGAGGATAAAGCTATTTGTGATGAGATAAAAAGTATAAAAATATCTAATTTAAGCCATTCGTATGGACAAAAGAGTATATTTAAAGATCTTTCTTTAGAGATAAAAAAGGGTGAAAAAATAGCTTTTGTAGGTGAGAGTGGAGTTGGAAAAACAACAATTTTTTCTCTTCTAAAAAGCAGTTTGATAGCTAAGAAGGATACCATTTTTATCAATGGGAGTTGTATTAGAACAATAAAAAGAGAGAGCTTTTTAAAAAAAATTGGAGTGGTTGATCAAAACGAACATCTGATGAATGAAACAATATTGGAAAATTTAAAAATAATAGATAGAGAAGCAAAAACTGAAAAAATAGATGAAGCTATGAAACTTTCATATTTAAAAGATGTTGTGGATGGATTAGAAAATAAAGAAGATACAAAACTTGGAGAGGGTGGAATAAATTTAAGTTCTGGTCAAAAGCAAAGATTAGCTATAGCTAGACTATTTTTGAAATCTCCAGATATTATCTTATTAGACGAGGGTACATCTGCACTAGATAACATACTAGAAAGAAAAATAATGGATAATATAACAAGATGCTTTAAAGATAAAATAATAATATCTATAGCTCATAGATTGAATACTTTAAAAAGTTTTGATAAAATAGTTGTTTTAGGAAAAGAGGGTATTTTGGAAGTTGGAACTTTCAATGAACTTTTAGAAAAAAAGGGATTGTTTTTTAATATGTATTCGCAGAGCGATAAAAGTTAGTAGAGGCATTTAAAATGCCTCTATATTTATTTAAAGGACACGATTAGGACATAAAAATATGTTATTCTAAAGTGAGATGGTAAAATTATAAAAAGTTGGGAGAGATTATGAAAAAAGGGATACTTTTGTTTTGTTTAATTGTTCAGACTGCATTTTCAAAAAGTGTGAGTTTGGATAATTTAATTGATGAGTTAAATAGGACATCTTATGAAAATGAAATCTATAGAGTGAAAGAAAAAAGAGATTTAGAAAGAGGTGAGGTATATAAATTAGATAGTTTAAATGGTGTTAATGTGGAAGTTGAAAATGAATATAGAGATGAAGATGATGTATATAAAACCAAGGGAAGAGTCAAATATGCTGACTTTTATGTGGATGCAGAAAAGTGGAAAGATGATGAGAGTGGTGTAAGTTATGGAGTGGAGAAAAATATTAAAGATTTAATATTTTCAAAAAATGATAGCAACTTAGAAAAATTGAAAATAAGTAAAAAAGTTGAATTGATTGAGTTTGAAAATAATTTACAACTTCAAACGGTAGAGTTGGTAAATTTATATAGAGATTATAAAGAGGTACAGTTAGAAATTAGTATTAGAGAGAACGCTTTAAAAATATTGAGTGGCGAGAAAAATATTTTACAAAAATCTTATGATATGGGAGCAACATCTAAAATAGATTTGGACTCCCTGACATATAGCTATAAGAATATAGAATTGGAGATAGGAAATTTAAAAAAGGAGATTTTAAGTATAAGAAAACAATTTTTTTATTCTTTTAAAATAGATTTAAAAGATAAAAAGTTAGAAAATTTAAATGCTAGTACGTTGAATTTGGATAGATATATAGAGAAGATAGGAGAGAGAGACACAGAGAGGGTAAGATTAGAAAAAGAGGTCATAGAAAAAAATATTAAGTATTTAGATTATAATAATAAGATGCCAGAGTTGTATTTAGGTGTTGAAAGAGATGAGAAAGCAAACGAGAACAGGGTATTTTTTAAAGTGAGTAAAGATATATTTTATAAGGATTTAGAACTTATGGATGAAAAAAGTTCTTTAGCTGAGAAGGAGATTAAGTTATCTCAAAAGACTTTGGATGTAAAAAGTGAAAGGTTAAAATATGAAAGAGAGCTATACTCATTGGTTAAAAATCTAGAAGTTACTTCAAACGATAGGGCTTTAGAGGAGTCAAAATACAATATAAAGAAATTGGAAAATAAACTTGGAAAAATAAGATATCTAGATGTAATGGAATCATTTAATGATTATTTGGAACTGAAAATAAAAGAGGAAAAATCAAGAAATAAATTAAACGCATTTGTTTATGAGCTGAAAATAAGGGGTGAAATAAAATAATAATGAAGAAGAAAGTTATACTTTTATTGGTTTTATTAGGTGTTGTGGGATGTGGGAAAAAGAGTGAACAAAAGCTGGAAGAGGTTGTGTATAGATTTGAAGTTGCTGGGAAGAGCACAGCTTCTGGATATATAAATGTGGAGGGAAGTGTAGAGGCTAATGACACAAAAAAAGTTTTTGTGGATAAAAAATTAAAAGTGAAAGAGGTTTTTGTTCAAGAGGGAGATTACGTAGAAAAAGATCAACTGCTGATAACATTTGATGAAACAGAAAGGAATAACATCAAAAGAAATTTAGAAAAAGAAAATTTATCCCTTTCAAAATTAAAAAGAGATTATGAGGTAGAGAAGGAGTTAAATAAGATAGGTGGAAGCTCAAGTAACTATGTAAAGGATCTATTTGAGCAGATAAAGACAAACGAACTTACAATCGAATCTTTAGAAGAGGATTTAGAAAAAACCGCTGAACAGATTCTAAGTCCAGTGAGTGGGACTATAACAACTTTATTAGCTCAAGAAAACTACTCAGTAAATACAGATGAACCTTTGTTAGAGTTAGCAGATCTATCAGATATGAAAATAATTTTAGAGGTTCCTGAATACGATGTTAAAAATATTAAAGAAAATCAATCTTTAATCATAAAGCCTGAAGTTTTTGAAAAGAAAAAATCATATAGCGGAAAGATTACAAAAATACCTAGAATTTCAAAAGTATCAGAAAAAACTTCGGAAAATGTTTTAGAAGTTGAGGTGAAACCTGAAGAAACAATTCCATATATAGTCCCAGGCTTTAAAGTTTCAGCTACAATATATTTAGAGGGAACACAAAAAGGGGTTATAATCCCAAAAACAGCCCTAATATTTAGAGAGGGTAAGTATATAGTGTTTGTGACAAAAGAAAACAATATTTTAGAGGAGAGGGAAGTTACATACAATGAACTAAAAGGGGATCAGATTGAAATTTTAAAAGGAATAGAGGTAGGAGATGTTTACATAGCAAATCCAACACTAGATTTAAAGTCAAATGATAAGATAAAAGGTGAAAAAAATGATAGAGATTAAAAGTTTAAATAAATACTATAGAAATGGTGACTTAGAGCTTCATGCTTTAAAAAATGTTAATATTAGAATTTTGAAAGGTGAGTTTGTGGCAATCATGGGTAGTAGTGGGAGTGGAAAATCAACATTCATGAATGTTTTGGGATGTTTAGATAAGAATTTTGAGGGAAGTTATATTTTAGATAGCATAAATATAGAAAGAATTATTGAAAAAAAAATATCTAAAATTAGAAACGAAAAGATAGGGTTTGTATTTCAAGCATTTAATCTGCTACCAAGTTTAACAGCGATAGAAAATGTGGAATTACCATTGGTATATTCTGGAATGGAGGTAAAGCAACGAAAGGAAAAAGCAAAGAGGGTTTTAGAAAAAGTTGGATTAGGAGATCGATTAAATCATAAGCCAAATGAGTTATCAGGTGGACAAAAACAAAGAGTAGCTATCGCAAGGGCTCTTGTGAATGACCCGGCAATAATACTTGCTGATGAACCTACAGGAAATTTAGATAGTCACTCGGAAGAGGAGATAATGAAGCTTTTTCTAGATTTAAATAGCTCTGGAACAACAGTTGTAATAGTGAGTCACGAACCGGAAATAGCAAAATATTGTAAAAGGATAATAGTTTTTAAAGATGGTGAAGTGATAAATGATGGGGGTTCAAATTGACGTATTTAGATATATTAAAAGGTGCGGTTAAAAGTTTAAGAGGAAATAAAATTAGGTCTTTTCTAACCATGTTAGGGATAATAATCGGGATTTCATCTGTTATAACGATGTCAGCTATAGGAAGAGGTGGACAAAGGAGTATAACAGGGAATTTAAAAGATGGTGGATATGGGAAGTTTACTGTTTCTGTAGATAAATCAGACATCAATTTTAGGTGGAAGAATACCATAGATAAATCTTTAATTGAAATGCTAGAAAAGAAAAATGAATTTAAAGAGATAAGTCCAGAGATTACTTCAAGAATGACAATGAAAATTTCTAACAGAAGAGAGTTTGTGACTTTAGAGATAACAAATCCATCGTTTGAAAGAATTCAGCCAATAAAAATTATTGCTGGAAGAGGCTTTGTTCCATTTGATTATGAATCTGGAGAAAAAAATATAGTTATTGATAACATAACAGCTAAACAGATTTTTAAAACTCCTGAGAGGGCAATAGGAGGAAAGATTGATCTGATAGAGGGATGGAAAGGTAAAAGTGAAGTATATACAGTAGTAGGAGTTATGAAAAACCCAATAGAGGATTTAGCAAAACTTATGGGAAATAAAAGAATACCGAGATATATGAGAATACCTCTTTCAACTTATGAAAAAATATATGATGCAAAAGGGATAGGATATACAAAGTTAATTGTAGAATCTAAAGATCCAAATAAATTAGGTAATGATATGCAGAAGATGAAGATATACTTAGATGAAATAACTGGCACAACAGAGCTATATGAAGTAAATATAAAAAATACAGGTGCAGATTCTTTTGATAAGATATTGACGACTCTTAATATTTTTGTGACTTTTGTAGCTGGAATATCACTGTTTGTTGGTGGTATTGGTGTTATGAACATAATGCTTGTAAGTGTTATTGAAAGGACAAAAGAGATTGGAATAAGAAAAGCTATCGGAGCAACCAATAGAGAAATTTTATTACAATTTTTAATGGAATCAATAATATTGACAGGGATTGGAGGAGTTATAGGAGTGATATTAGGGGTTATTCTTGGCTATGTGGTGGGTTATTTTGTGAACATAGTCCCAGTTTTTTCATTTTTATCTATAGTTTTAGCTTTGGGAGTATCTTCGGTGATTGGAGTTGTGTTTGGAGTTACACCGGCAAAAAAAGCGGCAGAACTAAATCCTATTGAGGCCTTACGTGCAGAATAATCTACACAAAACAAGTGTAATTAACTTGACAAAATCACAGTGATAATATATTATTATATATATACTATTTGATAATCAAAATAAAATGCAACTGGGAGAATGTTATGATGAAAAACAGAAGAAATTTCAATCCTGAGGATATAAAACTAGAGATTGAAGAGTTTAAAAATAAAAATAAAAATATAATATTGGGGACTATTTCAAAAGATAATGAAATCAATGTAACCAATGCCATATATTTAAATTGTGATGGGCAAGACTATATGTTCATAAGTGAAATTGGAGATCATTATCAAAATTTAAAAAATAGAAATCAAGATTTTGAAGTGATGTTTATTCAAGATGAAAATGAAGCTACAAATCCATTGGCAAGAAAAAGACTCAGATATAAAACCGATGCTGAGTTTTTGGCGAGAGATGAAACTTTTAATCTTGTTTTAGATAGATTTGAGGAAAAACTTGGAGATGTTATTAAAGTTGTTCGTAAAATGGAGGATTTCCATCTTGTTAAATTAAATTTTAAAGATGGCAGGTTCGTTAAAGGTTTTGGACAAGCTTATATACTTAAGGGGATAGACATTTTTCAAATGACAGGGGATAAAAAATAATAGATATAAAAAAGGAAAAGTTCAAAAAATATAGAAGAAACTCCTAGAGAAATTTTGAAGGAGGATTACCAATGGTTAAATCTATCAAAGGAACTAGAACTGAGCAAAACTTACTAAAAGCTTTTGCAGGAGAGTCACAAGCAAGACAAAGATATACACTGTTTGCCGAAAAAGCAAAATCTGAAGGATTTGAACAAATAGCAGCACTGTTTGCTGAAACAGCTTTAAATGAACAGTATCACGCTAGAAGATTCTTTTCATATTTAGAGGGTGGGCCAGTAGAGATAACAGCGACATATCCAGCAGGAATTGTTGGAACTACAATAGAAAACCTAAAAGAGGCTGCTGAAGGTGAATATGAAGAGTGGGCAGAGCTTTACCCAGGATTTGCTGAAGTTGCAATGGAAGAGGGATTTCCACAGGTTGCAGCGGCGTTTAAAGTTATAACTGAGGTTGAAAAACACCATGAAAAAAGATATAGAAGTTTAATAGAGAATGTTGCATCAAATCATGTATTTAAAAAGGATGAATCAGTAAAATGGAAATGTAGAGTTTGTGGATATATTCATGAGGGAGAGGAAGCACCTAAAGTTTGTCCTTCTTGCTTAGAGAAACAAAAAGAATTTGAATTATATTGTAAAAACTATTAAGAAAAAATAGAGAGGAAGTTATTCCTCTCTATTTTTATCAATTTGTAAGGATTCTTCAACAGTTTTTCCCTCTGTAGATTTGAAGTCAGAGTGTTTGCTTATACCGATGATTTGAGCTGAGTAAATACTTGCATGGCCAGAAAAAAGATAGGCTGTAATACAGGTAATAGCAGCATAGAGCTGTATATCTAGTCCGAAAATTTCAATAGCCATAACGATACAGGCGATAGGGGTATTAGAGGCTGCCGCAAATATAGCAACAAATCCCATAGCAGCCATGAGTCCCATAGGAAGTGGGATAAAATTGGAAAGAAAATTTCCAAGAGTGGCTCCTATAAAAAATAGACATGTGACTTCTCCACCTTTGAATCCAGCCCCTAAAGTTATAGAGGTGAAAACGATTTTTAAAATAAAGACATACCACTCCATAGGAGTATGAAAAGCCTCTTCAATAGTTGATAGTCCTAGACCGTTATATCTGAAAGTTCCAAGTGAAAATGTCAGTAGAACAACTGCTAGTCCACCGAAAAACGAATACATAGGTGGGAAAGATATTCTTTTAGATAAAAAACATTTAACCTTTTCTACAGAAAAAGAAAATAGATGTCCAGCTAATCCAAAAACTATTCCAGCTATACTGGCAAAAAAAATATTTGTGATTGTAGCTGTAGGAATTGAAGAGATTGTATAGGTTGAGTGATGAATTCCCCACCAATTTTTAGTGACTTCATTTGCAATGATAGATGCAAGAAAAGCTGGAAAGATTGATTCATATGTCATCTTTCCAATTACAAAAACTTCTAGTCCAAAGAGAGCTCCGGCAAGAGGAGTGCCAAAAACTGAACCAAAACCTGCTGCCATTCCAGAGATCAGAAGAATTTTTCTGTCAGCTTTATTTAAAAAGAAGATGTTTGTCAGTTGGTCAGCTAATGAAGCCGCCATCTGAATAGCACTCCCCTCTCTTCCGGCCGATCCGCCAAACAGATGGGTTGTCACTGTTCCAAGAAGTACAAGAGGAGCCATTCTAAATTTAATAATATTTTTAGGCTGGTGTATCTCTGTCAGAATAAGATTGTTTCCGCCGGCTACATCTTTTCCGAAGTAGTGATACAATAGACTGATAATAAGACCACCCAGTGGTAAGAAAAAAATAAGAGTGGGATTGGCTTGTCTTGTAAATGTAGCCCATTCTAAAAGATTTAAAAAAACTGCCGACGCAGTTCCGGATAGTATCCCGATAATAGTTGTTAAAAAAAGCCATTTAATAATATATGGAATCAAAATTAAGGGCATGTTTTTTTTCATATGTTATTCACCTCATCGAAAAGTATACAAAATTAATATTACCTTTCTTTTTAATATATTTTTAAATTTTGTAAAAATGGAGTATACTCTAGGAAAAAGGAGAGTTAAAATGAAAAAAATATTTTTATTTACAATATGTTTTATTATATTTTCATGTACATCAGCAAATACTATAAAGGAGGAAAATATGAATTTTAGTTCTTGCCCAAATACACCAAACTGTGTTATTTCAAATATAGAGGATAAAGATCATTATATAGAAGCACTATCATTTAAAGAGGAGAACTTGGAAGCTATAAATAAAAAGTTGGTAGGAGTTATTAAAAGTCTGGGCGGAGATGTTGTAGAGAATACTGGAGACTATATAAAAGCAAATTTTTATAGCAAATTTTTTAAATTTGAAGATATAGCTCAATTTAGGATAGATATGAAAGAGGGAAAAATATATGTCAAATCTGCAGCTCAAACAGGATGGTATGATTTTGGAGTGAACAGAAAAAGAATAGAACAGATCAGAAAAGAGTTATAAAAATATATTTAGAAGGAGTGGGGGAAATGTTGGGAGAGGGATTGGCATTGACGGCTGCGTTTGGGTGGGTAGGAAGTTCAATTTTTTTAGAAAAAGCCAGCAAAGAGGTGGGAACAGTTGTTGTGAATCTGATAAGACTGATTTTAGCGATGGTTTTTTTAGGTGGAATAACCTGGATGAATAGAGGGATGGTACTCCCATTGGATGTATCTAGAGAAGCTCTAGGATTTTTGAGTATATCAGGATTATTTGGTCTTTTCATTGGGGATTTTTTTCTATATAAAGCATATGTGAGCGTAGGTCCTAGGGTAACACTGTTGGTGATGACTTTTAGCCCTATAACAGTTTCAATTTTAAGTTTTTTTATTTTAGGTGAAAGTTTAGGTAGTTTACAAATTTTAGGTATGCTGTTGACACTGTTTGGTATAATGATAGTAGTTTTAAAAAAGAAAAATGAAGGATCATTTTCTAGAATGGGTTTTTTGTATGCAACTATTGCTATGTTAGGAGAGAGTTGTGGGATTGTATTCACTAAGATGGGGTCTTTAAACTATGATTCGTTTGCCACTATCCAGGTAAGAACTATTCCAGCTATAATGGCATTTATTATATATATAACTTTGAAAAAAAATTGGAAAGATGTATCTGTTGGGCTAAAAAATAAAAAAGGGATGTATTATATTCTGATTGGAACAATAGTTACAACTCTAGGAGTGACATCTTTAGTGGAGGCTATGAAACATTCGAGTGTGGGAGTGGTCAGTACACTAGCAGCGACAAGCCCAATACTTATAATACCTATATCGATGCTATTTTTTAAAGAGAAAATCTCTTTGAAGGAGAGTTTAGGAGCGGTGGTGTCTTTTTTAGGTGTATCTCTATTTTTTATAATATAAAACTTGATTTTTCTTTGCAAAAACAATATAATTTTTAGAACGAAAATTTAAAAAAAAGGAAGGGATTTAAGATAGAAATACAGGTCTTGGTAGAAAATAAAACGTTGAGTAAAGAGTTAGCAAAGGAGCATGGCCTCTCGTTATATATAGAAACAAATGGAAAAAAAATTCTATTTGATGTAGGAGAGAGTGATAAATTTTGGAAAAATGCTAAAAAGTTGGGAGTTAACTTAGAAGAGATTGATTATTTAATCCTCTCTCATGGGCATAAAGATCATGGAGGAGGACTACCGTATTTTTTAAATGAAAATAGTAGTGCACGTATTTTTTGCAGCGAACATTATTTCGATAAACACTATAAAAAAATTTTAGGAGCACATATAGATATTGGAATACCGTATGAGTATTTAGATGTTGAACGATTTAATTTTGTTGATGGAGCATTGGAACTTGAAAACTTTGTGCTTTTTCATTGTGAAACAAAAGAAAATAGAAATATATTTAACGAATCTTTGTATATGAAAGATAGTTTTGGTGAGTGTGTGAAGGACAGTTTTAATCATGAACTAAACTTGATTATAAAAGAGGAGTCAAAACATACTTTGGTGACAGCTTGTGCTCATAAAGGGTTGGATAATATACTGAAAAAAGCCAAAGAGTTTTCGAAGAGTGTCGAGTGTGTTGTGGGAGGATTACATCTTTCTAGTAGAACGAGCCTAAATAAAAATGAAGAATATATAGATAAAATTATAGATGAAAGTAATCGTTTAGGAGTGAAGCAGATATTTTCTTGTCACTGTACAGGGGAGTATGGTATAAAAAAAATGCAAGATAATGGAAAATTTAAAACTGTTGAAATACAGACAGGAAGTAAAATAAAAGTGTAAAGAAAAAGATCTCTAAAGGGGATCTTTTTTCTTTACAGGGATACAAATTTTAATAGTTCTACCACGACAATTTCCAGCATTGACCATAATGTCATTAAAGATCTCAATGGAATCTGCAATGATATTGTAGTTGTTTACATGGATAAAAAGTTTAAGTTTGTCGTAACTCTCACCTATTTTATTGGTGGAATCTTTGTGGTAGATAGATGCCACAAATACGCTGTCTGTACTAAAATTTTGAAAGTCATCACTAACTATTCCTATTTTGTCGATTCTAAAATAGTTTTCTTGAAAGATATCCTCCACTTTTAATATTGTGATACGCTTTACCTTATCAAGTCCTTGAAATTTTCTGATATCATTCAATTTTTGGATACCTTCAAACAACTCTTTTTCACTTTTGGGTTCTTCTATATGAAGCAAAAGGGTGGGAGTTACTCTTATGGATTCAAAAAATGGGATACACCCTTCCGCATCTGAAATTTTTTCAATTTCGTTTATTTTTTCAGATATTACAGTTTCAGAGTGTTGAAGAAGTTCGATATTTTTTTTGATCTGCTTCAGTTTATTATTTAAAAGTTGAATACTATCTTGAGTATTTGTGCAGTTTATATACTCCTTTATCTCTTTTAAAGAGAAATTAGTTTTTTTAAGCATGGTAATAAAATAAAGGTCAGAAATACTTTCATCAGAATAGTATCGATATCCAGTTTCTTTGTCTATACTGTGTGGTTTAAAAAGGTCGATAGAGTCGTAATATATGAGTGTCTCTCTAGTAATTCCAAAAGTTTTGGCAATTTCACTAATTTTATAAAGTTTCATTATTAATTTCTCCTTGACTGTAAAGTATACTACATAGTATATAATTGTATCAAATACGACTTAAAATTTCAATTTAAAACATTAAAAAGTAAAAAAAAACAGGAGGAAAAATGAAAGAACAAGAAAAATTTCAAAAAAAATGTCAAGAACGTATGGAAAGTAATTTTTCAAATTTTTTAGAAGATTTGAATAAGATGATTTCTATTCCAAGTTATTTTCAAGAGGATAAAAGTGGATACCCTTTTGGTAAAGAGATTCAAAATGTATTAGAAAAAACTTTAGAGATTTGTGGAAATTTAGGATTTAAAACTTTTATAGACCCTGAAGGATATTATGGATATGCAGAGATTGGAAGTGGAGAAAAGTTAGTGGGTGTGTTGGGGCATTTGGATGTAGTTCCACCAGGAGATTTAGGGAAATGGGAGAATCCACCATTTGAACCAGTTATAAAAGACGGGAAATATTATGGAAGAGGGTCTCAAGATGATAAGGGTCCAACTTTAGCAGCTATATATGCGTTAAAAACTCTTTTAGAATGTGGGTTTGAATTAAATTATAGAGTGAGATTTATATTTGGAACAGATGAAGAAAATTTATGGAGAGACATGCCTAAATATGTGGCAAAAGAGGAGATGCCAACAATAGGATTTACTCCAGATTCTAAATTTCCTTTAATATATGCAGAAAAAGGTTTGTTACAATGCAAGTTGACTGCTAAAAATATAAGTGGGATGGTATTTGCAGGAGGAGATGCTTTTAACTCAGTTCCTTCGAGTATACTTGTAGAAAAAACAGATGGTTTAGTTGAGGCTTTAAATAAATTGAAGTATGAATATACTGAGAAAGATGGAAAAATTGAAATTGTTGGAAAGAGTGTTCATGCTCAGGTAGCAGAAACAGGAATAAATGCGATAAATAGGTATTTACACGCTTTGAAACTAAGTGGAATAGAGACAAAATCAGGAGAATTTGTTGTGGAGAATTTGATTGGATATGATTTTGCAGAGCCAATTTTTGGTGAAGTAAGGGATGAACATTCAGGAGAGTTAAAATTTAATGTTGGTAAAATTGAGTTTACACCTGAAAATGAAATTTTATGTATAGATATGAGAATACCAGTAACTTATGATAAAGATCTGATTGTAGAAAAAATAACAGAAAAAGCGAAAGAGTACGGATTTGAATATAAAGAACACGATTATCTAAGATCAATCTATACGCCACTAGATTCAGAGTTGATAAAAATTTTGATGGGAGCATATCAAGAGGTGACAGGTGATTTGAAATCTCAACCAATAGCTGGAGGAGGAGCAACTTATGCAAGAGCAATAAACAATTGTGTGGCTTTTGGATATGTTTTACCAGGAAGTCCAAAGACAGAGCACCAGCCAAATGAATATATAATATTGGATGATATGAAAATGGCTATGAAAATTTACATGAGAGCTTTTGAAAAGTTTAAAGATTAAAAAATAAATAGTAAAAGGGAAGAGTGAGAAGTTTGAAAAAAGCAAAAAAAATGTTTAGTGCATACACAATAGTATTTATATTTTTAATAATAACAGCGGCGCTGACTTGGATTGTTCCTCAATCTGTAGTTGTGAGTAGCGATGGAATAAAAGAGGTTATATATAATGCAGTCTTCAATGATGCAGGAGAGGTTGTAAGAGGAGCAGGACGGCAACCGGTAGGACTTTGGGATGTGTTCATGGCACCTATATTAGGATTTGAAAAATCGAGTGCTGTAAGTATTGCAATTTTAATGGCAGGAGCATTTTTGGGGTTAATAAACTCTGTAGGAGCAATGGACGCAGGGATTGGAGCTCTTTTGAAAAAATATACTGGAACAACATTGATTGCAATTTTGATGTTTGCTTTTGCTATATTTGGAAGTGTGTTTGGGTTTTGGGAAGAGATCCCAGCGTTTTCAATAGTGATAGTTCCACTATTTGTGTTGGCGGGGTATGACGTTATGACTGGATTAGCAGTTTTAACAGTTGGAGCAACCGCTGGAAATATGTCAAGTGTTGTGAATCCGTTTTCAACAGGAGCAGCTATAGGAGCTATAGGAAACCCAGAGTTATCACTTGGAAGTGGTATGGTTCTTAGACTTGTAATGTTTTTTGCCCTTTATTTTGTAGGATTATTCTTCACTGTAAAATATGCCAATGGGGTAAAAAAAGACAAAGAAAAATCAATCGTTGCAGATATAGAAGTAAATACAATGACCGATGAGCAGGCAGAACTGCCAGAATTGACAAAGAGAAGATTTTGGTCAATAGTTGTATTGATGGGAATAATAGTTCTTTTAATTTTAGGTTATATGCCTTGGTATGAACTTAAGTTGCAAGGTGGAAGAACTTTTCAAGATATAATAAATGCGCCGATATATCTTTTGGCAAAAGTTCCAGTTTTAGGGGATCTTTTAGGAGCTAAACATATGACTCCGTTGGGAGATTGGTATTTTGGTGAATTCTCATTTGTTTTCTTCTTAGGATCTATATTGATTGGATTTATCAATAAAATGCCTGAGGATAAATTTGTAAAAGAATTTGCTGGTGGAGCGAAAGACCTTTTAGGTGTAGTTTTAGTTTTATCGATAGCTAATGGAATATCTGTATTGATGGGAGGAAAAACTGTAGGAATGTCAGTTACATTTGTTTACTGGATTCAATCGGCACTACAGGGTATCCCAGCATGGGCATTCTCAGTAGCGACAGTTTTAGCATATGTTGGAATCGGATGTTTCCTACAATCAACAAGTGGGGTTGCAGGAATAACTATGCCTATATTAGGAGCAGTTGCAATGGCACTCTTCCAGAACTCAAATATAGGAGCAGCAGGCGGGCAAATAATGTTGATTTCTGCATTCACTTTGGGAATAAACTTTATGTCTGGAATATATCCTAGTGCTACAACGATGGGAACTTTAGAACTATTCAATGTTCCCTATGATAGATATTTGAAATTTGTGTTGAAAATCTTTATAACGATGCTGGCAACAGGTTGTATATTGATATCGGCTTCACAATATTTAGGTTTGATATAGATTGATTGAAAAGTGTGGAAGAGCGATCTTTCACACTTTTTAATTATTTTTTTAATTCGGTTAGTTTTTAATTTTGTAACGATTACAATTTATTCAAAAATAATATTGACTTTATAATACTGAAAAGGTATACTTTGATTGAATATGATATAAAAAATGTTTTTTCAGGAGGAAAATTATGAGTAAGATAGTAGTAGTGGGAGCAAATCATGCAGGAACAGCAGCAATTAATACAATATTATCAAATTATCCCAAAGAAGAGGTAGTGGTATTTGACAAGAATTCGAATATAAGTTTTTTAGGCTGTGGGATGGCGCTATGGATTGGAAAGCAAATATCTGGACCTGAAGGGTTATTTTATTCATCTAAGGAAAAACTTGAGTGTAATGGTGCTAAAGTACATATGGAAACTGGAGTAAATAAAATTGATTATAAAGAGAAAATAGTATATGGTATCGATAAAAATGGAAATGTTATAGAGGAGAAATATGATAAACTTATATTGTCAACAGGTTCTTTGCCTATAGATCTTCCAATTCCAGGAAAGGAACTTGAAAATGTTCAGTTTGTAAAACTGTATCAAGATGCACAGAGCGTAATAACAAAATTAGAAAATCCTGAATTGAAAAATGTGGTTGTAGTTGGAGCAGGATATATCGGAGTGGAGTTAGCTGAAGCTTTTGAAAGATGTGGAAAACATGTAGAGTTGATAGATTTAAGTGAAACTTGTCTTTCAGGATACTATGATCTTGAGTTTAGAAAAATGATGGAAAAAACTTTAGTTGAGAATGGAATAAATGTAAATTTTGGAGAAAAAGTTTTAGAGATCAAGGGAACAGGGAAGGTAGAAGAGATAATCACTGATAAGAAGAGTTATAAAGCCGATATGGTTATATTAGCTGTAGGGTTTGTACCAAATAATACGCTTGGAAAAGAAAACTTGGAACTATTTAGAAATGGTGCTTATAAAGTTGATTTAACACAAAAGACTAGTTTGGATGATGTCTATGCAATCGGTGATTGTGCAACAATCTATGATAACTCGATAGAGGATACAAACTATATAGCTTTAGCTACAAATGCTGTACGTTCTGGGATTGTAGCAGCTCACAATGTATGTGGAACAAAATTGGAAAGTATTGGAGTTCAAGGCTCAAATGGAATCTCAATATATGGATTGAACATGGTTTCTACAGGTTTGACACTAGAGAAGGCTAAAATGTTGGGATATGACGCTGTGGCTACAGAGTTCACAGATACTCAAAAGCCAGGATTTATAGAGCACGACAATGAAAGCGTAAAATTAAAGATAGTTTACGATCAAAAGACAAGAAGAGTTTTAGGGGCACAGATGGCGTCGAAACAGGATATATCTATGGGGATTCATATGTTCTCTCTAGCAATTCAAGAGAAAGTGACTATTGATAAATTAAAATTACTGGACATATTTTTTCTACCACATTTTAATCAACCATATAATTATATAACTATGGCTGCTTTAGGAGCAAAGTAGATTGTATATATAGGCAACTAAAAGTTTTAAAAACGTAGCGAGGAAATATAAATTGAGGAAAAAAATATAGTTTCTTGACAGGTTGCAATAGATGTAAGATAATATAGACATTATTGTGATAGGAGGAACGAAATGAGAAACAAGAAAACAATAGCAATGTTATTATTGACAACTTCACTTTTAGGGGCTTGTACAGCTGCTGGAAATAAAAAAGTATCAGGAACAGCAGGTGGAGCAGCAGCAGGTGCTTTAATAGGTCAAATAGTTGGAAAAGATACGAAGGGAACTCTTATAGGTGCTGGAATTGGAGCCTTAGCAGGACTAGGATGGGGAGCGTATAAAGATGCTCAGTATAAAGAGTTTTTAAAAGCTTTACAAAGCACAAACATAACAGTTACAAACAATAAAGATAATATAAACTTAAGATTACCAGGGGAGTCATCTTTCAAAAGTGGAAGTGCTGTTCTTAACGGTGGGTTCTATGCACCTTTAAACTCAATAGCTAACATTATGAATAAGTACCCTGAGACAAAAATTCAAGTTTCTGGATATACAGATAATACAGGAAATCCAAATTCTAATTTAAACTTATCTCTACAAAGAGCTCAAAGTGTAGCAAATTACCTATCAGCTCAAGGAGTTTCTCCAAGTAGAATATCAAGTATAGGTTATGGAGATAGAAATCCAGTGGCTTCAAATGCAACATCTGAAGGGAAAGCATTAAATAGAAGAGTAGAAATAAATATATTCCAACAATAAAAAAAAGGCGTTATGCCTTTTTTTATTGTTGTTGTTTTAGTCTTTCAATAAGTTCTAAAATGAATTTTTTACATTGGTCATTTTTTATAGTGAAATAAACTTCGTGAAACTCGGGAGAGTAAAACTCATCGAGTAGGATATTCATAACCATTCTATCTCTGTAGATATCGCTTCTGTTTAAGCTTTTTTCAATAAAGTGAAAACTCTCTTCATCTTCATTCAAAATATTGTCAACCATAGTATTCGCATTTTTAATTAAAATCTCGAGATTCGAGATTCTGTCCCGTCTATTTCTAACTTTGTTTTTCTCATAAAAAGTTTTTCCTTTATTTAGCTCATCTAAAAGAGCAAATAAATTTAAATCCGGCTTATCTTTTAGTACATCTAAAATTTTTCCATAGATAATATTACTTTCCTTATCTTCGGGACTTTGATTTTTTAAAATTTCAATATATTTAGTAGAGATCTCTTTTAATAACTCTTTCATTTTTTCCTCCTAAAATAATTTGCTTAGATTTTTATTATAACATAAAATCTTAAAAAAAAGGAAATAACTTTGAAGAACTTGAATAATATTGTCATATATGATAGAGTGGAAAACAGACTGAAGAAGGAGAGAATATGAAAAGATTAAAACTGGTAATAGATGAGTACTACAAAGCGTCAAAATTAATAAAAGAGATGAAGTTGACATGGGGATATTTTTTAGGTGGAGCTATTGGAGTTATTATTCTGAGTTTTTTTTATTGGATTTCTGGATTTTTTGGAGGATGGATATTCGAAAAATTAAGTGGAATTTTTAAAATACAGGAGCACATCTTTATCATTAGATGGATAATAGTTTTTATAGTCAGAAGTATCATGATTGGGATATACTACTTTTTCTTTAAAGCGATACTTCTTACATTGTTGGCACCATTTTTTAGTTACATTTCAGAAAAAGTGGAGACCGAGTTATACGGGACCAAATATAGCTTCACATTTAAAGAGAACTTAGGATTTGTTTTGAGAGGAATTAAAATAGCGGGGAAATCTTTTTTTAAAGAGATAATAGCAACCGTAGTTGTAATTCTTTTAAGTTTTATTCCAATTGTAAATTTTGTTGTTCCGATTTTGATATTCATAATACAAAGTTATTTTATATCATATAACTTTGTTGACTATACGCTTGAAAGACATAACTACAGTGAGAAAGAGAGCATAGAGTTTATGAAAGAAAACAGATTAGCCTTTACTTTCGGGGGTGGAATTTTTACATTTATATATTTTATACCGTTGGTGGGAATAGTTATAGCACCTCTTTTAGCAATAGTTGCACTAACAAGTTCAACATTGAAAATAATAAAACGAGATTATTAACAGTTTAAGTTTAAAAAAAGGTGTTTTAAGTTAAAAAACAATCGTTTTATTCTAAAAAAGTTATTTTTTCATAGAAAAAATTGTATAATATATTATGAAAAAATAAAAGGTTAGGGAGGGGAAAATGATAAGTTTTATAGGATCTTTAATAGCTTTAGTTTTAGGTTATTTTATCTATGGAAAATATGTTGAGAAAGTTTTTGGAATTAATGAGAAAAGAGAGACACCAGCTGTGAGGTTAGCGGATGGTGTAGACTATGTTGAGTTGGATTGGAAAAAGGCATTTTTAATTCAGTTTTTAAATATTGCTGGATTGGGGCCTATATTTGGAGCTGTAGCTGGGGCTCTTTGGGGACCAGCAGCATTTTTATGGATAGTTTTTGGTTGTATATTTGCGGGAGCAACTCATGATTATCTTTCTGGGATGTTATCGGTTAGACACGATGGAGCTACAATAGCTGAGATAGTAGGGCACTATTTAGGAGATACAGCTAAACAGATTATGAGAGTATTTTCAGTTGTACTTTTAGTTCTTGTAGGAGTTGTATTTGTAAATGGGCCAGCAGGAATTTTAGCTAGTATGACAAATATAAATACATTGATATGGGTTGGAATAATTATAGCATATTATATGTTGGCGACAGTTTTACCTGTAGATAAACTGATTGGAAAAATTTATCCTATATTTGGGGCGTCTTTAATAATAATGGGAATTGGAATAGGTGGAGGGCTGATTATACAAGGTTATGATATCCCGGAGATTTCAATGATAAATCTTCATCCACAAGGGACCTCAATCTATCCATATCTATTTATAACAATAGCCTGTGGAGCTATTTCAGGATTCCATGCAACTCAGTCACCACTGATGGCCAGATGTATGAAAAATGAGAGAGAAGGAAGAAGAATATTTTATGGTTCAATGATTGCAGAAGGAGTTATTGCACTTGTTTGGGCAGCGGCAGCTATGACATTCTTTGGTGGAACAGAGGGATTAATGAATGCTGGACCGGCTGGAGTTGTAGTTAATACAATATCAAATAGTATTCTTGGAAAAGTTGGAGGAGCATTGGCTCTTTTAGGTGTTGTGGCGTGTCCTATAACATCTGGAGATACTGCGTTTAGAAGTGCAAGATTGGCAATAGCTGATGCAATAAGCTACAAACAAGGACCAATAAAAAATAGATTTATAATAGCTCTTCCGTTGTTTGCAGTGGGAGTAGGACTTTGCTTTATAGATTTTGCAATAATCTGGAGATACTTTGCGTGGTCAAATCAAACACTGGCAACAATAGCGTTATGGGCAGGAGCAGTATATTTAGCAAATGAGGGTAAAAATCACTGGATAGCAACAATTCCAGGTGTTTTCATGACTGCTGTAGTGACAACATATATTTTGATAGCACCGGAAGGATTTAGACTTTCAGAAACGATAGGATATGTTGCAGGAATAGTAGCGGCAATTTTGGCTTTAGGATTATTCTTGAAAAAAATAAAAACAGTAAAAGTAAAAGAAACTGTATAAAGACAGAAGAAGCTCCTATGAATTGGGAGCTTCTTCTATTTTATCACCAAAATTTCTTTAAGTTCTTTGACTTTGTTTCTGCTGACAGGAATTTTAAAATCTTTTTTCAGAACTTTTATAATATATGTTCCATTAAACCAGGGTTCAACTTCAACGACTTGATCAATATTGACAATATATGAACGATGACATCTAAAAAAACTATTTTCAATTAAAAGTGTTTCAAATTGAGAAATTTTTAGTTTTGAAGAGTATGTAGATTTTGAAGTGAAAACTCGAGTCTCTTTTTCATCGGCTTCAACATATAAAATATCTGAGATCGATATGACAACCATTTTAGAATCTAGATTGACGGTTATTTTTTTTGTCAAAAGATTATCTTTGATTAAAACTTCAGGAGTAGTTTTAGAAAAATCGGCAACTAAGTTATCCAAAACTTGAATTATTCTATTTTCAGAATAGGGCTTTAAAATATAATCAAAAGCTTTTATTTCAAAGGCATCCGCTGCGAAATCCCTGTATGCAGTTATAAAAACTAACTTGATCTCTTTATCTAATCTGTGAATGATCTTTCCTAAACTCATCCCGTCTAGTTCGGGCATATTGATATCTAAAAATATAACATCAATTTTATGGCTATCGATATATTTTAAAGCGTCGATTGGATTTTCAAACTCTTTTTCAATTTGAAATTTTTTATTGTTATTAATAAAATATTTTAACTCTTCTCTAGCAGGAAATTCATCCTCAACAATTAAACATTTAATCATAAATTCTCCTTTTAAATTGCAAATGAAATGTGTGTTCCTTTTTCTAATCTTTTAATTTCAAGACCTTTACCATACATTAGCTTTAGCCTGTTATGAACATTTTTTAAACCGATATTGTTCTCGATTTTTTTTTCTATATTTTCGATGATATCCAGGTCAATTCCGATTCCATCATCCTCAATAGATACTTTACAACCAGCTTCGATTTTTTCAATAGTTATTTTTACAACACCTGAATCTCGTTGTTTTAAAATACCGTGTTTTATACTGTTTTCCACAAGAGGTTGAATGGTTAAACTGGGTATTGTGATACCAGTTAAATCCTTATCAATACTATAAATAACATCAAACTTGTTATAAAATCTTGCTTTTTCTATATTCACATAAGCTTTAACTTGCTCCAATTCTTTTTCAAGAGGGACAACTTTTGAAGTGTTTTCAAGATTGTATCTCAAATATGTGGAGAGATCGATAATAATCTCTCTAGCTTTTGTGGGATTAAACCTAACAAAAGAAGCGGTGGTATGCAAAGCGTTGAAAAGAAAGTGTGGATTTATCTGGTTTTGTAAAGCTTTTAGTTCAGCATCTCTGGCCATTATTTTTAAGTTTTCAATTTTGCTTATCTCTAGTTGAGTGGATATTAGTTGTGAAAGACCGATGGCCAAGTATTTTTTTCGAGCGGTTATATGTTCTTCGTTGTTGAAGTATATTTTTAAAGTCCCAGAGACATGTTCATCTTGAAAAAGTGGGGCTATAATACATGATTTTATTCCTTTTTGAGTGTAATTAAAATCAGTTTTTTCACTGTCTTTATCTAAAATTAAGACCTCGCCCTGTTTTAAAACTTTTTTAGTTGCCTCACTTTGGATTTTTCCGTGAGATATATCAAACTCTTTTGAAATCGACGCACTGGCAATGAGATTTTCCATATCGGTGATCACAACAACTTGAGCAAGAAGAGCATCTAAAACTATTTTACAAACATCATTTAAAGATTCCCCTTTCCTAAAAAAAGGGAGAGTTTTGTTGGCTATTTCCAGAGCTAACTTAGCTTGATTTCCAGCCTCCTTCTCCTTCTCCTCCAAAATTTCATCGGTTATAATTATGATTACAGCCACTCCCAAACCATTGATAAAAATCATAGGAAGATATAGGTTTTTGACAATATCAACAGCTAAAGCTCGGTCAGTTGCGAGTACTAGAATTAAAAACATACTTAAATTTTCTACTAAAACTCCTCCCATAAAACCCAAAAGTGAGCGGTTGCTTTTGGTAGCTTTTTTAAAAAGTTTGCTGGTTATAACTCCCCCACAAATAGTTGCAATGGCACAAGGGATAGCCGTAAACGCACTGACACTTGTGAATGCAACTCTATGGACACCAGCTATGATTCCGGAAATAATAGCAACTTCTGGTCCGGCTAACATACCGCCAACAACAACACCTATATTTCTGGTATTTGCGATAGCTCCCTTATAGTCAATTCCAATATATGTACCTAAAATAGCCAATCCAGAAAAAAATAGAGATAATAAAAAAATATCTTTTTTTGTTTGTTTTTCTCTACTAAAAATATTTTTAGCACTTTTAAATCGTGTGAAAAAAAATGCTATCGCAATAATATAACCTAAAGTATTGAAAAGCTTACTTGCTAATTCGAACATCTATAACACCTCATAAGAAATAATCTTAATTATAACACGAAAAAAAATAAATTAAACATGGAATGATTATTAATTTTGAAATTATATATCCCATGCTATAATACAGAATATAATGGATATGAGGAGATGATAAAAGATGTATTCTATAGATTATAAGGTGACAGTATCAGATATAAATTATGGTGGACATATGGGGAATGAGAGGGCTCTTTTATTGTTTCAACAGGCTAGAATAGATTTGTTTAAAAGCTTAGATGTTTCGGAGATTGATACAGGAGAGGGTGTTGGAGTTATTCAAACAGATGCCCATGTCTACTATAAAGGGGAAGGTTTCATAGGAGATACTTTAAAAATTAGTATAGTTGATATTGAGATGAAAAAAATAAGTTTAAATTTTAAATATGAAGTTTTGAATCAAAAGGGATTTAAGATTTTAGAGGGGAGTACATTGATACTTGCATACAACTATAATTTAAAAAAAATAGGAAGATTTTCCGAAGTTTTTTTGAATAGATTGAGAGAAACTATAAATTAGAGCGTGGAAGGTGCTTTTATGGAGGAAAGAATTAAAAAAATAAAAAGCAATGAAATAGGAAATGGAAAATATATCTTATATTGGATGCAGGAGTCTCAGCGTACAAGGTATAATTTTGCACTGGAAGAAGCTATTAGAATTTCAAACCAGAAACAGCAACCTCTTTATGTGGTATTTAATCTTATGAGTAACTACCCACAGGCACAGAAGAGGCATTTTGAATTTATGTTACAAGGATTAAAAAATGTAGAGTATAATTTAGAGAGAAAAAAAATAAGATTTATACTACTAGAAGGTAATTTTAAAGAGAATATATTGAAAATATCAAAAGAAGCTTCGGTTGTGGTGTGGGACAAAAGCTATTTGAAGTTTCAAATTGAAAATAAAAAAATAATTTTAAATGAGATAGAGTGCGATGTTTATGAAGTGGAAAGCAATGTTTTGGTTCCGGTTGAAGTGGTTTCAATGAAAGAGGAGTACAGTGCTAAAACTTTTAGAGATAAGTACAATAGGATTAAAGATAAATATATTGTTAGGATAGAGGAGGAAAAATACAGTGTGGAATATCCTTTGAAAGACAAGCTGAATGAAATGAATAGATCGGATAGATATCTGCCTAAAAATTTTGAAGTTTTAGATGGAGGATTTATAGGGGGAGAGGACGAGGCATTGAAAAGACTTGAAAATTTTTTGGAGTTGAAGCTAAAGTTTTATTTAGAAAAAGGACCAGACAATGAAAAATATTCAAAGCTATCTCCATATCTTCATTTTGGAAATATATCTCCACTTCAAATATGTATGAAAGTGATTGAAAGTTCTAAATTTACAGAATGCCAAGAGAGTTTTTTAGAGGAATTACTTATTCGAAGAGAACTAGCTATAAATTTTGTTTATTATAATAAAAATTATGATAAATGGGATGGAATAACATATGGGTGGGCCTATGAAACGTTAAAAAAACATTTGCTAGATAAACGAGATTATATCTATTCTCAAGAAAAACTTGAGGCTTGTGATACACACGATAAATATTGGAATAGTTGCCAGAGTCAGATGGTTGAAACAGGATACATGGATGGCTATATGAGGATGTATTGGTGCAAAAAGATATTGGAGTGGAGTGAAACACCACAAAGGGCATATGAAATAGCGATTGATTTAAACAATAAATATTTTTATGATGGAAGAGATCCAAGTTCTTATACAGGTGTGGCTTGGTGTTTTGGAAAGCATGATAGAGCTTGGAAAGAAAGAGCTATTTTTGGAAAAGTTAGATATATGAACTCAAATGGGCTAGAGAGAAAATTTGAAATGGAAACATATGTAAAAAAATACGGGAGATGAGGGATTATCCCTCGCTCCCGTATTTCACTTTATTTATAAATTTGCGGATTGTATATGTGAGAGAAGATGTATCCAGTCCGTAGTGAGATAGTAGCTCCTCAGCTTTTCCAGATTGTCCAAAAGAGTCATTTACACCGATAACTTTAACAGGGATTGACTCAGAAGATAAAACTTCTAAAACGGCAGAACCCAATCCACCGATAGTTTGATGTTCTTCTATTGTTATAACTCCTTTAGTTTTTTTAGCACATTTGACAATGAGTTCTCTATCGATAGGCTTAATTGAAGACATATTGACTATTTGAAGAGAGAACCCCTCTTTTTTTAAAATCTCTCTGACTTCAAGAGCTTTTGAAACCATAAGTCCAGTTGCTATTATAGCGATATCTTTACCTTCAGCTAGAACGTCTCCTTTTCCGATAGTGAAAGTTTTGTTTTCATCATAAATTATGGGGTAATCAGCACGAGAGAGCCGGATATAACTTGGACCGACATCTTCTATAAGTGTTTCCAAAAGAGCTTTGGTTTCGTTGGCATCGCAGGGTTGAAAAACCTTCATATTGGGAAGAACCATCATGAGCGCTATATCCTCTAAGCACTGTGCAGATCCGCCATCCTCACCTACGGTTAAACCGGAGTGGGTTGCAACAATTTTAACATTTAAATCATTGTAACAGAGAAGCATTCTTATTTGATCATAGGGTCTTGTGGCTATAAAAGATGCAAAAGATGAGGCAAACGGAATAAAACCTTCACTTGAAAGACCAGCGGAAATACCAATTAAATCCTGCTCTGCAATCCCTATATTAAAAAATCTTTCGGGAAACTCTCGTTGAAAATATATAGCTTTGGTTGAATCTTGTAAATCAGCAGAAAGTGCAACAACTTTATCGTTTAATCTGCCTAATTCCAAAAGAGTTTCACCAAAAGCTTCTCGGGTAGACTTTTTCATACTCCCACCTCCAACTCTGCAATTGCCCTATTATATTCCTCTTCATTGGGAGCTTTCCCATGCCAAGAACTATTTAGCTCCATAAAACTGACACCTTTTCCCTTGATAGTGTTTGCTATTATAACGATAGGTTTTTCTTTATTTTTTAAAAAGGTTTGATAAGCTAAGCTTATATCTTTGACATTATGTCCATCAATTTCTAAAACCTTCCAACCGAATGCTTGAAATTTGTCTTTCAAAGGTTCAATATTTTTTATATCTTTGACAAAGCCGTTCTCTTGAACTTTATTAGAGTCTATTATTGCACATAGATTGTGGAGATTTCTATCTCCAGCAGTCATAATAGATTCCCAAACACTCCCCTCTTGAAGCTCTCCATCTCCCATATAACAGAAAACTTTAAAGTCGGATTTTTTTAAAATTCCTCCTATTGCTACCCCACAAGAATAGCTTAAACCTTGTCCGAGAGAGCCAGTAGAAAGTTCCACTCCAGGAACCGATTTAGAAACATGACCTTGAAGAAGAGCTCCAAATTTTCTAAAATTATGTAGCTCTTTTTTAGGAAAAAAATTAAATTCAGATAAAATTGAATAGACTAAAGGTGAGGCATGACCTTTTGAAATAATTACTCGGTCACGGTTTTCAGAGTTTGGATTTTTAGGATCAAATTTGATAAATTTGTCATATAGAGTGTAGAGAAGTTCGACTCCAGAGAGAGAACCGCCAGGATGACCAGATTTAGCATTGTAGATTGTAGTTAAAATCTCTTTTCTTAATTTTATATAGATATTGTCCATAAAAGTACCTCCTTGCAAAAGTAATACAAAAAATGAAAAAAAATCCTTTTAAAATAAAAAAAGGAAAAGATAAATTTTTTTACAACAATATACATATCAATATTTTTTTAAGGAGGAAACACTATGAAGAGAATGAAACTATTATCATTATTAGCATTGAGTGTATTTATCTTAGCTTGTTCAGGACAAAAAGAAGAGGCTAAACCAGTTCCTGAAACACCAGCAGTAGAAGCTCCAGTTCCAGCGGATAAAACTCCGACGGATGCTAAAGCTGAGCAGATGACAGAGAAGCCAGCGACAGAAACACCAGCAAATGAATCGGTAACTCAAACAGTGGATAAAACAACAGATCAAATAGGGGTAGATATAGAAAAGGTTGGCGACAAAGCTAAAGAGAAGATAGATGAAGGTGTGGACGCTCTGAAAGAGAAAATAGCACAATAGATAGAAACAGGGGGGTAGTTTTAAAACTACCCTTTTATATTTAAAATCTCTTCCAATTTAATATAGCTGAACTCGATAATATCATTACAGCTAACACCAGTTTTTTTCAGGTCGATACAAATTTCAGAGCCGTACTCATCTTTGATACTTTTTAAAAGCTTAGAAGTTAATTCTTTAGCTTGGTTTTCATCACTATAACACTCTCTACCTTTTGTGAATCCAATAATCATAACAGCGGCGTTTACAGCTCCACAAACACTTCCAACAGTTAAACCAGTTCCCATTCCACTTCCGATAGCAACTGGAATATGGGCATCATTATTTTTATTGAAAGCATCAATAATTGTTTCAGCACAGTTAAATGTGCCTTTAATATAGTTTGTTTTTTTACTCATTTTTTAACCTCCGTTCGAATATTACTCTAATATATAATATTATTACTTCAAACTATCTTTGTCAATATAAAAAATAAATTTGGAAAATTGTAAATAAAAGGGTACAAATAGATTATATATCTGTCATGAAGGGGGAGTTTGTGATGTTGAAAAAAGTAGGTTATATGATGGTTTTACTGTTGAAAATGGGTTGTGTATTATTTTATGAGGTGTTAATAAAGTTTTCAGTACTATTTTATATTATTTTTATTTTTGGATTGATAGTTACAATAAAAAATAAAAATATCACATCTGAAATTTTGTTTGTTTCGATTTTGTTTTTACTGGGCAGTTGGGGTTATTGCAAGTTATACACAAAAATATTGAAGTGGATTTTAAAGTTGGAAAGTAAATTAATTTAAAATAAATAAAGGAAAAGTGTTTTATTTTTATAACAATGCTATCAGAAGTAGAGCGGAATTTAATAACTCTAAAAAATTAAAGGAGGTTTGAAAATGGCAGACGATAGCAAAAAACTTGGTCTGATAGCTCTGACAGCAGTTGTTATTAGCGCTATGATTGGCGGTGGGGTATTCAATCTTCCACAAAATATGGCTCAATCAGCAGGTCCGGGTGCCATTATAATTGCTTGGGTTGTGACAGGTGTTGGAATGTGGTTTGTAGCAAATACTTTTAGAATTCTTGCCGAAGCGAGGCCAGATGCGACTACAGGAATTTATACCTATGGAGAGTTAGGATTTGGTAAATTTACGGGATTTTTAATGGCTTGGGGATATTGGTTGTCCAACTGTTTTGCTAATATTGGGTATGCAGTACTTCTGATGGATTCTTTAAACTATTTTTTCCCTGGATATTTTACTGGTGGAAATAATTTGAACTCTGTTATTGGAGGATCTATAGTAATTTGGATTATATATTTTATTGTGATGGCTGGAGTTAAAGGAGCGACATCATTAAATACAATCGGAACAATAGGGAAGTTACTTCCAATTGTGATATTTCTTTTAATAATGGCATTTGTTTTTAAGGTATCGGTATTTTTTACAAACTTTTGGGGAACTGAAACGATTGTTTCTTTAGCTGATAAACCTTTAGGAAGTGTTATGTCTCAAGTGAAAGGGACTATGCTTGTAACTCTTTGGGTTTTTATAGGTATAGAGGGTGCGGTTGTTGTTTCAGATAGAGCAAAAGATCAAGCAGAAGTTGGAAAAGCGACCCTTTTAGGATTTTTAGGATGTCTTGTGATGTACATATTCTTATCTCTGTTGCCCCTAGGAACTCTTTCTCAAGGAGATATATCGACAATGGCAGCTCCATCTACAGCAGAAGTATTGGCACATGTTGTTGGAACTTGGGGAGATTGGTTGATGAATATTGGGGTTATTATATCTATTTTAAGTTCTTGGTTAGTTTGGACTATAATGCTTTCAGAGCTTCCTTATGCAGCTGCAAAGGCAGGAACTTTTCCAAAAGCTTTTGCAAAATCAAATAAAAATGACTCACCATCATTTTCATTGTTGGTGTCGAGTCTTTTTATGCAGTTTACCATGATTGTTGTTTATTTTTCTAACAATGCGTGGAATTTGATGTTGAGTATAACAGGGGTTATGGTATTGCCTTGTTATATTGTTTGTACAACTTATCTATGGAAGATAGCTACGAAAAATGATAACTATCCAAACAATATATTTGCAAGCAGAAAAACAGCTAGTTTAACAGGGCTTTTAGGGACTATATATGGATTGTGGCTAGTTTACGCAGCAGGACTTAACTATATGCTTTTAGCGGCTGTTATATATGCTGTTGGAATTCCATTTTTTATGAGAGCAAGAAAAGAATCTGATCCAACAAATGCAGAATTTACAAAGGATGAAAAAATATTTTCGGTAATTCTGTTTATTCTTGGGATTTTAGGATTTATCTATTTGATGATGAACTATAAAACTCTTTTAGGGTAGTTAATAGATTTGATAAACAAGGAGGAAACAAATGAAGATTGACAAAACAGCAATTAGTTTTTATGAGGATTATTGTGATGGATATGGAGCTCCCGGATCAACTGGAAATGGGTATGTTTCTGTATTGAAGGTATCTGTTGGAACGGTACCAAAAACTGATGATATCCTTATAGATGGGATTGTAGCTTATGATAGAGCTGAGGTTAATGACGCTTATGTAGGGCAGATAAATATGCTTACAGCTTCATCTTTTTGTGGACTTGCAGGTCAAGTTTGGGGGTATGATCTAGCAAAGCATGATTCGATAGCTCAAGACATAAATCCCACAGTTTTAGAGGTGCCACAATATGATGGTTCAATGCTAAAAGTTTATGACGCGAAACCTCTTTTAGAAGCTGGAGTAGAGCTGTTTGGTACTGAATCTAAAAGAAGATTTCCGCCACTACCAGGGTCTCATATGATCTGTGCCAATAAAGGTGTTACGGCATTTAGACCAAAAGATGATAAAAAATTTAAAGAGAATGAAGGGTATGGAGTGTGGTGTTTCATAGCTATTTCAATAGCAAAAGATAGAGATAAAAATGCCAGTCTATTCATAGAGGATGCCGGAATTTGGACTAAAAATGATAAACCAGAGGATTTAAAGGCTTTCTTAGAAGACCACAGAAAAGCTATTGTTTGGTCGGTTGTGGAGTGTGGTAAGGATTCTCATATAGCTTACGATAGAACCTATGTTGGATTTGCGTATACAATAATGAAACCGGGTGAGATTGGAACTTCGTTAACTTGTGGGCCATATGTAACTTTAGCAAGAAATGCTGTTCCAGAAGCTGGATTTGGAGAGTTGAATAACGTCACTTTATCGGAGTGGTTAGCTGGGCAAAAGTTAAAACCTATTGTAAAAAAAAGTAAATAAAGAATATAGAAAAGGTTGTGCCAAAATAATGGCACAACCTTTCTTAGTATATAAATGTAAATGCTTTTTCAGTTAAAACTTTAATTTTTGAGTAGTCGATATCATCGTCTTGAGATGAGCATCCACCAGATGAACACCCACCAGACGAGCAGCCTCCACTAGAACACCCACCAGATGAGCAACCACTACCACAAGATTGTTCCTCTTCACCTTTTGCATAGTCAGGATTTTTTTTCAAAAACTCCTCATAAGTTTCAAGGTATCCTTGAGAGGTCAAAGAGGTGTAGATATTTTCTAACTCTTCGGCACTGAGACCAAGGTTTTTCATAATAGCCCCATCACTGTAGACCATTCCACTCATAAGAAATTCTAAAACTTTTGTTTCTATATTATTCATAAAATTATCACCTCGTATAATAAAAATTATCCTAATTCCATTGTATCACAAAAAAAATAATTTGTTAATTTTTTTACAAGCGTGGTATAATTGACGAAAAATATATACTATATTTGGAGGGAATGTGGAAGAGAAAATATTCTTAAATAAGCAAGAAATGGTTGAGTCTTCAATAAGAACAACCTACAGAAAAAAAATATGGTCAAAGTTTACAAAAGCTATAAAAGATTTTGATTTGATAGAGGATGGGGACAAAATAGTGGTTGGAGTCTCAGGTGGAAAAGATAGTCTGCTTTTAGCTAAACTTTTTCAAGAGTTAAAAAAAGATAGAAGTAAAAATTTTGAAGTGGCTTTTATCTCTATGAACCCTGGATTTGGAGCATTGGATTTGGAGCAGTTTAAAAATAATTTAATAGAGTTAGGGATTCCGTGTGAAATTTTTGATGCGAATGTATGGGAGATAGCGTTTGAAGCAGATCCAAATAGCCCGTGTTTTATGTGTGCCAAGATGAGAAGAGGAGTTTTGTATAAAAAAGTAGAGGAACTGGGATACAATAAATTGGCTTTAGGGCACCATTTTGATGATGTGATTGAAACAACACTAATAAATATGTTCTATGCTGGAACGACAAAAACAATGATTCCAAAGGTTGGTTCAACGAGTGGAAAATTAGAGTTGATAAGACCACTAATCTATATAAAAGAGCAGGATATAATAAACTTTACAAAGAAAAATGAGATTTTAGCTATGGCATGTGGATGTCCAATAGAGTCAGGAAAAGTTGATTCGAAACGAAAAGAGATCAAAGAACTTTTAGCGACATTGGAGGCAAAGAACCCACAGATAAAACAGAGTATATTTAATTCAATGAGAAATATAAACCTAGATTATGTCTTAGGATATGTTTCTAGCGACAAAAAAGGAGAGTAAGCTTGTTAAAGATAGATAAAATAATGGATTTAAATGGATATATATTTCAAAACTACAGTTTTGAAGTTTTAGAGGATAAGGTAAAAGTTGTAAATACAAAAGAGGAAATAGTTATTGAGATAAACTATAAATCCCATAAAATAGTTAAACTTTTAGATAAAATATATAAATTGACAGAGTTAAGAGTTACGTTGTCTCAAATAGATGAAAGAGAGATTCTGACGTTTATACAGGATAAAGGGTTTGAAAAGACTCTTTGGAGTCCGATAGGAAAGGCCATGTGTGACTATAAGATGATTGAAGATGGAGACAGAGTGGCTGTTGGAATATCTGGTGGAAAAGATAGCTTGACGGTTTTGAATGCTCTTATAAGAATTAAAAAAATATCTGAGATAGATTTTGAGATATTTCCAATACATATTCACCCTGTAGAGGAGGGTGGTAATTATGGAGAAATAAAAGAATACTGTAAAAAGATGGGCTTAGAGCTTCAAGTTATAGAAACAAGTATAGGTGAGAGCATTTTGACAAACAAGGAGTTGAAAAATCCATGTTTTATGTGCGCTAGAGTGAGAAGAGGGCTTTTGTATAAAGAGATGAAGCTCCAGAACATAAATAAGCTAGTTTTGGGTCATCATAAAGATGATATAGTTGAAACATTTTTGTTGAATGTTTTCTATCAGGGGAATATGGGGGTTATGAAACCGGCATATGACTCTGAAGAGTATGGGTTGAAGGTTATAAGACCGCTGGCTTATGTAGAGGAGAAAGAGATTATAAAATATGCAAAAAAATTAAATCTTCCAATACTTCACAATGATTGTCCATATGAGACAAGTGATAACTCAAAACGTTTAAAAGTGAAAAAGTTGATAGAGGAGCTATCTAAAGATAGTCCAAATATTAGAAGTGTGATGCTTAATAGCATAAAAAATCTATTTGTATAAAAAAAGCTTTAATAATCAAAGTTTTATTCTTGACAAATATTCTTAGATGGATTATAATCCTATTATAAAATAAAAATTATAATGAGGAGGTTTACTTTATGACACCGTTAATTTTTGCAGAGCAGAATAAAGAGTTCATTATAAAAGAGATAAAAGGTAGAGACAAGGATAAAAATAGATTGACTGAAAAAGGGTTTTGTATAGGGAATAAAATATGCTTATTGAGGGATGATCAGAGTAACTATATCGTTAAGATAAATGAAACCAAATATGTTTTAAACTTTGGTTTGGCAAATAAAATAATAATAGATGAAAAAGTATAAATATAAAAATCACAGCTAGTCTGTGATTTGTTTTTAGAACAAAACTTTGATTTACGAAATATATCGTTAACTTAGGAAACGGGAGGACAGGATGAAACTTACAGATTTAAAAAGGGGAGAATCAGCAAGAATTTTAAAGATTGGAAAGATTGGGGAATTAAAAAAAAGACTCGTTGATATGGGAGTTACTGCGGGTGAGACTATAAGGCTTGAAAGGAATGCACCGTTGGGAGATCCACAGGAATTTATAGTTAAATCTACAAATATAGCGATAAGAAAACAGGATGCACAAAATATAGAAGTTGAAAAGGATTAGGAGAGAGACAATGATAAAAATAGCGTTTACAGGAAACCCAAATGTAGGGAAATCAGCACTAATAAATGCCATAGCAGGGTCTAATTTGAAAGTTGGAAACTGGGCAGGAGTAACAGTAGAAAAAAAAGAGGCAGAGTTTGAATATAGAGGTGAAAAAATCCAGTGTATAGATTTGCCGGGAGTTTATAGTTTAAGTCCATATACACTTGAAGAGATGATAACTAGAGATTTTATAATCAACGAAAGACCAGATGTGGTTATAAATATAGTGGATTCTACAAATTTAGAAAGAAATCTATACCTTACTATGCTTTTAAAAGAGCTGGGAAGACCTATGGTCATGGCTCTGAACTTTTTTGATGAATTTGAAAAATTAAACTACAAATTGGATATGAAGGAGTTTAAAGAGTTGGTTGAGATGGATGTTGTTATGACATCTGCCACAAAAAAGACGGGGCTTCAAGAACTTTTAGACAGAGCTATCGAGATTGCCAAAAATAAAAAAAATGAAGTGGAATATACACTTTTATTCGATAAATGTCTTCAGGATGCGATTGAGGTTGTAAAATGCAAAATAAATTGTGATGAGACTCTAACTAAAGCATCTGCAAAGTTCGGAATTAACTTTTTAGCAATAAAACTTATAGAGCAGGATTCACATCTGCTTGAAATTTTAAAAGCAGATTACAACTATTCTTTGGATGAGGAGATTGTAGAACTTGGGAAGCAATTAGAAGAGGATCATGACGAGGATGTTGAAACAATTTTAGCCGAGGGAAGATATGGAACCGTTAAAGGTATTTTAGCTAAGACATTCACAACATCAATCAAATCAAGATTGGATTTTACGGACAAAGTGGATAGAGTTCTCTTGAATAAATATTTAGGGCTACCAATATTTTTTCTTATAATAATTGGATTGATGGGAACTGTATTCAATGGATCGGCTCCACTAATAGATTGGATAGATGGTTTTGTCAACGACTATATAGGAAAATATGTAGGGATGTTAATAGATGAAAATACTCCGAAATGGTTGGCATCACTTGTGATGGATGGAATTTTAGGAGGAGTTGGAGGAGTCGTTGTATTTGTTCCTCTGATGTTGTATCTATATTTCTTCTTAGCTATACTTGAAGAGAGTGGCTATATGTCTAGAGTAGCATTTTTAATGGATAGAATAATGACAAAATTGGGGCTGAACGGGAAAGCTTTTGTTCCGATGGTGTTGGGATTTGGTTGTACTGTACCAGCAATATATGCGACAAGAACTTTAGAGGACGATTCATCTAGAAGACTTACGGCAGCTATGGCACCGTTTATGTCTTGTGGTGCAAGACTTCCAGTTTATGGACTGTTTACAGCTGCATTTTTCGGAGCTAAAGCGGGATTAGTAGTTATGTCACTATATGTTTTAGGAATAGCTGTGGCCATTTTAACTGGATTGATTTTAAAGAATTTTAAAATGTTTAAAGCTGAAGGTAAGGCTCTGCTGATAGAACTTCCACCTTATAGAGTTCCAAGTTTAAGAGTTATTTTAAAGTCGACGCTTTCAAGAACTGGTTCATATTTGAAAAAAGCTACTACTATAATAATGGGAATGCTGATGATTTTATGGGCATTGACATATTTTCCAAATGATGGAGATACATCCAATTCATATATGGCAAAATTTGGAAAAACTTTCCAAGGAGTATTAAAACCGACAGGATTTGCTGACAGATGGGAAACAGTTGCTGCAATACCGCCAAGTTTAGCTGCAAAAGAGATAGTTGTTGGATTTATGGCGCAGGTTTTAGTTGGGGATAACGCAGATGTGGAAGAGGATACAGAGCAAACAACGTTTGTTGAAGATACAAAAGATCAGATTGTGAGTTTAGGAGTGGCTGTTAAAGATTCAGTTCTTGCTGTTGTAAGCCTGGATGTAAAAGGTTTGTTCTCAGTTCCGGAAGCCAGTGAGATAGAGGAAGAGGGAAGTGGAGTTGTGGCAGCAACGAAGATGTTGTGGACAGATGAGCTAGCTCCTTTAAGAGCCTATTCATTTATGGTGTATATCTTGCTAGTAGTGCCGTGTGTGGTGACTCTGGGAGCGATTAAACAGGAATTTGGATATAAATTTACAGGATTTATAGTGACACTACTTTTAGTGGTGCCGTATATAGTTTCTACATTAGTATTCCAAGTGGGTAAACTATTCTTTTAACCCTTAAGGAGGAAAAATTGAAAACAGTTATATTGATAGCAATAGTAGCTATAATAGGAGCAGTTGCACTAAAAAGTCTTTACAAAATGTTGAAAGGTGAAAGTGGTTGCAGTTGTTCAAAAGGAAAAAATGGTTGCAGTTTCAAAGATAAATGCAATAAGAACTAAAAAAAGAGTAGATTTCTACTCTTTTTTCGATTGTATTTCAATTATATGTTACTCATCATCTTTTAGCCAGAAAACTTTTTCTGTAGAGTCGTCAGCTTCGATTTCAACAGTTTGCATATTGTAGATAAAATCATCTAATGGGCAAACAAGGACAGCCATGACAACGTTGTCAGGAAGTTCCATTCTAAAACTTTTTAATTTTTTTAAAAGGAGATCCACTTTATCTCCAGAAACAATAAGGTGGAATACAGCTTCTGAACCTGGCCAAACATGATTGTTTAAATGTCGAATACCGTGCTCCCAGCTACCCTCTAATTTAGATTGGATAGTGTAGTAGTGAAATCCGATCTTATGCAGAAATGTTTGAAGATTATTTTTTTGAGAATCATTTATATAGATTACAACTCTTTTTACATTTTTTCTATTAATCATCATCCGATCGCCTCCTAAAAAAATATTGTTACTACAGTTATTACTACATTTTTTTGGAAAAATCAATAGCTAATTGGGAGGGTTAAAGATATCTACGATTGCAGAATAAGAACATATAGAGAAAAAAATTCAAGAATAGAAATAAAAAATTTAAAAAAAGTACACATTTTTATAAATGTGTGGTATAATCTAATGAATGAATATAAATAGATTAAGGAAGTGAATATGGAAAAAATATTAACGTTTAGAGATTTAGGTTTAACTGAAAAAACTTTAAAACCTCTAGAAAAAAAAGGTTTTGAGCAACCGAGTCCAATACAGGCATTAACTATACCAGCACTATTAACTGGAGATAAGGATATAATAGGTCAAGCACAAACAGGAACAGGTAAAACTGCCGCGTTTTCGTTACCTATATTAGAGAAAATAGAGAGTAGTACAGGAAATGTACAAGCTATAATCCTAGCTCCAACAAGAGAATTAGCTGTTCAAGTAGCAGAGGAAATGAACTCGTTAGCAGCAGGAAGAAGATTGAAGATAATCCCAGTTTATGGAGGACAATCTTTAGAGCAACAAAAGAGACAACTTCAAAGAGGAGTAGACATCGTTGTTGGAACTCCAGGAAGAGTTATCGATTTAATTAACAGAAAAGTTTTAATACTAAATAAGATTGACTACTTTATATTAGACGAAGCTGATGAGATGTTAAACATGGGATTCGTAGAGGATATAGAGCAGATTCTTAAGTCTACAAACCAAGACAAAAGAATGTTATTCTTCTCGGCAACTATGCCAGCTGAAATCTTAAAAATCGCTAGATCACACATGAGAGATCATGAAGTATTAGCAGTTAAAAAGAAAGAGTTAACTACAAACTTAACAGAGCAAATTTACTTTGAAGTAAAAGAGAGAGATAAATTTGAAGCACTTTGTAGAATAATTGATATCGAATTAGATTTCTATGGAATTGTTTTCTGTAGAACTAAAAACGATGTAAACGAATTAGTAGGAAAGTTACAAGATAGAGGATACGATGTTGAAGGATTACACGGAGATATCAGTCAAAATCATAGAGAAGTAACTTTAAAGAGATTTAAGAACAAAAACTTAAATATCTTAATAGCTACAGACGTTGCTGCAAGAGGAATTGACGTTAACGATCTTACTCATGTAATCAACTATGCTATACCTCAGGAAGCTGAGAGCTATGTTCATAGAATCGGAAGAACAGGAAGAGCTGGAAAGCAAGGAACTGCAATAACATTCATAACTCCATCTGAGTACAGAAAACTTCTTCAAATTCAGAAAATAACTAAAACTGAAATCAAGAAAGAGCAAGTTCCAGGAGTTAAAGATGTTATCTTAGCTAAGAAAACTAGACTATTTGATAATGTTAATAACATCATCAGTGGTGGAGATGCTGAAAGTTACCAAGAGATGGCAAAAGAGTTATTAAATCAAGAGGCAACTCCAATTGAAATAATCGCTGCTATCCTTAAAAACTGTTATGATGAAGAGTTAGAAGAGTCTAACTACTCAGATATCGAAAGTGTTTCTTTAGATAAAACAGGAAAAACAAGATTATTTATCGCTTTAGGTAAAAAAGATAAAATGACTCCTAAAAAGATTGTAGATTTAATATCTTCAAAAACAAAGATACATGAGTCAAAATTAAAAGGTGTAGAAGTATATGAGAACTTCTCATTCGTTTCAGTACCATTTGTTGAAGCTGAAACAATAGTGGATATCTTCCAAAAAGATAGAAGAGGAAAGAAACCATTAATAGAAAAAGCAAAGCAATCAAGAAAATAATTAAATAATGATGTTAAAGAGCTGTAACGAGGGAAACCGAAGTACAGCTTTTTTCGGCATATTAGGGAGAGATGGCATGAAGAAAAAAATCATAGTTTTACTTTTTGCAATTGTTATAGGTATTTTAACAATTTTTAAAGTCTATTCGGTGCAAAAAACTGAAAAAAGAGATTATGATGTACGGGTTGATTTGAAGCAAGGAACGAGTTTGAAGAGAGTATTTGAAAAGATAGGAGTAGAAAAATCCATTTTTTTTAAGGTATTTTTAAAATATGAAAAAGATTCTGGAAAAAATATAAAAGCTGGATTTTATGAGTTTAAAGGGCAGTATTCATATGAGGATATTTTAAATATGATGGAGGGTGGAAAAGTGAAGTATAAGATACTGACAATTCCAGAGGGATACTCTATCAAAGAGATAGCGAGAGTTTTGGATGAAAAGGGATATGGTTCAGAAGAAGGATTGAAAAAAGCGTTAGAAAATGTTAAAGATTTTCCATATCCAACTCCAAATGGAAACTTTGAAGGCTACCTTTATCCTGAGACATACTATCTTTCTGTGGATGTAAAAGAGGATGAGATTGTCAAGAAGATGTTGGGAGAGTTTTTGAAAAAATTCCCACCAGAAAAGTATCCGGATAGGAAGAAGTTCTATAAAGATTTGATAATGGCATCTATTATTGAAAGAGAAGCACAACTAAAAGAAGAGAAAGCATTGATGTCTTCAGTATTTTATAACAGATTGAAAAAAGGAATGAAACTGGGATCAGATGCGACTGTAAATTATATATATGACTATCAAAAGAGAAGGATGTACTATAAGGATTTAAAGGTGGACTCACCATACAACACCTATATGTATACAGGATTACCTCCGGCACCAATTGCAAATCCACATACGAGTTCGATGGAAGCTGCAATGAATCCGGCAAGGACAGACTATCTGTTTTTTGTGGTGACAAGCGATGGAAAACACACATTTACAAAAACTTATAGAGAACATCTAGAGGTGCAAAAAAAGAAAAAATAGTTAGGAGTAAATAAATTGGAAAAAAAATCAGAAAAAATAGTTTTGGTTGGAATAAACAGCCAATATATACATACAAATTTAGCAATCAGATACTTGAAAAACTATGTTAAAAAATTCAGTGATATTCAGATAGAGATATATGAGAGCAATATAAATAGTCAGATTCAAACTATAATAACAGATCTGTTCAACACACAGGCTGATCATATAATATTTTCAACATATATTTGGAATAAAGAGTATGTTTTCACACTGGTTAAGGAGTTAAAAAAGATTTTACCGAATGTGAGAATAACTTTAGGTGGTCCTGAGGTGAGCTATAATGCCGAAGAATCACTGAGAGAGAACAGCTGTATAGACTTTGTTTTGGTGGGAGAAGGGGAGAGAGTTCTTTTGAATTTTTTAACAAAATCTGTTGCTGAAGTCAGAGGAGTAGCTTTTTTAGATGGCGGAGAGTTCAGATATTTAGGAGATGAATTTCCAATAGAAAACTTGGATGAGATACCATTTCCATATACTGAAACAGAGTTGAAAGAGAATATAAAAATACTCTACTATGAATCTACAAGAGGATGTCCATTCAGTTGTTCATACTGCTTGTCATCGATAGATAAAGGGGTTAGATACTGGTCATTAGAGAGGGTTAAAAAAGATCTATCCAAATTTATAGACTCTGGAGTGGAGCTTGTGAAGTTTGTGGATAGAACGTTCAATCTAAAAAAAGATAGATATTTAGGTGTGTGGAGTCATCTTTTAGAAAATTATAAAGAGAATATAACGTTTCATTTTGAAATAAATGCAAATATCTTTGACGATGAGGTTATAGAGTTTTTAAAAAAAGTTCCAGAAGGGTATTTCCAATTTGAGATAGGGGTTCAAAGTATCAATAAAGATACTATGAACAGTATAAATAGAAGAAACCTTTTAGAGAGATTGGAAAAAAATATAAAGGCAATATCTAAAAATATCCATCTCCATGTGGATTTGATTGCGGGACTACCTCACGATACATATGAAACTTTTAAGGATTCGTTCAACTATGTGTACGATCTAGATGCTGAGATGATTCAACTCGGATTTTTAAAAATATTAAATGGGACAAAAATATCTAAAGAGATAACTGATTATAATTATAAATATATGGAGTTTCCACCTTATGAGATACTATCTAATAACTTTATCAGCTACGGGGAATTAGTGAAGTTGAAAAATATTGAAAAGATGTTGGATTACTACTATAACTCTGAAAAATTCAGATACTCTGTGGGCTACATTGTGAAGAACAACTACTCATCTCCGTTTGAATTTTTTGAAGAGATAGCTGAGTACTACAGAAAGAACAATCTCTTGACCGTGGGGCATAAAGTTGTAAGTATTTTTAACCACTTGATGGACTTTTATAATAATAAAAATTTTGAAGGAAAAAAGATTTTTGTAGAGTATCTAAAGTTAGACTACTTGATGTTAGGAAAACCTGGAAGCTATCCTCAGTGGTTTATTTCTCAAAAGGATAAGGAGAGATACAACGAGATTATAGTTTCTAAAAATTATTCCTCTTCAAGAGAGGCATATAAAAAAACAGAGTTTGAAAAATTTAACTTCAATGTTTTGAAAGATGAGGTTGGAGAGATTGAGATTCTATTTAACTACATGCCGAAAAATGTTGAGTTAGAAGTGATCTTAGAGAAAAAATAACAGGGAAAAAAAGTTTGAAAAAGGTTCTCTATATGGTATAATTCTATAAAATACTGTTTGAAGGAAAAATTTATGCTAAATAAAATTTTAAAAAAAATAAGAAGCGAACAATTAATAGAACCGGGAGATAAAATTGTAGTGGGGTTTTCTGGTGGTCCAGATTCAGTTTTTTTACTACAAGTTTTAATCCATGCTCAGAAAGAGATAGAGTTTGAAATAGTCTTAGTTCATATCAATCACCTTTTAAGAGATGACAATTCAGAAAAAGATCAGGAGTTTTCTGCCGAAGTGGCAGAGGAGTTAAATCTTCCAATTTTTATTAAGAGAGCTAGTATAGAAAAGATTTCAAAGGACATGGGAGTTGGTTTAGAAGAAGCCGGAAGAAAGATAAGATATGATTTTTTTAACGAAATTTTAAATCAAACTTCAGGAACTAAAATAGCGATTGCCCATAATTTAGATGATCAAATCGAAACTTTTTTATTTAGAATGATAAGAGGCTGCTCTTTGGAAGGGCTAGAAGGCATCAATCACAGAGATAATATCATAAGACCAATAAATGAGGTTTATAAAAAAGATATACTCAACTATTTGGATGCAAATGATATAGGATATAGAGTTGATGAAACTAATTTTGAAAATGAGTTTACAAGAAATAGTATCAGACTGGATTTGATTCCATATGTTGAAAAAAGATACAATGGAAGTTTTAAAGACAAGGTACATAATTTAATAGACGAGATAAGAGAGGTAAATCAAGTTCTGAAGGTGAAACTATCTGACTATAAGGATGAGGTACACGATAAGATAACCTTAAATATCGAACTTATGAGAATTGAACCCCCGTATATTCAGAGGAAAATAATCAATGAATATCTGAAAGAGTTTGGTTTAGAGGCGACTCGGGAAAAGATACTAAATATCATTAAAATACTGAATTCTGGGGGAAGTAAAACCTTGAATTTAGAGAACAACTATATCTTAAAAAAACAATATAGCAATATTTGGATAGAGAAACAAAAACAGAAAGAAAAACAAGAAAAAGAATCGATTAAAATAAAAATACCATTCAAAATTAACTTTAAAGGATACTCGTTAGAGGCTCGAGAAGATGATAAAAGCTCAGGGAAAAATGAGTTTTTAACTGATTTAAAACTAGGGGATGAGATTGAGATTAGAGCTAGAGAGGATGGGGATAGAATGCAACCTCTAGGAATGAGTAGTTATAAAAAATTAAAAGATATTTTTATAAATGAAAAAATAGTTCAAGAGGAGAGGGGAAAGGTGCCAATAATCTTAAAAGAGAAAGAGATTGTTTGGGTGGCTGGAGTAAAAAAAAGTGAAGTATTTAAGGGTGAAAAAAATAAAAAAGGGATTAAGCTAATCATGAGGAGGCAGGATGAAAACTAGAGAAGAAAATAAAGAAATGGCATTGTATAACTTCATTGAAGAAGAGCCGAAAAAAGATGAACAAAAAGATGATAAAGCTAGTGAAGAAACTCAAGATAAGTCTAAAGAGGAACAGGAAAAACAAGAATTAGAAGACAGAAAAAGAAAGATTAAAGAGAAACTAAAAGAGGGGATGGACAACGGGAAAAATGATAAAGATCCTCAAAGAGAACCCGGAGGAAGATTCAATCTGAAAGGTTTTGTGATGTTACTGTTTATAGTGACTATAATTTTATCACTGCCATCAATGTTCTCGAAATCAGATGCAACAAATGTAAAGACTGTTAGCTATACAGACTTCTTAAAAGATGTTACAGATAACAAGTTGGTGAGAGTTGACGAAAAGGAAGGGTATATCTACGGATACACTGCTGAGAAGGATGCAACTGTATTGAAAGCTAGAATGATAACAGATAGACTGGGGAGCGATCCACAACTAGTTAATTTGATAGAGACTAAAAATATTCAAATAGAATCATTACCACCACAGGAACTACCATTCCTATTGAATATGTTGGCATCTTGGTTCCCAATGTTACTGCTGATTGGAGTTTGGATATTCATGCTAAACAAAATGAATAAAGGCGGAGGCGGAGGTCCTCAAGTATTCAATATGGGGAAATCAAAAGCTAAAGAGAATGGAGAAAATATATCTAAAGTGACATTCGCTGATGTTGCTGGAATTGATGAAGCTAAAGTAGAGCTGGAAGAGGTTGTTCAATTTTTGAAGGAGCCAGATAAGTTTAAAACTTTAGGGGCTAAAATACCTAAGGGAGTGCTGCTTTTAGGAGCTCCGGGAACAGGTAAAACGCTTCTTGCAAAAGCTGTAGCAGGAGAAGCAGGAGTGCCATTTTTCAGTATGTCAGGATCAGAGTTTGTGGAGATGTTTGTAGGAGTTGGAGCATCTAGAGTTAGAGATCTATTTACCAAAGCTAGAAAAAATGCACCGTGCATAATATTTATAGATGAGATCGACGCTGTTGGAAGAAAAAGAGGAAGCGGACAAGGCGGAGGAAACGACGAGAGAGAACAAACCCTAAATCAGCTTTTAGTAGAGATGGATGGATTTGGAAGCGACGAGACAATAATAGTTCTAGCTGCTACAAATAGACCCGAGATACTGGATAAAGCCCTTATGAGACCTGGAAGATTTGATAGACAGGTTGTTGTGGATAGACCCGATATTAAAGGTAGAGTAGAGATATTAAAAGTCCATGCAAGAAATAAAAAGTTTGCAGAGGATGTGGATTTTGATGTTATTGCTAGAAAAACTCCTGGATTTGTAGGAGCAGACATAGCTAATATGTTGAATGAAGCGGCTATACTTGCAGCGAGAGCTGGAAGACAAGAGATAGAGATGCAGGATCTGGAAGAGGCTTCAGAGAAAGTGACTATCGGGCCTGAAAGAAAGTCAAGAATGGCAGTTCAAAAGGAAAGAATAATAGTTGCTTACCATGAGGTTGGACATGCGATGACGCAGAGGTTGTCACCTCATACAGAACCGGTTCACAAGGTTACAATCATACCTAGAGGAATGGCGGCACTGGGATACACGATGACGCTTCCAACAGAGGATAGATATCTGAAATCTAAAAATGAGTTTTTATCTGAGCTTGTAACTCTACTTGGAGGAAGAGCATCGGAGGAGGTTGTGTTTGGAGATATCACGACTGGAGCTAGTAATGATATAGAAAGAGCAACAGCTATAGCTCACGCTATGGTAACAAAGTATGGTATGAGTGAGAAGTTTGGTCCAATAATGCTAGATAACACTCGTGAAGGGGATATGTTCCAGCAAAAACTTTATGGAGAGGTTACAGCTAAAGAGATAGATGATGAGATCAGAGGCTTAGTATCAAACGCTTATACAAGAGCTAAAGAGATACTTACAGACAACAGAGAGACTTTAGAAACTATAACGCAGGCTCTTTTAAGACTTGAGACAATAACAGGTGAAGAACTAGATGAGATGCTACAGGGAAAAACTGTTCAGAGAATCGAAGAAGAGGATAGAATCAAAGAAAAACTGGCAGATATAGAAAAAGAAGAGGAAAAGTTAAAAGAGGAGTTAAAAAGCAAGGCTTCTCAGTCTGTTATGGAATAAAAAAACTTTACCAAAATGATAAAACATGCTATAATGAACTTAATCTTTGCTAGGATTTACGAGTAAGCTACGTAAACCTTGGCCCAGATATTAAATATTCAGGAGGAATACAATGGCTATTAACAAACCAGAAATAATAACTGCTTTTGGAAAAGATGCAAAAGATACAGGATCTACAGAGGTTCAAATCGCAATCTTAACAGCACAAATTAACCACTTAACAAACCACTTAAGAACTCACAAGAAAGATTTCCACTCAAGATTAGGATTACTTAAAATGGTTGGAAAAAGAAAGAGACTTTTAAGCTACTTAACTAACAAAGATATCGAAGGATACAGAGCTCTTATAGCTAAGTTAGGAATCAGAAAGTAATAATTGAAACGAGGATTCTTCCTCGTTTTTTTTTACCAAAAATACTGGAAAAACATATGGAGGAGATATGAAAAAAATTACTATTCTACTATTTTTAATCCTGTCTGTTTTAAGTTTTACTGAAGATGAAAGAACTCAAGAGGAGTATATCAAAGGAAAGATTCTCTACCTTGAAAGTGTTATTAAAGACAGAAGTGATCAAGAGGATGGAATAAAAGAGACAAGAGAATACAGTGTTAAGATTTTAGAAGGTGAGGACAGAGGACAAAGTGTGACTGTTCAGTCCCCTATATATGTGGAGGAGGCCTACAACATCTACATTCGAGACAATCAAAATGTAGTGCTTTACAAGGACGCTGTGGAAGGAGAGAAAAATATCTACTACATAGTCGATATAGATAAGAGAAACTCAATTTTGATGATTGTAGCGATTTTTATGGCGTTTACAATACTGGTAGCCAGATTAAAAGGTGTGAAAGCTCTATTGTCACTAGTTATAGTTATAGGAATTATTTACAATATATTTTTACCAGCTATAGCTGTGGGGTATTCTCCGATACTGGTTTCCACTCTCTGTGCTCTGCTGTGTTCAACAATTACAATACTTTTGACAACAGGATTCTCTAAAAAGGGGATGGTAGCTATAATAGGAGCGGTGGCAGGAGTTGTATTTGCGGGTCTTCTTTCGATGTATTTTTCATACAAGATGGCTATGACTGGATTTGTTTCGGTTGAGGCCTTAAACTATTCAAATCTTTTAAAAGGGATAAAAGTCAAAGAGATAATCTCGGCGGGAGTGATACTTGGAAGTATGGGTGCGGTGATGGATGTGTCTATGTCTATCTCATCAGCTTTAACAGAGCTAAAAGAAAGAGATATCACGATAACAAAGCATGAGATGTTTAGTTCGGGAATGAGAATAGGAAGTGATATAATAGGAACGATGGTGAATACACTGATACTGGCATATATAGGAAGTGGGATTCTTTCGACTCTATTTATCTATCTTCAGAAGGAACAATTTCCACTGATAAGAATTTTAAATTTTGAGTCTGTAGCAGCCGATATAGTTCGAGCTTTTGCAGGAAGTATAGGTATTTTGGTCGCTGTTCCAATAACTTCCTATCTATGCAGTATATTTATTGCTCAGTCGGAACAAAATGATTGATAACGTTATCCCATAAGTTTTCTTTTTTTAATATATATTCAATGAACTCTCTGACAGCTCCATCTCCACCATTTTTAGCGGATACGAAGTCCGAGATGTTTAAAATCTCTTCGACAGCATCTTTTGGAGAGCCTGCAAGCTTACATTTTTTCATGACAGCTAAATCTATGAGATCATCTCCCATATAGGCAACATTGGAATAGTCGATATCATATTTTTTTAAAATTGATTCTAAAGTTCCTATTTTATCTTTGATACCTTGATGGATCTCTTTTATACCTAGCTCCGAAGATCTTTTAGTCACGATTTGAGAGGTCTTTCCAGTTATTATGGCGACCTCTTTTCCTAAAGAGATAGCTTGAGTGATACCAAGGCCATCTTTGACATTGAAAGCTTTCATCTCGTCCCCGCTGTTTGAAACATAGAGTTTACCATCTGTGAGAGTTCCGTCAACATCTAAAACAATAAGTTTGATCATTTCATCCTCCTAAAAAAATATACAAAAATAAAATAAAACTGGGGATATCCCCAGTTTTATTTTCATAGCGTTAATTATAAAGCGTTAACTTTTGCAGCTAATCTAGCTTTCTTTCTAGAAACTGTGTTTTTCTTTATGATTCCTTTAGAAACAGCTTTGTCTAACTCTTTGTAAGCGATAGATAAAGCAGCTTTTGCAGCCTCAATCTCTTTAGTCTCAACAGAAACTAAAACCTTTTTAACCATAGTTTTTACTCTAGATTTTACAGCTTGATTTCTCTCTCTATTTCTCTCCGCTACTAATACTCTCTTTTTTGCTGATTTTGAATGTGCCAAATCAAAAACCTCCCTTTAATTTTAAATAAAATTTCATATCATAATAACATAAATAACGACTTATGTCAATATGGATTGCGATACTCAGTGTAAGTATTTCAATTTGACAGGTAAGCATAAAAAGAGACACTACAATATTTACAATGGACCAAGTATATTTTATCATATTTAACATAAAAAAAGAAGAAAAATTAAAAATAATATTTTATATTTTTGCAAAAAAAGAGTATTATGTTAGTGTAGTAAAATTTAAATTTTAGAAAGGGAAAGAATGAATATAGAGGAAAAAATATCTTCGGAAGCAAGGGAAAAGATTCAATTAGAGATAGAAGAAGCCGATGGAAATGAGGTTTTTTTTAGAGGGATTCCCGATGAAAACGGAGTGGTTACGGAGATAGAGGTTTTAGCAAGAGGAAATAGATACTCGGTTCCGGCAATTCTAAGAGCGATGAAGAAAGGGGAAGTTATCATACACAACCATCCTTCTGGGCACCTATATCCTTCGGATCCAGATGTAGAGATAGCAGCACTGTACTCCAACAGACTCGATGGGGCTTCATATATTATAAACAATGATGCCAGCGATATCTATGTGATAGTGGAGTTGAGTTTAAAGAAAAATATTGCGATAGATATAAAACCATATTTTGAAAAAAATGGACTTCTAGCGGGTGTTTTTAAGGAGTTTGAATATAGAAATGAGCAGTTGGAGATGGCACAGATTATAGAGCAGGGGTTAAATACCGAAACTAAAGTTATAGTTGAGGCTGGAACAGGAACTGGTAAAACTCTAGGGTATCTTATTCCTGCCATTGAGTGGAGCATAAAAAATAAGAAAAGAGTTGTTATCACAACAAATACTATAAATTTGCAGGAACAACTTCTAAACAAGGATATTCCAATAGCTAAAAAGGTTATAGAGGGAGATTTTAGCTATATTTTAGTGAAAGGAAGAGGAAACTATCTTTGCAATAGAAAATTGAGCAATGTGGCAACAGGGGATATTGTAGATTTTGAAGAGTTTAGTCAGAGCCAGAAGAGTCAGTTTAAAGAGGTTGTGAGATGGGGAGGTAAAACTGATACAGGAGATAAGGCAGAACTTCCATTTGAGGTAGATTACAGCATCTGGGAGCATTTCCAAAGTGAAGCCGATATGTGTGCAGGAGCTAAATGTTCTTTTAAAGCGGAGTGTTTCTTTTTAAAAGCAAGAGATGAGAAGAAAAAAGCGGATATTTTGATAACAAATCATCATATGTACTTTTCAGATCTGGCTATAAGAAAGGAGATAGGCTTTAACACTGAGTACTCAATCCTTCCAGAATATGAGCTGGTTGTTTTCGATGAGGCTCACAACGTGGAAAAGGTAGCAAGGGACTATTTCTCTTATGAGGTTTCCAAATACGGATTCACAAAGACTATGAATCAAATCTACACTTTAGAAAAATCTAAAAAAAGAGGAACGGGAAGTTTAGATGTATTTATAGGATATTTGAAACATACGGATTTTGATGGAAAAAAAGGAATTGAAAGAGATTTAGAGAACGATATTAAGTTGAGACATAGAAATCTTTTAAGTTCTGGAAGAGCATATTTTAATTTTTTAATAGATGCTTTTTCTAAGGGGCAGATGACAAGTATAACATATAGATTGAAAAAAGGTGAGTTTGAAAGAGCTAAATACTATGCACAGCTGGATAACTTAAAGGATGAGTTCATAGCGGATATCTCCTCATACCTAAAAAAAGTTAAAAGTATTTTAGGGAAGTTAAAAGATTTAGAGGATAAAGAGGGATATATGAGTGATTTCTCAAGATATGTAGACAGGCTTGAAGGTTTTTTTGAAAATCTTAAATTTATAACAAGTTTAGAGGATGAGAAGTTTATATACTGGGTGGAAGTAAACGGAAAAAAAAGTAACTCGAAGCTGGTGGCAACTCCACTAAAAATTGATGGAGAGTTGGATAAAAACCTGTATAGCAATTTGAAGCAGATGGTGTTCACATCGGCAACTATCGCTATAGGAAATGATTTTAACTACTTCAAAGAGAGTATCGGGCTAAAGGAGAAGACTTTGGAAAAAGTGATTCATTCCCCATTTGATTATAACAATCAGATGACGGTATATCTTCCTAAAGATCTATTGAATCCAAGTGATCCTAAATTTATAGATAGCATCAGAGTTTTCTTAAAAGATTTAATCTTGAAAACTTCTGGAAAATGTTTTATACTATTCACTTCCTATTCAACATTAAACTACATCTACTATATGATAAAAGATGAACTGGAAGAAGCTGGATTAAACCTTCTGATTCAAGGGCAAGCTCCGAGATCTCAACTTGTAAACACCTATAAAACAGTAAAAAATCCTGTTTTATTTGGAACCGATTCATTTTGGGAGGGTGTGGATATAAAAGGGGATCAGCTCAGCTCTGTAATAATAGTGAAGCTCCCATTTAAAGTGCCGAGTGACCCTGTAACAGAAGCGATTATAGAGAGTATAACACAGCAAAATAAAAATGCTTTTGTGGAGTATCAGATACCAGAATCTGTGATAAAGTTTAAACAAGGAATCGGAAGATTGATAAGAAGTAAAAGTGATAGAGGCATAGTTACAATATTGGATAATAGAGTGATTACGAAGAGCTATGGAAAATATTTTAAAGAGGCTATCCCTACAAAAAATGTAAAAATTTTGACAAAGGAAGAGGTACTAAAAGATATTTCCAAAACTTAAAAGGAGCAACTAATATGAAAAAAATTGAGCTGTTTGGTCTAAGTTTAACTTTTAAACTGAATAAGAAAAACTCAGACGATGCTGAATTATACACTAAAGATCATCATCTGAGAGAGAAGATATTCTATCTGATTTTGATGATAATGGCTATAGTTATTAGTTCAAAGGGCGGATATATAATCAATGAACAGAAGTATGATATCGGGGATGTGGCAATCAACGATATATATGCACCGAAGAGTGTACTTTTTAATGATAAGGATAAAAAGCAGGATATTATAAAAAATCTGATGGAGGGCTCTAAAAAGGAGTATATATATGTTCCGCAAGCTGGAACTGTATATATCTCAGCGGCTGAATACCTGTTTGATGAGGTGTTGAAGAAAAACTTTAAGAAAAACAAACTCTATCTGGATAGAATAGAGGATGTTATAGGAAAACCTCTGCCTCCTAAACTGATAGGGGGACTGACACAGCTAAATAAAAAGGAGCTACTTGAGACCAAAGAGAGAGTTATTGGATTTTTAACGAAAGCTTACGCCACAGGAATAATTAGGGAGAAGGGAATTTTGACTATTTCACCTCCGAATGATGAAGCTTTTGCAGAGTTAACAGATTTTGATAAGAGGATTGTAGAAAACTTCTTAACAGCTAACTATATCTACGATGAGACAAAGACTAAAAACTCGATAGCTGAAAAGATATCTCAAATTGACGATCAAATTTTAGATATTAAAGCTGGGACACTTTTGGTGAAAAAAGGGGATATAATAACCGATAGCAAGTCAAAACTGCTGGAAGCAGCGGGGATATATACGTATAAGAAAAGTTTAGGGTTTTCAGTCTCAAATCTTTTATACACAATAATCCTAACTGTTATTTTCTATCCACTTTTGGTGACGAAATTTAAAAGAAATATATTGAATAAAAATCTGTATAGAAGTTTATTTTTAATCTATACAATTGGGTTTTTAACATTTAGATTCACAAAATTGGATCACATATACTTTGTTCCATTTGAGACAATGTATTTTTTAATGTGTATACTGTTTGCCAAGGATTTTGCAATTCTTACAACGGCGATGGCTATCTCATATCTATTTCCAATTGTGGGGTATGATCCAGTATTTGTGATTGTGACATCCCTTGTATGTATAATGGGGACATACCTTATAGAAAAGGTGACAACAAGACAAGAACTTATAGCTCTAGGGATGAAACTTGCGGTTACAAAGTTTTTCTTGTACTTACTTTTGACATACTTTATAGGAAGAGAGCAAAGCTTAGTTGTTCTTCAAAGTGGAGAGATTGTGGTTTCTGGTCTTCTATCAGGAATGCTAGCAATAGCTGTGCTTCCATATTTTGAAAAAACATTTAATATTTTGACAACGTTTAGACTTCTAGAGTTAGGGGACCTATCACATCCATTGCTAAAACTTCTGTCTATGAAAGCTCCGGGAACGTTCCATCACTCTATGATGGTGGCGACTCTATCGGAGGCGGCAGCTGAGGCGATTGGAGCAAACGCAATATTTGCAAGGGTAGCATCTTACTATCACGATATAGGAAAGATGAAAAGACCTAAATTCTATGTGGAAAATCAGGAGGGGGGAGAAAACCCTCACAGCAAGATATCACCATTTTTGAGCAACTTGATTATAACGTCTCATACAAAGGATGGAAATGAGCTTGGAAGAGAGTATAAAATTCCTAGAGAGATAAGAGATGTCATGTTTGAGCATCAGGGAACAACTATGCTGGCATATTTTTACAACAAAGCTAAACAGCTGGATCCAACAGTTATTGAAGATGATTTTAGATACAGCGGTCCCACACCCAGAAGTAAGGAGTCTGCAATTATAATGCTAGCAGATTCTGTGGAAGCGGCGGTGAGATCGATAGATGAGAAAACTCCAATCACGATAGAGAATATGCTACGTAAAATAATAAACTCAAAGATAGAGGAGAATCAACTGTCAGAAGCAGCACTTACATTTAAAGAGATAGAGATAATAGTAAAGACATTTACGAAGGTACTTATGAGCATACACCATGTGAGAATTAAGTATCCAGGGCAAAAATAATATATGAAGTGAGGAGTAAATAGATATGGAAGTAGTATTGGATTTTTCAGTGGAGATTGAAGGATACGGTGAATTTTTAAAAGAGGATGAGGTACAGGAGTATATATGTGAGGTTTTAAATGATGAGTTTGAATCTGAAAAACCTGTATATATGTCGGTAGCTTTGGTAGGAAATGAGGATATTCAAAGAATAAATAGAGATTTTAGAGATAAAGATCAGCCAACAGATGTGATTTCGTTTGCATACCATGAAACAGAGGACTATATGATAGGACCATACGACACTTTAGGGGATATAATAATCTCTTTAGAAAGGGTGGAGGAACAGTGTAAAGAGTATAACCACTCTTTTAGAAGAGAGTTTTTCTATGTTCTAACTCACGGGATGCTACATCTATTAGGTTATGACCACATAGATGAAGAGGATAAAAAAGAGATGAGAGCCAGAGAGGAAGAGATTCTAGCAAAATTTGGACACACAAGAGACTAGGAGGGGCTATGGAGGAAAAAAAGGGGAAACAGGATATAACTCAAAGTTTTAATGTAGCGATAGAGGGAATTATTGAAACGATAAGAACGGAAAGAAATATGAAGTTTCACGCTTTTTCAACGATACTTGTTCTGATGATTGCAATATTTTTAGGTGTCAGCAGAATGGAGCTGATTGCACTTTCGATAAGTATGTCGTTTGTACTGGTTGCGGAGCTCCTGAATACAGCTATAGAGAGTTGTGTGGACTTGATGTCTCCGGGATATAATATCTTGGCAAAAAGGGCAAAAGATGTGGGAGCTGGAGCAGTTTTTATAGCTGCCACAAATGCACTGATTGTGGGATATCTTGTTTTTCATAAAAGGGTTGCAGGTGAGTTTGATAAGTTTTTTGAACTTTTAAAGGGTTCATATGCAAATGTGATAGTGTTTATACTTATATTTTTAGTGGTTTTAGTTATAGGAATAAAGAGTTTTTTTAGAAAGGGAACACCTCTAAGAGGCGGGATACCAAGTGGGCATAGTGCACTTGGAGGAGCTCTTTTTACCGGGATATTTTTTTTGACAGATGATGTGAGAATCTTTTATCTCTCGCTTTTTCTGCTGATTTTAGTTTTACAATCGAGGGTTGAAGGAAAAATACATACAGTTTTAGAAACGATAATAGGAGCGGTGCTAGGAATGGGAATAACCTATCTCTTCTTGTCGTTACTGGAAATATAGGAGGAGAAAATGCAAAGAGCAAAGGACTATTTACTCCTGAGTGTACTTTCTTACTGTAATTTTACAGAGGATGATTATGGGAAAAGTTTAAGCCAAGTGTATGAAGAGAACGATCACTCAAAATTGGATACAGATGGATTTTATTTTTGTACTTTTAAAACAAGGTTTCTGTTCTGTCAATTTTTTGAAGATATTTTAGATAAATGGGAGATCTTTTATATACATAACAAAAGAGCTTCCTATGGAGATAAGGACTCGACTGGGTTTTATAGCGTTGTTTTTAAAAATGTTTTAGAGGACAAATATGTGATCTCCTATCGTGGGAGTGAGAAGTATCCCATAGAGGATGCGTATAAGGATTTTATAGAGAATGATCTAAAGATTGGACTGGGAGTAAAACCCATTCAGTTCTATGACGGACTGGAAGTGTTCAATAAAATTTATGATGAATTCAAGATTCCAAAGGACAAAATTTCAATCACGGGACACTCATTGGGTGGTGGAATAGCTCAATTTGTGAGTATAATGGTTGACAAAGAGAGAGGATTTATCCCCTATACATGCACATGGAATGCTGTTGGAATAAATAGAGATGGAATCATAAATCTTTTGGACTTTTTCAACTATGACAAGATTCTGGATAAAATTAGATTAAATGATATTGAAAAACAGTATTTCTTGGAGTTTAAAAATGAGTATCTCTCATTTTTTTTAAAGGAGTTAAAAAAAGGAAAGATAATAAAGGATAACAACACGTTGTTGATATCTCCAGATGTACAGATATCTCCAGATATAGATGAGGGATTTATTAAGAACTTCATGAAAAATACAAAGTTTGATAATATTTTAGCAAAACTTTCAAACGATACAAAAAATGAGATGTTGGATGAAAATAGGGTATTCAGTGCTCTGTTTAAGGTGGATAATTTGACTGAGGAGCTCTTTGAAGCCGATTATTTTATAAGAAGAATCAAAGAGAATAGGGTCTATGATGAAAACATTGTTAACTTTTGTCACTCGGAAGACCTGACGGTCTCACTATTTGCTCATATAGGGGCTGTATATCAAGTGGATAAAGGTTTTTTGAAAAAAGAAGTAAGTAAAAAAACAATATTTTCAAGCTTGAGATTTTTTACAAAATCAGTTCAAGAGTATCACTATCAGGATGTGTTTTTACCCTTTATAGAGGTGGATGGAGAGAGAAAAGGGATGTTTAGTAAAAACCTTTCTGTTCAATATCTAGGAACATTTCTTAGAAAGATATTTTCTTTGGAGTACTGTGTGGAGAAAGAACTTTTAGCGGAGTATTACAGTTTAGTTCCAATCACAAATCAAAATTATAGGAAAATAAAATTACATGTCTTGACCGCAATAAAAAAATGTGGGGACGATATCTTGTACAAACAACAAGCTTACAATCAACTCAAAGAGATGGATGAGATGACGTTTAGTAGAGTTTGGGAAAATTTAAAATTTAAGCTTCCGAGTCCATATAGGACACAGGATATATACGATCTCATACTGTTTTAAAAAAACATGTGAAAAATAAAAGGAGTCACTTTCATAAAAAAGTGACTCCTTTTTTCGTGAAAAAACAACGGTCAAAAATAGTTCATCAAGATATTGTTTTCACAATGAAATGTAATTTGAGAAGCTTTTAAGTCAGTGAATTTTTTAAAAAAATAACCTAAAAAAGTTTAAAAACTGTATACAAAAACCTAAAAAAGTTCATAAATATTATAAAAAATTCAAAAAAAAGAAAAAAATAAAAGAAAAAACTTTGATTTTAAGTCAAATTATGTTAATATAAAAAAGTGATAATGAAATGAAAAAACGATCTTAAAATAACCATTTACAAAATGAATGGTAACTATATTTAGGGAGGGGAAAACCTATGATAAAGAAGGTTTTATTAGGAACGATGGCACTTAGTTCTTTGGGATTTGCAGCAGATCTATCTACAGTGAGTGGAGAAACCACAGCAGTTTTTGCTAAAAAAGAGGTGAGCAATGGAAAACCATTGATATACTTATCAGAAAACTTTCATGAGATGGCAACAGTGCCAGGTTTTTCTATGGGGGCACCATCAGGTTTAGTTTCATCATATGGAGTTGCCTTTGCAGGACTGTCTGGAAAGACAAACAGCGATGATACGGATGGAGCACTAGCTCTAGGAATGGGATTTGGAGATGCTGAAACTATAGGTGGAGCGATATCTCTAGGAGTTGGAAGTGTAGATCCAAGAGATGGAGGAGCTTTCAACAGAGGGAATTTGAATATAAGTTTTGGACGTCATTTCAAAGATTATGGATTTGGTTGGTCAGTTGGAATGAATGGAGTAAACCTATGGCATGATAATGGAACTGATGGAGATAATGAAAATCCAAGTTTTTATACGGCGGTGACGAAGTTATGGTCAAATGATATTGCACCAATAGCGATAACAGCAGGACTTGGAAATAACTCTTTTGCAGATGTAAATATTGAAAATAGAGATAGAAAAGAAGAGGTTGGAGGATTTGGTTCGATAGCTGTATATATTTTACCGCAGATGAGTTTGATTTTAGATTATACTTCAAATGTGGTGACATTGGGAACAAGTATTGTACCTTTCCCAGATTACCCAGTATCTGTTAACCTAGGAGCAACTAATCTAACTAAACAGGGACCAGAGGATAAGGTATCTGCAATTGGATCAATAGCAGCAGCATATGTATTTTAAATAGGGGGGGATTGATATGAAAAAAATTATATTGGTGATGATATCACTACTTTTTATAAATGCAGTAGTTCTATGTGCTGAAGAGGAAACAGCTACTCAGGAGGAGACAACAATATCAGCAACTGAGGCAAGCCCAGCAGCGATGACAAAAGGCGAATCATTTATGGCAGCCTTTGGTATGGGAGACTCTGGTGTTATAGATGGAGGAGAATCTGGAGGTTCAACAGGAGGAGCAGCATCTTCAGTTGGAGCGGTAGCAGCAGCGCATGCAACAGCACATGTGGGATCGACGGCACTGACAAGCCCACAAAATACACCGTACACATACAAATAAGAAGAGATTTATAAAATACCAATAAAATAGAAACTGAAAGCAACACATTAATAATGATAGAGTAATGAAAGCGATCGGGAGTTGGTCGCTTTTTTTATCCAAAAATTAAGATTTGATGGGGAGAACAATGAGGAAAAAAGAGGATTTTTATGAGGATGACTTCTACGAGGATGAGGAGGAACTAGATCTTATGGATCTTGTTTTTACACTTCTGAGAAGATGGAAATTGATTATGCTTGTGGCGATACCTATATTTGCACTGGGAGTATTCTTTGCAGCTACAAGACCAACAGTCTATAAAGGGGAGCTAACACTTATGGTTTCTAGCGGAAGAAACTATTCGGCCAACTCTTTGGACGGTGGGGAGCTTTCGATGAATCAGAAATTGGCAACAACATATGCTGAGATAGCCAAAAGTCGAGCTATTTTAAATAATGTTATAAAAAAATATGATTTGGATGAGAGTCTAAAAGAGTTACAAGAAAAGGTGACAATAGAACCTGTTGAAGATACTGAACTTCTACAACTGACATATAAAAATGGAGATCCACTTATGGCAGCTGCGGTTGTAAATGAGATTGGAAACGAGTTTATGTTAAAGGTTCGAGAGGTTATGAACTTTCAAAATATAAAGATAGTTGAACCAGCAGAGGTACCAAAAGAACCTTTACCTAAAAAAAGAGCTCTTATCCTTGCAATATCATTTGTACTATCTGGGATGATTGGATGTATGGTAGCTTTTATAGTTGAATTTTTCTTCTGTAAACTGAGAAAACCTAAGGATATAGAGAAGATACTTGGAACAACGATGCTTGGAATGGTTCCGGACTTCAACCTTTCATTGGTAGAGGAGGGGAAAAATGGAAAATAAACATTCTAGTAAGAGACAACTGTTTTTTAAGGATGCCAACAATCACGAAATGAATGAGGCTTTAAGAGTTATTAGAACAAACCTTCACTTTCTAAATGAAAAGGATGAGGATAGAACTGTTTTGATAACGAGTACAACTCCCAAGGAAGGAAAGAGTACAATAGCTTCAAACTACGCTATGAGTATAGCTATTACAGGGAAAAAAGTTCTGCTTATAGATTGTGATATAAGAAGACCAAGGGCTCATGAAAGTTTTGGGGTTGATTTTAAAAAGGGATTGGAATCAGTTTTAACTGATGAATCTCTTGTGGATGAAGTTTTACTAAAAAATGTTGAGAAAAATCTGGATATTTTACCGACAAGAAATATGGCTCACAATGTGACGGAACTATTTCTAGGGGATAGAATGAAAACTCTTTTAAAGGAGTTAAAAGGGAGATATAACACTATAGTTTTAGATACACCACCACTTATAGTGGCGAGTGACGCAGCTATTTTATCTAAATATTGTGACGGAGTTGTATATGTTGTAGCCTATGATCAGGTTGCTAAAAGAGAACTTGAATTTGGAAAAACTATGTTAGAGAACGCTAAAGCGAATATCTACGGATTTATAGTGAATAGAGTGGATAAAAATGGACTTTCATATGGAAACTATGGCTACTACAACAACAACTACTCATACTATAAGGATTATTATACGGAGGAGGGGGAAAACCTCTCAAGAGAATATATACCTAAAAAAGGTATAAAAGGATTTGTAGAAAAGCTAAAAAGAGACTATAGAAGACAACTGAGTGGAGACCAAAAGGGGAAAAAATGGTAGATGTCCACACGCATCTGCTCTTTGGAGTGGATGATGGACCTGAAACATTAGGGGAGTCTATAGAGCTTGTAAAGCTGGGGAAAAAGTTGGGATATAAAGAGTTTATACTCACATCACACTTTGCTAAAGGAAGATTTAAAAATCAAAACTATGATAAAAATTTTGAAATTTTAAATGAGGCTTGTAAAAAATTGAATCTAGACGTTGTTTTTCATAGGGGGAATGAGGTGTATCTGGATGAGAACTTGGATGTGGTATTGAAAGAGAAAACGTTTAACACGGTAGGTGGAAGATATCTTTTGGTAGAGTTCTCACCTCTGACTCCTGTGAAAGTAGGAGAGGGGATGCTGGCAAGAGTTATGAGACATGGGTATATCCCAATACTGGCTCATGTGGAAAGATATAGAAATTTTACTGGAAGCGATATAGTGAGAATTAAAAAAATGGGTGTAAAAGTTCAAGTAAACATATCTGGAGCGTGTTCTAGCAAAAGAGTGGAAAGACTTTTAAAAGAGGGGTATATAGATTTTTTAGGAAGTGATGCACACAAGATGGGGAAAAGGGATTATAATCTTGAGAGCGAACTTTTATATATAAAGAGTATAGTTGAGAAGAGAGTGTTTAGAAAGATACTTTTGACAAATGGAAGGGATATTTTAAAAGGAAAAGAGATCAAGGAGGATTTTGGGGATGAGGAAAAAGTTTCTAACTGGAGCTTTTTTAGCACTATCTTTGGGGGCATATTCAAAGGGAATTGGGCTAGAGGAGATTCTAAATAGGGTTGAAGTGGCAAACCCTGAAGTCAAGATACAAGAGTTGGATGTGAGAGTTAAAGAGAAGGGTAAAAACAAAGCTTTAAAAAATCTGATTCTACCACCTGTCAATCTTTCTACAGAGGAGGATTGGGAGATTGTAAAGGATGAAGGAATAGGATTTAAAGAGATTGAAGCATATATCCCAATATTTCAAGGTGGAAGAATGATGTATGGGTATAAAAAGGCTTCGAAAGAGTTGGATATTGCTAAAGAGAGCCAGAAGTTAACACTTTATAGATGGCAAGAGGAGAGTGTATCTGAGTATTTCTCAGCTCTAAACTATCGAAAGCAAAAGGAGATTACAGATAAAACAATTGAGGCTTTGACAAAACAGAGGTCAAGACTGGATGGATTGTACAGAGAGAACAAACTTATTCCAAAGTCAGAGGTTTTAAAAGTGGATGCGGATATCGAAAATAATGTGGCCTTAAATCTTAGAAATAACCAGAGGGAGAGAGCGGCAAAAGAGACTCTTATGCAACTTTTGGGATATGATCTAGACAAAAAAGTGGAACTGGATGAGTTCAGTGCCATAAATTACTTAGAAAACATAGGGGTAATAAAAAAAGTTGACGCTCCAGAGAGCACAACTTTAGGAAAAAGAGAGAGTCTTCTTGTGGATGTCGCTGAATATGATGTGAAGATAGCAAAAGCTAATCTCTATCCATCATTTTATGTGAAGCCTTCCCATAAATTTAAAGAAAAAGTTGGAGATAGACTTGAGACAAGAAATGAAGGAATGGTTGAGGTAGGATTTAGATATGTCTTTGAATGGGGTGGAACAATTGATTCCATAAATCAAAGTCAATACAAATTGGATCAAGCTAAAATTAGGTATGAAAACAATATCAAAGGGATAGACCTAGATATGAGAAATAAACTTGGTGAGATAGAATCTCTTGCAGGGCAGAGTCAGGCTCAAAGGAAAAGGGTGGAACTGTTACAGGAAAACTTAGGGATAGATAATTTAAGATACGACAATGAACTGGTGACAACATTTGATTATTTGAACTCGGTAAATCAGTTGAGAACAGCTCAAGAGGATTATTATAAACTTCAAAGAGAGTTAGTACTAGCAGTTATTGAGTATGAAAATCTGTATAGATAGGAGAAAGAGATGAATAAAAAGATAGTTATAGGGATTTTATCTCTTCTACTTGTGGCTGGAGTAGCTTATAAAGGGAATAAGTTTTCGAGAGGGAAAGAGGTAAAAATTTCAAAAATTGAGATGGGGACGCTTTCCAGTTCAATTTTATATGCTGGGGTTGTGGCTCCGGGAGATGTTGTACCTGTGTATGTGGAGGCACCAGCACTTGTTGAGAGTATAACTGCGCGTGTGGGACAAGAGGTTGAACCTGGGGATAAACTGATGGTTTTTAGTTCTAAGAGTATAATTGAAAACGATAAGGAGCTGCGTATAAACCAACTCGATATCAAAGATATAAAATTGAGAGTTGCTGACCTTGAGGGTGGATCACTCAAGCTTGAACTGGATAACAGAAAGTTAGAGATGAGAAACTTAGAGGAAAGAGTTAACGGAGATATAAGAAGGCTTCCAGTTATAATGGCGGAGACTAAAAGTTTAAGGGATAAAGCTGAAGCTTATAAAAAGCTTTTGGCTCAAGATGGAGTTTCAAGTACAGAGGCCAGTCGTGCTATGACAGAGGCAGATAAGAAAGCTGTAGAGCTAGAGGATTTGAAAATGGCACTGGATTTAAATAGACAAAAGTTTGAATTGATGGCTGTAAGTTTTGAAAGCTTGACAAGAGAGCTTCAGATTGAAGAGGCCAAGTTAAAATCACAACTAGAGAAGTTAGAATTAAACAACGAGATTTTAGCAAGACGTGCCGAGCAGTTAAAAAAACCGCTAGTTGCACCGATATCAGGAGTTATAACAGCAATAGATGTTGTTGAGGGAAGTAATGCTCACAGCGGTGAAAGGCTTCTAGCTATCTCACCAAGAGGGGAGAGCATTATAAAAGTTGAGGTACCAATGTATCAGGCCGCAAGTGTTTCAAAAGATCAAAAGGCAACTATAAGGACAAGTTCATCTGAGGGAGAGCTAGTGTATGAAGGGATTGTCTCAAGAGTTTCAAGTGTTGCTAGAGAGAGTCTTTTAGGAAGTAAAAGGGATAAGGTCATAGAGGTTGAGGTAAAAGTGGCTGAACAGAACAGTTTAAAGCCAGGATTTATAACCGACGTGGAGATAAGCAGTGAATCTTTAAGAGATGTTGCAAGAGTGAACTCTTTTTCAGTTTTGGAAGAGGGGGATAAAAGTTATGTGTTCACAGTTGAGGATGGAAGAGTTAGAAAGACCGAGGTCAAGTTAGGGGCTAAGACAAACACTGAGTATGAGATACTGAATCTACCTGTGGGGACCGAAGTTGTGATAAATCCATTCAAAGTAAACAGTGGAGAGAGAGTAAGGGCTGTGATTTGATGAGATTTTGGATGGCATATAGATTTCTTTTGGGAAATAGAGGAAGGGCTTTGTTTCCACTAGCTGGTGTTATTGTTGGGGCTATGGCACTTGTGATGACTCTTTCGCTAGGAGAGGGAGCTAAAAAGATGATAGCAAATGATCTCTCAGCCATTGGAAAAAACAGAATACTTGTGGGCGGTGAAAATCTAGGAAGTAGGGACCTAGAGATTGTTGAACGATTACCATTTGTGGAGTATGGGGTACTTCCAGAAAAAAAGGTGAGTGTTGGAAATATACTGTATAAAAGCTATTCAAAAAAAGCACTCAAAGCTATGGGACTTGGAGAACTTTCAGAAAATGAGGTAATTTTAGATAAAACACAGTTTCCAGAGGCTAGAGTAGGGGAAAATATTGAGCTTGAAACTGGAAACGGGAAAAAAAAATTTAGGGTTCGGGATTTGTATCAGGAGTTAAGTCCGTTTGAGACTATGAAGATAGGGGATAGAGTTATAGTTGGGGATTTAACATTTGAGAAAATCTTTGGAAGGAGAGACTATGGAAGTTTGGTCGTATCCTTTCCACAAGATGAAGACGGGGTGGAATATATACCAGTAATACTTAGGGAGCTGAATAGGTCCCGATTAAGTTACAGGCAGATTCGGTTATTAGAAACACCAGACGTCTATAGAAAAGTGGAGAGGATAAAAACTTTTGTGAGCAAAAGTTTATTTATCCTCTCTTTTATTTCTTTAGTTGTCGGTGGAGTTGGGGTTTTAAATCTGATTGGAAGTTCAGTTAGAGAAAGAGGAGCATACATTGGGATACTGAGAACTGTGGGTATGCAGAAAAAGCAACTCATGGAGATATTTCTTTTGGAAGGGGCGATAGTAGTGGGTATTGGAACATCTATTGGATCACTTCTAGGGGTTGTGATGTCATATGTAGCAGGGGTTATCCTAAGGATACCACCAAGTTTTAGTCTTGGGGGGATATTTATGACAGCGCTTGTCACTATGGGAGTAGGACTGGTATTTGGTGTGTTCCCAGCTAAAAAAGCTGGAGAGCTGGAAATAGTTGAAGCACTAAAAGTATAGGGGAAGTTAAAGGGGATGGGGAGATGAAACACAAT